>JANOFL010000192.1:0-40872 GCA_031405895.1 Planctomycetota bacterium
GGCGGACGGCCGATCTGATCCCGCCAGCGCGAGCACTCGAGAACAACGTTTATGTGATCGCCGCCAACCGGGTCGGGGACGAGCGTGGCTACAGCTTCATTGGCAAGAGCCGAATCTGCGACCCGCGCGGGGCGACACTGGCGATCGCCGATCACGATCGCGAGGAGATCATTTTCGCCGAAATTGACCCGGCCTTTGCCCGGGAAAAGCACTTGATCAACATTCCCGGCCGGCACGAAGTCCACCGGGTCAACGACCGCCGGCCCGACCTGTACGGTCCGGTTGCCAAACGGTGAATCAGGCCCGCTCGTGCCGCGCTAACTGGCCTACCTGAACATCTGGAAACCCACCGTTGCAAACATGAAAATGACGAACAAAGCGTAGAGCGCCATGAAGATCAATCCGATCAGCGCCAGTATCCCCATGATGATGAAATAGGTCGAAACGTTTCGGGAAGCTTCATGGAGCTGGCCGTTGTCCCCGGAAGCGAAACCGCCCTTGAGCTTTTCCGCAGCGCCCTTCAGCAGGATGCCCTGCCAGATGAATATCCAGGCGACGATGATTCCAACGATCGACAGGCAGTAGAGAACGCCCATGATGATGTTCACCCATCCCAGCAGGGACAGCCATCCGGCCGCATCGTGAAGCGGCTGCATGGGGTGCAACGCTACGGGATTGACCCCCATCTTGCCGGCCTGAACCGGCGACGAGTATGGATTGCTGGACATCTGCCTGGCCCCCATGAAATTGGAGAAGTCGCCGGTCCCGGCGAGAACTGCCGGGCAACGGCCGAATCTTAACCACGTCAGGTTGGCGACAGAACCGGTCAGGTCACAGCCAAATTGAGCCGACCGGGATGGTGGGCGCGACAGCGCAAAAAAATCGACAAGTCCCTGGCGTGAAGAGTGGCCAGCGGACCGGGAACGATCCCGGCACCCGGCCTGATCAGGGGCAAGGCAACCAGGCCGGGAACGTACGCTGGACTTTTCACAGGACTTGTCGAACTCCCCCGAGGGGGAGCCGGGCAATCAACATCGCGAACGCCGTGCCAGGCCAACAAGTCCGTGAATTTCGTCGCGATTTCGCCCTGTGACCCGTCAATCCGGCAGAGTTGCCTGAGGACCGGCATCCACGCCCGAACGACATGCTCCATCTTTGCCCGGTCGTTCAGCCGCACAATAATGCAGCGAACCGGCCGCGGTTGTAGCGAAGTGCGGCAGTCGCGGCGGGCCGGAAGGTAGCAGGCGTTCGACAGGATGCGATGACGCGACCCCCAACCATGCCGCTTGCGGAACGAATAGCGCTGGGCGAAACCGAACCGCGAGGCGTGGTTATCGGCTTCAACCCGGGCTCTGGTTCGGGCGACCGACGGGCCAAGGTGCAACGGTTGGCGGACCTGTTGGCGGATCAAGGCCTCGATGTTCAGCTGTCGACCGAGATCAGGCAAGCCGCCGACTGGGCGATTTCCGGTCATCAGGCTGGATCCTTGCGGGCGTTTGTCGCCGTCGGTGGCGATGGAACCGTTCGGACGATGGCCGAGCTGTTGCCGGCCGGTTTGCCGATCGTGGTCCATCCGCTGGGCACGGAGAACCTGCTGGCCCGCCATTTGGGAATCGACCGGAGCGAAACGTCCGTTGTCCAGTCGGTGTTGCGGGGGGAGGAACACTGGCTGGACGCCGGTCAAGCCAACGGGCAGCTGTTCCTCGTCATGGCCAGTTGCGGTTTCGATGCTGATGTCGTGCACCGGACGCATAGCCGGCGGAAGGGTCACATTCAGCGCTGGGACTACCTGCTCCCCGCGCTCGAGTCGATCTGGAACTATCCCTACGCGCCGCTGCATGTCAGTTGTGACAACCGGGAGCAATTGCGGCCGGCGCGATGGGCGTTTGTTTTCAATGTCCCGCGTTATGCGATGAACATGCCGATTGTGCCCGATGCCGATCCGGCAGATGGCCTGCTGGATGTCTGCACGTTCCGGCGGGGCAGCCTGTTACCGGGTCTGGCCTACATCGCCACGATTTTTCTGCGGCGTCACCGGGCCTGGACAACCACCCAGCTGGCGCGGGCTGCAAAAATTCTGATCGAGTCGCCCGAACCGGTGCCCTATCAGCTCGATGGCGACCCTGGCGGGTGGCTGCCCTTGCGGATTGAAGCGTTGCCACGGCGCGTCCGGCTCCTTGTTGTGCCGAAGCCTTTGGCCGGGAAAAATGCCCAGCTGGCACGGCGAGACAAGTGCTCCGTCAACACTTGATTTGGGGATGGAAGCCTGAAGCGCAAGCGAAGCAACCGGCGTCCCGTCCTTCGCTTGCGCTTCAGGCTTCGATCCGCCCAACCCCAAGAGTCAGAATTGACAGACCACGAGTCGAAACCGGGAATCTGATATCTTTGGCCGTTTCCCAGGCGGGATGCCAGGAGCAGCTGCCACCGGTCGCGGCGAGTGGAACGGTCAGAACTTGTCCAGGTGTTGAGCGCGATGGAACTCGATTCGGAGGTTCAAATTGGTCAGGCCCGATTTGGCGGTCCGGAATTGGGCCTGATCGCCGGCCCTTGTGTGATCGAATCGGAAGCGCTGACGTTGCGGATCGCCGAGTCCCTGGTCGAGCTCGCCCGGCGGGCCGGCATGCCACTGGTGTTCAAGGCGTCTTTCGACAAAGCCAACCGGACGAGTGGCGGTTCCTTTCGCGGCGTCGGCATCGACGAAGGACTCCGGGTGCTCGCGCGGGTCAAGGATCGGCTGGGCGTTCCGGTCACGACCGATGTACATGAGTCGGCGCAGGTCAAGCCAGTGGCTGAAGCTTGCGACCTGTTGCAAATCCCGGCGTTTCTCGCCCGCCAAACCGACTTGCTCGTTGCCGCAGCCGCGACTGGCCGGGCCATCAATGTCAAAAAGGGCCAGTTCATGGCTCCCGGCGACATGCGGCATGTAGCGGAAAAAATCGTCGCGGGCGGCAACCGGCGATTGCTCCTGACCGAGCGCGGGACGTTTTTCGGCTATGGGCGGCTGGTCAACGACATGGCCGCCATTCCTGAGATGCAGGCGCTTGGAGTGCCGGTGGTTTTCGACGCAACCCACAGCGTCCAGACGCCTGGTTCGGGGGGTGGCCAGACCGGTGGCCGGCGCGAAATGGTGTCGGTCCTGGCCGCGGCTGCGGTCGCGGCCGGTGCCAACGCCGTGTTTCTGGAGACTCATCCCGACCCCGACCAGTCACCGAGCGACGGCCCCAACATGTTGCCCCTCGATCAGGTTGGCCAGTTGTTGGCTAAACTGGTGAAAATCCGCGCAGTGGTGCTGAACAGCGGTTGAGCCGCCGGCGTTGACTGGATTGTGATTCGCACGTTTTTCAGGGATTGATTTTCTCGTGACCAAGCTTTTCATCCACCGTGCTGCCCGGGCCGGACTGGCGCCGGTTGTGCTGGGTTTCGTCGTTTTTCTTGCCGGGTGCCGGCCACAGCAGGATCCCTTTCTCGATCTTGTCGATTCCCAGCTGGGGACGCGCCAGGTGAGCGACCTGGAACGGACGATGGGCTTGGCCGCGAGCGACGCGAGCTACGACAACCGCCAGTACGAAGAAAAGATTTCGGGCGGCCTGAACCGCTGGCTCAACCGCGTGGTCGAGGATGGTGGCGCGAGTGCGGACGACAGCCAGCGCTGGCAGCCCGATCCGCAGGCAGCGCCGCTGGTGGAGCAGTTCAAGTCCGTGCCGGCCGTAGCGGCCTGGTCCGACCAGCAGTTTGTTTCCACCGACCCCTATTTCATCCGTGGCCGTTCCTGGATGAAGACGATTGCCAAGCGGATTTGCGAGTTCCATTCGCTGGTCCATCTCGAGCTTTTTCGCCTGCAGGCGGGGGACTTTCGGCCGGCCGAGGGTGACGCGGCACCTGTCGCCAGCCTGGTGGCCCAACTGCATCCGGAACTCGACCCTGCCGCGGCGGCGCAATTGGGCGAAGCGCTGGTTCTGTTCGACTGGACCGCCCGGAACATCCAGCTGGAATTGCCAGGACCGACCGCGGAAGCGGATCTGGCAAACATGCGGCTGGTCGATGTCGAAGGCGGTTCGCCCGCCAGCTTGGGCGTCCCGGGCCTCGGCTACCGGCGGTTTGTCTGGCAGGTTCTGGTTTACGGACGCGGCGACTATGTCGAGAAGGCCCGGCTGTTTTCGGGACTCTGTCGCCAGCGGGGCATCGAAACGGTGATGCTTGTTTGCGGCGACGAACCATGGGCTGTGGCGGCCCTGATTGGTGGCCAGGCGTGGCTGTTTGACACGCGGCTCGGCTTGCCTGTCCCCGGAACTGGCCCGGGCCGGATCGCCACGCTGGCGGACGTGCGAAAAACCCCCGGCCTGCTCGATTCGCTCGATTTGACGGTGGAAGAATCCAACCGCGACGAATCGAAGTACTGGATCAAGGGCGACCGTCTGGACGGCTTGCGGGGCGAGATTTTCGCTTCACCCGAGTCGCTTTCGCGGCGGATGCGTTTTCTCGAAGACCGGCTGATCGGCGACCAGCGACTGGTTCTGGCCGACGATCCAGGTGCCACGATCGCCGCGATCAAAGCGATTGAGCCGAACATTGCCGTGACGCTGTCCAGCGTCGAGTTCGACGTGCATCTGTTTCGCAAAGTCGTTGGCGAGGCCCTGCAGCGGATTTCGTTTGACGAGGAAGTCGCCAGCCGGCTGGGGTGGTACTTTCTCGACGAGGCCTACATTGACCAGTTCGTCGACTACCGGTCGGCCCGCAACGTCTTTTTTGTCGGCCGTTTCAACACCGAACGAAACAGCCGCCGGGTCAGCGCGGTGCAGGGCTTCTATTCCCTGTTCTATTCCGATGAAGCGATCGCCAACATCGCCTTCGACACGATCACGTTGAACCGGCTCGGTATTCGCAAGGGTGCCGACCAGTCCGCGGCGGAGTTTGAGCGGGAGTTGCAGGCCGTCCAGCAGAACATGGGCCTGGTGCGCCGGGATGTCGGCGTGTTCCTTGCCCAGAGTCACTTCGACCATGGCAACGTCAGTTCCTGTGGCAACTGGCTGCAGCGGCTTCAACAGCGGGATGACACTTCGCGCTGGATGCCAATCATGAAGTACCTCGAGGGGCGTTCGGCGGAAGCCATTCGCGACTACGCAGCCGCCCTTGAAGCCTACCGCGCTACCGACGGCGCACAGTATGTCGGCAACATCCTGCGGGCCCGGTTGCTGGAAACCGCAGTCAAGGCTGCGGGATTCCCATTGTCATGGCCTTCCGCCGAAGCCCAGAACGATGAAGCCGTTCCCCCATCCACCGAACCAGCTGACTCCAGCGTCAAAGAACCCGAACCCTCACCGCCAGCCGAGGCCGAAGCCGACGGTGAGCCCAGTGGAGGCTGATGACGTCGCCAGGCCCGAAAGGAGGCGATCCCGACCATGCGGCTCCCACAGCCAGACATTTCAGTTCTTCGACAGCCGCGGTTCCGCACCGCCATCCTCTGCCACCTCCCCAACATCGCCATGCTCACCGGCCGGCCAATGCGCTGGGATTCGGAGAAAGAACTGATCCTCGACGATCCGGAAGCGTCAAAACTGGTGCTGCCGGCGATTCGCGGCGAGTGGAAAATCTGATTGAAACTACAGATCGGCGACTCCGAACTTCCGATCGAAAAGAACTCAGCATGTCGCTTTGGATTGAACGCGCGACAACATTTTTTCGCCAGTTGGAGTCGCGGGTTGGCAAAGACATTTGGAAAGCCAGCGGTACATTTGAAGCTCCCATGGATCGAGAACTCCTTGACCGTTATCTTGATTCGACCCGAATCGAGATCCCGAGAGGATTGTATGTTTTCTCGACACACCATGCTGCCCAAGTCGACATGTGGTGGGAAGCGGCTTGGTCGTTCAATGACTGCATTGAATGCGTTGGCGGAATTTACTTCCAGAATCCGATCCGACCCGTTGAAGAAGGGTTCAACTACTGCCGCGAATGGGGCGTCGCCGAGGACTTTCCTGGAGCTGTGTCTTGCGAACAGCTCTTGTCTTCACTCGTGTTCAGCCGCCTGACCAATGGAGATGCCATCGGACTGGATTGCCGAAATGGGATTGTTGATCCGCCGGTCGTTTTCTCCGACCACGAGCTTGAATTCCCCGATCAGCCCTTTCCGCAGTTCGCCGATTCGTTTGACGAGTTTTTGGATCTTTGGGAACGAGTTTGCTACCTTGGTCCCGACCTTCATGTACTGTCAGTTCGCCTTGACGCGAAAGGTCGCATCTCGCCTGTTTGTGCAATTGCTGAAATGCTTCAATCGTCGCTTCGCGTGGGCCCATGAACTTCCTAAATCCGGGTTGTGCCTACCCGCAGGGACGACTCATTACATTCTGCATCTGGCCCCGGAGGGTGCGGCGGAGTGTAGCCACGGGTGGAGCGATGCGGCTTGGGGCATCGCGGAACCCGTGGAACAGTCTCGTCGTAAGTGAAATCGTCCCGGATGGCCGACGGAGTTTCTTTCCGGGCGCTCGCACAGGAATACAGACTCCGCCGCACCCTCCGGGGCGGAAGCGTGATGCGCGACCGCCTTTCACGGGTTGCGCTTCACCCGTGGCTACACTCCGCCGGCCCTTCGGGACGGAAGAGACGACGCGACAGAAGCGGACGGACCTAACCCGCATTTCTCACAACAACTGGTAACCCGAAGCGCAAGCAAGGCGGAACCAGCCAGATTCCTCGCTCACGCGTCGGGTTACCAGGAACAGTCTGTCTCGAACGGTATCCCCTCGTGAGAAATGCGGGCTAAGCCCAATGCCGCCAACGAGAAGTCAGCTCTTCTTCCGCGGCGTGGCTTTTTTTGTCACCGCTTTTTTTATCACGGGTTTTTTCGCCGCTCCCGACTGCCCACCTCGGGTTGACCTGGCTTTCTTTTTCGATGGTCCCGCGGCCGCCCGCTCTGCCAGCAAGGCAAAGGCCTGTTCCGCCGTCAGCGACTCGGGGCTGGTCCCCCGCGGCACGGTGGCGTTGGTTACGCCATCGGTGACATAGTGGCCATAGCGGCCGTCGAGCAGGCGGACTGGCTGTCCAGTGACGGGCGAATTGGCAAAGGTCTGAAGCGGCTCGCGCGGCGCGGCGCGGCCACGTCCGCCACGGGCCTTGGGCTGTTTGAGCAGCTCGACCGCCTGTTCGGTCGTGATTTCCAGGACGGACAACCCGGGCGGCAAGGATCGGGTTTCCGCACCGGCCTTGATGTACGGGCCGAACTTGCCATTGAACGCATTGATCGTCTCGCCGCTCGCCGGATCGGGTCCCAGTTCGCGCGGCAAGGACAGCAGCTGGAGCGCGACCTCCAGCGTCACGTCCTCCGGCCGCATGTTGGGGAGCAGCGAAGAGTTCTTGGGTTTCTCGTCTTCGTTTTCGGCGGCGAGCTGGACGTACGGCCCGAAGCGGCCGGCCTTGATGTAAACCGCGCGACCCGTAGCCGGACAAAGACCGAGCGGCTCTTCGCTGGCCTGCGACTGTTCCAGCAGGATGAGCGCCTGGTCGAGTTTCAGTTCATCGGGCGCAAGGCCTTCGGGCAGAGTCGCTTTCCGCGCGCCATGTTCGAGGTAGGGGCCGAATTTTCCAACCCGGACATTGACCGGTTCGCCGTCAGGACCCGGTCCGACTGGAAAAGTGCAGATTGCCCGCGCGTCGACTGTCGCGATCTTGTCATCGAGCAGGGCGCGCAGGCCGGGGGCGTGGTTGCCAAAGTAGAAATTCTGCAAGTATTCGACGTTGCTGGCCTCGTCGCGGCTGATGGCGTCCATCGAGTCTTCCATCTGGGCCGTGAATTCATAGTCGACCAGCGAGGAGAAGTGTTCCTCCATCAGCCGCGTGACTGAAAAAGCGGTCCAGCTGGGCACCAGGGCGCTACCCCGTTTGCTGACGTAATCGCGGGCCTGGATCGTGTCGATGATCGAAGCGTAGGTGCTGGGCCGGCCGATGCCGCGTTTTTCCAGCTCGCGGGTCAGGGCCGCCTCGCTGTAGCGGGCCGGTGACTGGGTGGAGTGCGACTTGGTTTCCAGCTGTTGCAAGCTGAGGGGTTGGCCTTCGCGGAGGTCGGGCAGGATCACTTCCTGGTCGGCCAGTTCGCTGTCCGGATCGTCGGAACCCTCGACGTAGGCCCGCAGGTAGCCGGGGAAATCGATGGTTTTTCCCGAGACCCGAAAAGTCGCACCGCCGCCTTCGATGGAAACGATGATGTTGCGGCCTCGGGCGTTGGTCATCTGGCTGGCGATCGTCCGCTTCCAGATCAGCTCGAACAGGCGGAATTCGTCGTCGCGGAGGCTGGAGCGCAACTCGCGCGGCAGTTCAAAGGGCGTGCCGGCCGGGCGGATTGCCTCGTGGGCTTCCTGGGCGTTCTTGACCTTGCTCGCGTAAGTCCGCGGCGCATCGGGAAGAAAGTCGGCGCCATACTCGTCGCGAACAAGATTTCTGGCCGCCGTCACGGCTTCGCTGGCGAGCGAAGTCGAGTCGGTTCGCAGGTAGGTGATGTGCCCGTTCTCGTAGAGGCTCTGGGCCGCATTCATCGTCCGGCGGGCCGTAAAACCGAGCTTGCGGTTGGCCTCCTGCTGCAGCGTGCTGGTGGTAAACGGCGCGGCCGGCTGGCGCGTATAGGGCTTGACCTCGATCGCGGTGACGCGGAACTCGGCAGAACGGAGCCGGGCGGCGAGTGCAGCCGCGCCGGCTTCATCCAGCAGCAGGACGCGATCGCCCTTCAGCCTGCCAGTCGTGGAGTCAAAATCCTTGCCTTCGGCGACCGGTTGTCCATCGACGGCGACCAGGCCGGCGGAAAGGTTTTCGCGCGCCCCGGTCTGAAACTGTCCGAGCAGGTCCCACCATGCCGCAGCGACAAACGCCATCCGTTCGCGTTCGCGGTCGACAATCAGGCGAACGGCGACGCTTTGCACACGGCCGGCACTCCGGCCAAGGCTTTTTTTCCAGAGGAACTCCGACATCTCGAAGCCGTACAGGCGGTCGAGGATGCGGCGCGTTTCCTGGGCCTTGACCAGGCCCTCGTCGATTTCACGCGGATTTTCAAGGGCCTGCTGGATGGCCGATTTCGTGATCTCGTGAAATACCAGGCGGTGGACCGGAACACGGGGCTTGAGGAGCTCCTGGAGGTGCCAGCTGATCGCTTCCCCTTCGCGGTCTTCGTCAGTGGCGAGGTAAAGCCGGTCAGCGTCCTTGAGCGCCTGGCGAAGTTTGGCGACCTGTTTTTTCTTTTCAGCAGGAACGATGTAATAGGGCTGGAACCGTTCGCGGACATTGACTCCCAGCCGGGCCCAGTCTTCTTTCCGCAGTTCCTCGGGCATGTCCTTGCGACCGGTAGGGAGGTCGCGAACGTGCCCGATGCTCGCTTCGACGACAAATCCACTGCCAAGGTATTTGCCGATCGTGCGGGCCTTGGCCGGCGATTCAACGATCACCAGGCTGTGGCGTCCAGAGGCTGATTTGGCGGGCGGCATGTACGACCGGGGGCTTTATGGATCGGGCGACGGGAGGAGTCCGGGCCATTCCTGACCTCGGGCTGGCATTGTAAAGGCGTCCGGGGGGCGATAGATTTTTTTTTCGACCAAGCGGGTGACGGGCAGTTTGCCCCCAGCCCATCCCGGCTACGGACTGCCGGGGCAGGCCTGCTTTTCAGCCTCCGGAGCGTGCCGAACAGCTGATCGAGCGGGCCCGGCCACAGTTTTCGATGCTCAGGGTCTGCCGTTCGACCCAGCGCCCGTTTCCTTCGACTGCCGGGCTGACCAGCGGGCAAGACTGATTAACTGCTGGCAACGGACGTTGTCAAGACACCCCAACTCGCGCCACCGGACCGTGGCCGCCCCAGGAGACCGCCCCCGATGGCCAGCCCGATGAACTGGTTTCGCAAGTACCAGAAGGTCATGCTCGTCGTTTTTGGCGTGGCGCTGATGGTCGTTTTCCTCCTGCCGCAGTTGGGCGATTTCTCCGGCAATCGCGCGAATAAAATCGAGGATCCGGTCCTCGTCAGCTGGAACGGCGGAAGCCTCCGGCGCAGCCAGCTGGCCCGGATGCGGACCCTGCACTTCCAGACCGTCGAATTCCTGAAACAGCTGCAGCTTTACGCCGCCCAGAAAAAAGGCCGGCCCATCGTGCCGCTCGTCGACCCGATTGTCGCGATATCCGGCACAGAGGAATACAACGAAGAGCGCGCCGACGAACTGATGCTCAACCGGTACCTCTTCGCCGAGGAGGCCCGCAAGCTGGGGGCCGTTGTGAGCGATGAAATGGTCAACGACTATGTCGCCTATTCGGGTGGCGAAATCGAGCTTTCCGACGATGAACTGCGCGACATCGTCCGCAACGCCTCGGGCGGCATCTTCTCGCTCAGCCAGATCAAGGAACACCTTAAGCTGGAACTGGCCAGCCGGCAGTTCCAGCAGATGACCCAGACCGGTGTCCAGTTCATCCCCAACCCCGTCTCCGCTGCCCAAATGTACCGTCGTGCCACGGCGGAAATGGAGTGCACGGTCTTCCCGGTGGCCATCGCCGATTATCTGCCCAAAGTCGATTCGCAGCCCTCCGACGCCGATCTGATGACGGTCTTCGGGCAGGGGCGCTACCTGCTTCCCGATCCGACCATGCAGGAGCCCGGATTCAAGGTCCCCCGGAAAATCAATGTCCAGTATGTGGTCGCCGAGTTTGAGACCTTTCTCCAGAACGAAATCAACAAGCTGACCGACGCCGAAGTCGAGGCCGAGTACGACCGGCTGGTCGCGGCCAAGGACCCCAGCGTGATGGATCTGGTCGACCAGGCCGATCCCGGGGCACCAGCCGACGCCGCAGCGACTGATGCGGCCCCCGAGTCTCCGGCGACTGGAGGAGAATCCAACCCGGAGCAACCCGCTTCTGGCGCGCCTGAAGCCGGTGAATCACCGCCCTCAAGCGGTGATGAGAAGCCCGCTGGCGAGCCGGGCGACGAGGCATCCGCCGCGAGTCCCGACGCGGGCGAAACTCCGCCCACCGACGGTGAAGGCGCGAATCCGGACGGGGCGGGTACGCCTGAGCAGGCAGGTGGCGATGGAGCCGCGAAAATGACCTCGCGGGAGCCTGGTCACCACGGACAGGCTGGCCTTGTCGCCGGTTGGATGAGCCGATTTGCAACCGGCTTGATTGCGGCACCGCTATTCCGGCAGGACGAGACTCCAGCCAATCAGGATCCCCGGCCAGAGGGTGGCGACACTCCTCCAGCCGAAGCTGAAGACAAGCCCGCCGAAACGCCGGCAGCAGACAATGCTGGGAGTGAACAGCAACCGGCGGCCGGGACCGACCAGCCGCCCGAAATGGCGGACCCGGCTGTTCAGGAACCGGCAGCGCCACAGCCGGCCGGAGAAGACGCCTCCGAACCAGCCGTGGATCCTGCAACCCCAGCCGCTGATCCGTCCGCGGCCCAGCCGGCAGTGACCGATCCCGGTGCGTTGACTGGTCCGGCATCGCTTCCCCAAACGCCGGAAGTGGAAAAACGCCCCAAGCCGCTCAAGGATGTCGCTGACCAGATCAAGCGGCAGATGAAATCCGAGGCCGCCCGCGAGGCGATGCGGAACAAGGTCTTGGCGCTTGAGGAAGCCGTTCGTGAATACCAGCAGGACCTGCTGATCTGGGATTCGGCACCCGAGGAAGAACGCGAAGCCAAGCCGGCACTGCCCGATTTCGCGCGGCTCGCAGCTGACAGTGGCCTCCAATACAACGAGTCTGGACTCGTCGATGAAGAGGCGATGAATAAGCTCTCGATCGGCAAGTTGTTCGTCTTCTTCCAGCAGCGACAGATCCTGGCGCTGGCACAGGTATTGTTCGGAACTTTCGAGCAGTTGCGCGAATTCGATCCCCGGCAGGAGCTGAGTTTCCAGGACAGTAACATCTGGCTGTATTGGGTCCAGGAAACGAGGAAGATTGAGACCCGCGAGTTCAAGGACGCGCGCGAAGACGTCGTCGCCTTCTGGAAAATGCGACAGGCCCGCAACATGGCCCGGGCCGAAGCCGAGAACATCGTCCAGGAAGTCAACTCCTCCGGTCAGCAGCTCAATCAGCGCTTCGGCGACAAAGCCGTCAACACCGGGGCCTTCAGCTGGTACTCCGGTGGGCAGAACGACTTCGGGCTGGGCGCCCCGATCGGCGTGGAAGGGCCCTCGGATGAGTTCATGCAAATCGCCAGTGGCCTGGAAAACGGCAAGGCAGGTTTTGCGGCCAATTTGCCGCGCGACCGTTTCTATGTGATCCAGCGGATTGCCGGAGACCGGCGGTCGCCCGAAGAACTGACCGAGAACTTCATCCAGCAGGTTGCGACGAGCCAAAGCCTGCCGATTGGTGTGCAGGGTGCCAACCAGAACAGCGTCCGGGAAATCAGCTTTGATTTCATGGACCGGTTCCTGAAAGAGCACAAGATCGAGTGGACCGGGCGGTAAGTCGGTGGGGAACGGCGAGCGGTCCCGGCGCGCCGGGATCAGCCCTCCGTGTCTCCCCGCCGCGACCTGGCAGACGTCGCTGGAACGGACCGACAAAGCGGGAGCTTCGTCACCACGCAGGACAATCGGTTCCCGGCCCGCAAAACCGGCAGATTGGCGAAAATCCTGCCATCGGACGGCCAGCCTGCCCGTTGCCTTGCTTGCGGCTCGCGTCAAAATGAAACGGGTGGACCCTGCCGCTACAGCCGCGGGTCCCGGATGACAGCCAACCACCCAGTGGTTTGTCATCGCTTGAAGTTTTGGATGAGCCGCTGGCGCTAGCCTCGGGTTCTTTGAGGAACCCGGACGCTAGCGCGTGCCGGCTCATTAGGGCCTCCCTGAAACACAACGTAGACGAAGTTCTCAGTCCATTCCTGACTGCACGACCATGCCGATCAATGCCGCCTGCTCGAAGTGCCAGCACACCATTTCGGTTCGCTCGGAGTTCGCGGGCAAAAAAATCAAGTGTCCCAAGTGCCAGGCGGTGATCCAGCTTCCGGGCGGCGTTCCGGCGGAAGTCGGCGCGACGGCAGGTGCCGGGGCGGCGCGGAGCAGCGCCCCCACAGGTCCCCGGCAACGACACAACCCGCTGCTCGATCTGCTGGACACAAGCGGCGTTGAAGCGGCTCCCGTTGGGCAGACCTGCCCCAACTGCGGCAAGGAAATCGCGCCAGGCAATGTGCTCTGCATGGACTGCGGCTACCACCTCGGTCTGGGCAAGCAGATGGAAACGGCCATCATGATCGACGAAGGCGACTTGCCCGACGACGACGGCCGGACCGACGCCGAAAAACGGATGGCCAAGGCCGAACGGGAGGTCGATGAGAACCCGATTGGCGAGTTCGGCGTGGACTTTGGCGAAGGCAGGGAGTCGTTCCTGATCGCGCTGGTCGCCGTCGCCGCGCTGGTGGTTTTTGTCGGAGCGGGAGTCGCGATCATCTCGTCATTCGATTTCATCACCAACTACATCCCGTCGCAGATGATCAGCCTGATCGCTTCGTCGGTTCTGGCCGTCACTTCTGCGGCCTGGATTACGACGTTCGCGTTTCGCGTCAAGCCTGTCCAGGGCCTGATTTGCGTGTTGAGTGCCTTCCTGTATTGTGTGCCTTTCGGTTTCATGCAGGGCAGGGCCCTTTTGTTGCCTGCCATCATGCTGCTGGCGTCACTGTTGATTGGTTGTGCGTCGGCCTGGTTTGTAATCTATCCGCCGGAGAGCGATGATTACGGTTTGGCCCTTCACTTTCTGCAAATGGCCTCGATCCTGACAACCGGCCGACCGCTGCTCTGAGCACACCCAGTCCGCGAAGCCGGATCGGTGCGGATTTCGGTGGCAAATGAGGCAGGCAGATCATGCTGTTCGACGTTGTCACGCTGTTTCCGGGACTGTTCAGCGGCTATCTGCAGCAGAGCCTGTTGGGGAAGGCCATTCAGAATGGTTTGCTGGAGGTCCGGCTTCACGATCTGCGGCGCTGGTCAACTGACCGGCACCAGCGCGTCGATGACCGCCCGTTTGGCGGCGGGCCGGGGATGGTCCTGATGGTCGAGCCGGTGATCCGCTGCGTCGAAGAACTGCGGGCTGCCGGCGACGGGACCGGCGAGCTGGTCCTGCTCACGCCACAAGGCGAACGGCTCTGCCAGCCCGTGGTGGAATCGCTGGCCACGGCCCGGCGGCTGATCCTGCTGTGCGGTCGCTACGAAGGCTTTGACCAGCGCGTGATCGACCTGCTCCAGCCCCGCGAGCTTTCCATCGGCGACTTTGTGCTCAACGGCGGCGAGGTCGCGGCGATGGTCGTGATCGACGCGGTGATCCGGCTGGTCCCGGGGGTGCTGGGCGATCAACAGAGCGCCGTCGACGACTCTTTCTCGACGGGCAATCGCGGGCTGGAGTATCCCCATTACACCCGTCCGCAGGAGTTCCGGGGACTTTCCGTCCCGGACGTGTTGCTGGAAGGAAATCACCGGGCCATCGAAGAATGGCGACGGGACCAGGCTGCCGAAAAAACCCGCCAACGCCGGTCCGACCTGCCGCTTGATACCTGAGTGTTTTGCGTGGCGACGAAGCTCCTGCTTTGTCGGTCATTTCTCCGCATTTCGTCGGGAGACCCATATCCTGAAACGCAGCTTTGGGAGCCGCTCCTCCCTCCCGGATTGAAAAAGAACCGGCGAAATGGCAAAATGCGAAGCTGTTCCAACTGGCGGCCCGGACTAAGTCTCGCGTCAGGTTTGGCATGTTTTTCCACTCGCGGATGGATCACTCCCGCGCCCGACCAAACGGACCTGAACGTCATGACCCAGGAAATCCTCAAGAAAGTCGCCGAATCGAGCCTCAAGGCCGAACCGCCCCGGTTCCAGATCGGTGATTCTGTCGATGTGCACTGCCTGATTCTCGAAGGCGAGAAAAGCCGGACGCAGATTTTTTCGGGTGTCGTCATCGCCCGGGCTGGCGGCGGCGTGAGCGAGACGTTCACCGTTCGCCGGATCGTCTCGGGAGAAGGAGTCGAGCGGAAGTTTCCGATCCACTCGCCCAAGGTCGCCAAGGTCGTCGTGACCCGCTCGGCGATCACCCGCCGCGCCAAGCTCTACTTCCTCCGCGACCGCACAGGCAAAGCAACGCGGCTGACGGAAAAGCGCGGCAAGGTCCCGGGCTGACGTACGGGCCGAGTGTGTACGGCGCGTTCCCCTGAGCCTGAGGCGCTAGCCGATCCCCTTGGGTCCAGGCTAAAGCTCGCGGCAGTGTTCTCGGCTAGCGCCTCAGGCTCAATTTTTGTCAGCTCAAACCAGGGCTCATTCCTTCCGCCTCAGGTCGAGCTCGTAGAACCAGAAGTCGTTGTTGGGCTGGTCGATTTCGAGCCGGTCGGTCTTGCCCTCGCCGTTGATCGAAAACGTCACGAACCCGCGCGGGAAGTTGTACTTGACTGTCGGCCGCCACTTGAGCCGAAAGGTGTTGTAGTGCCAGGGTTCGAGGTCGGCGACAAAGGCCGGCGCCGGCATCATCCGCAGGACGAGCTGGCCGGCCTCGACGGTGATCTGCACATCGCCATACATTTCGGCGTGGTAGGTGCCCGCGTAGCCGGTCAAGGGCAGCGTCGGGCTGGTTCCACTGACGCGGGCCGCTTCCACTTTCTGGTTCGCCCCGGCTTCGGCGAGGTCGGCTTTGGCCTTTCGCTCCAGCGCCTCGGCATTCCAGTCGCGTTTTGGTTCCACGTTGAGATAAAGGTCGATGATCCGGTCGCGCAGAATCTGGCTCGCCGGCGACTCGCTGTTGGTCAGCACAACGATCCCCAGCCCCGCTTCGGGCAGAAACGCCGATTGCGAGATCATGCCGTCCAGGCCGCCCGAATGGCTGACGACTTTGCGGCCCTGATAGTCGTGGAGGAACCAGCCGAGCCCGTAGCTGTTGAAGTGGCGGCTGGGAATCCGCAAGGACTCCCCGCGGGAGACTGGAATCGCCATGTGGGCCTGGGTCATGGTCCACGCCAGATTCGCGCTGAAAATCCGCTGGCCCTCGAACTCGCCATCGCCCAGCTGCAGCCGCAACCAGCTGGCCAGCTCGGAAGCGGACGCGTTCAGGCCACAAGCGCCCAAGGCGTTGTCGACGTTGCCCTGCGGCAAGGCCCGCATTGACCCGCCCGATTCGTTGTGGGGCGAAGCGACATTGTCGCGTGCCTCCGTGATGGAGGTCGTCGTGCGCGTCATCTTCAGCGGTTCGAGAATCCGCTGCCGGACAAACGCTCCCCAGGTTTGCCCGGAGAGTTTTTCCACGATCCGGGCCGCAGCAATGAACATCAGGTTCTGGTAGCCGTATTTTGCCCGAAAACCGTGTTTGGGCTTGAGGTACCGCAGGCGATGAAGAATTTCGTCCGCCGAATAGTGCGATTCGTACCAAAGCAGGTCACCGCTGAAAGTCTCCAGTCCGCAGCGGTGACAGACGAGGTCGCGGACCGTCAGGGCCTGGCTCGCCAGCGGGTCCGAGAGTCGCAGTTCCGGCAGATACTTCGCTGCCGGATCATCCCAGGCGAGTTTGCCTTCGTCGACCAGAATGGCCAGGCACGCGGTAGTGAAGGCCTTCGAGTTGGATGCAATCGCAAAAAGCGTGTGCTCGTCGACGGCTCCTTCCACGGCCAGCTCGCGAACGCCAAAGCCTTTCGCGAGGACCGTCTGGCCACCGTGAACCACGGCGACCGAAAGGCCGGGGACTTTCCAGTCCTGCAGGACCTGCCGGGCGTAGCTCTCGATCTCCGCCTGATGGGGCGACGCAGTTTGGGCGAGGGTCGAGTGACCCGCCCAGATCAGCAAGAGCGCACAAAGAACGTTCCGGCAGACGGCCTGTGTCTTCATCGAGATCAATCCAGGTTCCAGTGGTACAGCCGAAACCGAATTGGAACCCCAGGCGGACGTTTTGCCAAGCTCGGAAAGTCGGTTCTGAAATTTGAAATTTGAGATCTCAGACTCGCCCGCTGCCCGGTCAATCAGGTCAACGACCTCAATCGGGTCAATGCGGTCCATCCGGTCAACACCGCCACCCCTGTCGTCCCTGTCCACGAAAAAAACCGTGGCACTGGGTGGTGCCACGGCTTGAGCGAATGTCGGCGATGTCGGTCGATGGTCCGGGGCGGCGAAGCACCGGGCCGGAGGTAGAGCAATTGTCCTCAATTGCTCTGCCCTGGTCTGGAGCAATTGGGGACAATTGCTCTACCTTGCGGACCTAGACCAGTTCCTTGCGGGACCCGATCAGCGTCCGCAGGCGTTCGGCCAGCAGGCTGGCGTCGAACGGCTTCTTGAACGTTTCGTTGATGGCGGAGCGGTCGAACGAGACCGGGTTGCCATCGTCGGGCAGCAAGGCGATCAGGATCGTATCGCCGAAGTCCGTATTCTTGCGCAGGTTCTGGCAGATCTGCATCGCCTCGATCTTGCCGATCGAGAAGTCGCAGATGATGCAGTCGGGGTGGAAGCTTTCGGCCTGGATGCCGGCTTCGAATCCGCTCGAAGCAACTGCCACCTTGAAACTCCGCTCGGGCGGCAGTTCGCGTTTCAGATTCTCGATCAGGACCTGATCCTGGGCAACGATGAGCACTTTGGCCATCGCCTCGTCTTCGAGGTCGCCCAACGGCATGCCGTGTTCCTTGAGGAACTTGATCAGGTATTCGCGGGGGATGCGCCGGTCCTGTGATCCGGGGATCCGGTAGCCTTTGAGGCGGCCGGAGTCGAACCATTTACTGACCGTGCGCGGGGCCACCTTACAGATCTTGGCGACCTGTCCGGTTGTGAACACCTTCATCGCAGGCTCTCCATAGTTTGCGTTGACTCGTCTTTCGCCATGCAGCGTCTTTCCCTCCTTGGAAGAGGGCTGCACAACGTTGCCCTGTGGTCGGCCGCGGGATCGGTCGGCGGGCTCCCGCAGCGTCTGGGTCAGGGCAACTTCTCCGTCTTCCGGCCGATCCGGATTGCTCCGGGACCGGGCGTCGGCATCATCCGCGGTCGACTTTTTCAGTTCCGGCTGGTCGCGACTGGTTCCCTGGTCGGGGGAGCAAGCCTGCGATCGGGTCGGCTCAGCCGGAAAAGTCAACGTGGACGGCCAGGCGTTTGGGCCGGGCGGCTGGTCGGGGAGACCTTGCAGAATGCGGCGCAAGCCCGGGTCAGCCCGCGCGGCGCGTTCGATACCACTGCGCGGCGCGCAATGGTCAGCAGAATCCCCCCTCGTCAGGACCTCGTCCACCAGTGACGGTTGCAGGCATTGCAATCCATCAGCCGGCTACGGCCAGTCCTGCTACTAGTTTTCGATAATCAGGTCGCAAGACTTTAAGGAGTTTCACGGATGGTGCCTTGAATGCAAGTGACAGCGGTCAGGGCTGGCAACAACCGCCTGACGGCTAGCGGCCAATGAGGGGCTTTGCCGCACGAGCGATTCCTGGTCAGGGGCGGATTTGCCCGCGTGCCAAGGCCAGTACACCCCGGCCCGGATGGATGTGGAAGGCGTGGCCCTGGGTCGAATGGAGGCCGGTCCCGGCGAGCGGAACTTGTTCCAGGACGGCGCGGGCGCGTTCAAGCTGGAAGGAATCTCCGGACAGGACCACCAGTGTTTTCCCTTCGCGCCGAAAGCGCTGATAGTCGCGCGCGGTCGGCAAATCGGCGCGATCGTCATTTCTGGAAGAGTCACCACCCACGACGCCGCCCATGATCGCTCCGGTAATACCGGCTGCAGCCGCCATCCCAACACCCAATGCAAGGGAAGACGTAGTGATTCCGGCGACAATGCCGGCCGCTGTTCCCGCACCCAAACCAAGCAGCCCTCCCATGGAAGCGTGCCCAACGACATATCCGCCGATCGTCATGGGAACAGCGTCCCCGCTGATCGGTAACAGACGGGCCTTTCGATCAGGTTTGAACAGCCCCAGACTGCCCGCAGAAAACCCGGCCGCAACAAGTTCGGCGACCACTGCGTCCGCCTTCGCAAAATCGTCGAAAACCATGACCATGGCGCTCCGGCTGTCGGCCAGTTCTGGCGGAGCCGGTTGAGCCGGTTTCGGGATCTTGGGTTCGAGGGCAGGAACGGGTTTGAGCAAGTTTGGGTCGGAGGTCATGGCGGGGATTCCGTGGATTTTGGCAATTGCCAGATTGATGCCGGCCGCGTTACAGCGGCCAGCGTTATGCCACGATCGACATGCCGGCCTTCAATCGCGGAGGCGGCACGGGGCAGGTCTTCAGGTAGCTGAGAATGTCCGTCATGTTCGCGGTTGCCAGGGCCAGGCTGGTGTCCGCGGCCCCATAGTAGATCCGGATCGTTCCGGTTTTTGCGTCGTGGATCCAGCCACACGGGAAGACTACGCCGTTGACGTCACCCTGCCGTTCATAGTTGGTTTCGGGCGAAAAAATCCACTCATCGCCGCGGCGCAGGACGATCCAGGGCTTTTCCAGATCGAGCAGGGCCAGTCCCAGACGGTAAAGGCATCCGCCAGCCGTCTGCCGGACGCCGTGATAAAGCAGCAACCAGCCGTCGGGGGTCTCGAGCGGCGGCGGGCTGAGACCAATCTTGTTGGCATCCCACCAGGCCCCTCGCCGCGCATGCAGCAGAACATGGTGATCGCCCCAGTGGGTCAGGTCGGGGGAAAAAGAGAGCCAGATGTGGGCCCCCAGACTTCCGGCCGAAACCGGGCGGTGCAACATGGCGTAACGACCGCCGATCCGGCAGGGAAAGACCGCGGCGTCCTTGTCGTCTGGCGGCATGACCGGACCCAGCCGGGAAAACGTGACAAAATCTTTTGTCCGCGCCAGTGAGACCATTGGCCCGCTCGTGGAATAGGCCGTGTAGGCGATGATCCACTCGTTCCGTTCGGCGACCCACGTCAGCCGCGGGTCTTCCACGCCCCAGGCTTCTTCGAGGTAGTTTTCCGGATCGGGCGGAAAGCTCGGCTTGGGATCGATGTGCCAGCCGGAAACGCCATCGTTGCTGCGGGCAACTGTCAGGTGTGAATGGCCGCGGCGATCTTCGACACGAACCAGGAGGATGGTTTCGTCCCCCATCTGGCAGGCCCCGGCATTGAAAACCGTATGCGCCGGATAGGGCCAGTCCTGCGCCGTCAGGATGGGGTTGTCGCGGTGGCGGGAAAACAGCTCGCGATAGAGACCTGGCCGGACAGATTCGCGCTTCACGCTGGTTCCCGAAGGGGTTGGAGAGGGTTGTGAACAGGAGCTTTCGCGTCGCGTGGCCGATCACGTTGACTGTTCGCCACCGGATCGCAGTCCTGCCCGGGGCGCGGCGAAGAGGTTAGCAGTTCCGTCCACAGGTAAGCCAGCGTCGACTCGGCTCCCTGGTTCAGATTCAGCCCTTCCGCCTGCAAGCCATCGAAGCAGCCTCCCTGGAAGGGATCGGCCAACGGCGTCCCCAGGCTGTTCTGCCCGTGGAACCACGCACAGGCCCGGGCAAAGACGCCGTCGTACCGGCGCTCGTCGTCGCCTTTCATTCCGGCCAGCGCAGCCGAGGCCATGGTCGAAGCCTCCACCGGCTGCTGGTCGTAGGGCGATTTGGCTTCGCCCTGGGAGAACCAGTCGCGATTCCCCACCGGCCAGAACACACCGTCGGCTGTCGTCTCGCGGTCCAGAAAACCAAACGACTCCTCGGCCACGGCGAGGTAGTCTGCGTTGGCCCAACGCTCAGCCGCGTCAAACAGCGCGTGCGGCAGCACAGCGTTGGCGTAGGTTAGCCGCGATTCGTACCACTGCCAGTCGGGCCGATGTGAGCGGCGATAACAGTCGACCAGCCGGTCGGCCGCAAGTTGCGCGATCTCGTCCAGGTCCTCCAGTCCGTCGACCCCGGCCCGCCAAAGCTCACAGGCAGCCTGAACCAGATAAGCCTGGGCCCGCAGGCTGCGCAGCTCGGCTAGCATCGGAAGAATGTCGTTGAGCAGTTCCCGCGCCAGCAAATGAAATCCCGCTGGCAGCCGGCTGGTGAGCGTTTCCGCCAGGGCCAAGACGGCTTGTCCCTGGCAATCGCCCGTCCCGGCGGCGTCCAGCCAGCCCCGCTGGTAACTCAGAAAATTGTGAAAGCCCCGGACCGGGCAGCGCGCGTGTTCGAGAAAGCTCAGGTAGCAGGAAATCCGGGCCAGCATCCGCGGTTCAGGCTCGCGATCCCACAACCGGACACAGAGCCGCAGCGCGCGGGCATTGTCGTCGGTCGTGTATCCGCTTTCACGCCGCGGCAGACAATAAATCGCATGCTGGATCAGACCGGTTGAGTCGGTCATGCGATCCAGATGATCCAGCGGCAGTGGCTGTTGGGAACCCATCAGGCACCTTCCTGCACGAAGAGGCCCTGAAGTTCGCTTTCCGTGCGGCCGGCGGAGAGCGGCCCGGACGAAAAGCGGTGCTCCTTCGCTGAAATCGTCTGGTCAAACAGTGCAAGATACTGCTTTCCAACATTGGGCCAATACATCGGCTGGGCATAGGCCAGTGCCTTTTGTCTTGTTTCCGTCCGGAACTGGCGGTCATTCAAAAACCGCAACGTCGCATCGGCCAGCGCGTCACTGTCGGCGAACGGCACCAACAGCCCCCGTCCGTCAGCCAGCATCTCCGTGGCGTAGAGATACGGCGTGCTGACCACCGCCCCTACCACCGCCATTGCATAGGCCATGGTCCCGCTCGCGATCTGGTCTTTCCCCGGGTATGGCGTCACGAACACATCGCACGCCCGCAGGTGATTGAGCAACTCGTCGAGATCCAGAAACCGGTTGACGAACTGGACCTGTGCGGCGACTCCATTGTGTTCCGCAAGGGCCGACAGGCTCCACCGATACCGTTCGCCTTCGCGGTCCCGGACCTGCGGATGGGTCACGCCCACGATCAGGTAGACCGCCTCCGGGCAGCTCGCCAGCACGCGGGGCATCGCCCGAACCATGTGCTCCAGTCCCTTGCCGCGGTTGATCAAGCCAAACGAGCAGATCACCTTGCGGCCTTCCAGTCCCGGCAATGAAGGGGACTGATCGCCAATCTGCCGCGTTGCCACGGTCGGTACTCCATGCGGGATCACGCTGACCTTGTCGCCCGCGTCGCAGTATTCCCGCGCCAGCAACTGTTTGGCAATCTCGGTCATGACAACTACCCGGCTGCTGCGGGCCACCAGGTTCTGGACAACTCGCCTTGGCAAGGCTTCGGGTGACGACAGGAGGGTGTGAAAAGTCGTCACCACCGGCTTGGTGCAATGGGCGATGAACTCGAGGACCCGGCTGCCCCATTCGCCGGGGTAAAGACCAAACTCGTGTTGCAGGCTGACCACGTCACAAGGGCCGTCGTTGGCGACTTCCGCCGCCAGCCGCCAGGCATTGGCCCGCACGTTGTCAATCACATGCACAATCCGCGGATCGTCGGCGATGGGTCGCGTCTTTCGAATCGCGGCCACCTCGGAAACAGCTGCCCCGGCCGCCTGGTCCACGGCGTCGGCAAGGTCCTTCGTGAACGTCGCCAGCCCGCATTCTTCCGGCGGCCAGGTCGAGACAAACAACGGGCGGATATCATTCATTTCGCACCTGCCTTTGGGATCATCGTTTTGTTGACGGTTTCGTCCGCTTCCATCACGGCCAAAGCACAATTAGCTGGGGCCATTGATAACTTCTCCCAGCCAGTCACAACGCGAACGGTGGCGTGAAGCGGGCAACCATGACCGCGCGGATTCGATGGAATCCACGGGCAGGTTGCGGCTTGCACCAGGCCAACCTCCCGAACCGGTCGGTGGATGGCCGCGGGCAAGTCATGAATCAGTTGCCTCCGTCACCCGCGGGGCGGGCGTCGGGAGAGCCAGGCGGAACGGTCGACGGGGCGCCGGTATTCGGCATCGCGTCCGGACCCTTCAGCACGTCACTGCCAGTCGTCTGCGGTGCGACGCCGACCTGTTCGGTGGCGTCGTCCATCGGGACCGCGGCAACTCCGCTGAACCAGCCTTGGGAATAGCCAATCGCGGCCGCCAGCGCGAGGACCACGAAGATCGTGATCAGGAAAGTCCGCCCTGTGGAGACAGGCTCAATCTGGCTCGGCATGCGCCGGGCGCGGGCAAGTTCTTCGTCGCGAGTCGGTGGGCTCATGGTTCTGCTTTCGTGAAATTCTGGATGGAAAAACCCGTCGTCGGCTGACGGCGAGGCGAGCAACCAGCCGGGAACCGGCCCTTGCCTCGTTCCCGGCCAATTTGCTGATTGACCAACCCGGTGTGGGTCAGTTCTGGGTCGTCGCAAACGCGCGACTTCTCTCGAGAGCTTCTGCCCGGACGGCGGCGCTGGTTTCGCTGCTGTCGCCGTTCCAGGCGAACGCCCGTCAGCTCGCCTGCATGAACGTGGGATTGGCGTCGAGCGCCTCAATGCGGGTGGCCAGTTTGCGGTCTTCCTTGTCGAGCGTGACGCGGATCCGGCTGCCAGCCTTCAGATCGCTGCTCTGGCAGGTCTTGCCATCACAAGTGACTTTCGTGCTGGCGGAAAGCATGTGGGCGTGCTCCTTGCCATCGGTGCTGGTCATCACCAGCCGGTCGCCGGCCATGCTGGCGATCTTGCCTTCGAAACGGCGCGACGGGGGCCGGGTTCCGCTGCTGGCAGAAACATCGGCGTTGAGAGGGTTTTTTTCAGTTGACATCAGATTCGTTCTCGCATGCGAGAGGACTGGACCGGCTGGCGCCGGCAACAAGCCGTCGTCCTCCAGCGGCCAGCTTGGCCGCTGGAAAAATTGGGTCCAGCTTGACGCGCGTCTGGACCAATGCGGGTCCGAAAAAACTCTTTGGCGCGTCTCAAAGCCCATTTACGAGAAGGGCAAGTTTCAACAGAAAAGGCATCTGCCAGGAGTCCGTTGCCGGTTGCCGATCATGTTGCTCGATGGCCACTTGACCTGGCCAGGTCTCGAATTTTCCGGCCCGCATGTGCGGGACGGAAATCAGATTCTTCCCATCAGCACGAGGATCAGGACAACCACGACAACGACCCCCAGAAGGCCCGAGGGCGCGACGCCCCAATTGCGGCTGTGCTGCCACGTCGGCATCGCTCCGAGCAGCATCAGGATCAAAATCACAATCAGGATTGTGCCGAGCATGGCTTTACTCCAGTTAGTTGAAACGAACAGGCAGGAAACAGGTTGGAACGGGGGAACGGGCTGGTCATATACCGGCCACGAGGGCAAGGCAGGCACTTGGGAGCCGATCAGTCGTTTGGTTCATCACTTCCATCCTTGGGTACATGAATTGAAAGGGCAGGTCTTCGGTCGGTCGCCGGTTCCACCCGGAGACCGTCGTCTTCGGCCCGGTGGACAGTTGCCACGAACTCACTTTTTTCGTTCGCCGACTCCTCGCTGCGGGTTTCCAGCAAAAAAACCTGGACCATTGCCCCTTTTGTGAAGGCATGGATCACAGACCCCGAAGCTGTTTCAATCTCAGCCGCCGATTCACGGACCTGCCGGCCTGTGATCCTCTCAATCTCCCCCGACAACTCGGTCACCGACGTGGCGAATAGCTGCCGGTGAAACTCCTGAACCCGGGCGGCACCTTCCTGGCTCTGACTAAGTGTCCGTTCGATCGGTGTCAGGGCTTCGTGCAGGGTGAACACAAGTGTGTCTTCGCTAAAAACGACTGTCACGGAACTGGGGGCGTGGCCAGTCCGCTGAAACTGGAGGCGGCTGGCCGCGAGGGCCAGTTCTTTCGCTTCTTTGGAACCGGTCTGGATCATGATGGCGGGCCTCCCGCGGCCCTGATGGGCTAGAAGCAGTTGTTCTGGATATGTTTCCGGATCAGCTGCTTGAGCTGGGCAATGTTCTCCCGGTCCTGGGCCTTGATGGTCTCCCAGAACTTGAGCAGGTCGCCTTCGTTCGCCGCGTTGGCAACGTATTGGTCGTAGCGCCACAATCCGTCCAGCCTGCGGCTGAGTTCGTGCACAAGATCGTGGTCGTGATCGGCGGCACCCCGGCTGTTTCCGAGCTGCTGATAGTCCGGGCTGGCGATGGCGGTCATGGAGGCCTCCTTGAACGAACGAACTGGAAAAATGCTTGCGTCGCCAGGGCTGGAATTGCTCCGTCCCTCGTCGACTGGAGCCGGCCAAGGCAAAAAAAAAGCCGACGTGGCGAACCACCTGAAGGTGATTCGTCACGTCGGCTTACTGTTCAACGGACCCCCTAACCGGGCAGGGTGTCCTTTTACCAGGCTTCCGAAAGTCAGCGGTCATCGTTCGGGGACGGCCGCTGGATGCGGCTGGCCGGGCGAACTGAGGCTAAGCTGACAGAAGTAAACTACGTCTGCGGCACCTGTCAGTCAAGGGGAGGGTCCTCTCAGTCCATGATTGTTCCCCGCGGAACGCAGCATTTCATTCGCAAAGAACGGACCGAAGTCGACCCGCATCGCGGATTTGCCGGGATTGCGCTTTGAAGCAGGGGTGCTGGTAGACTCTGAAGCATTATTCACTCGACAAGCGAGGGGTACTCCGACGAAGCGCGCAATGGCCCAGCCAATCAAGCAGCCGAAATCGCTTGGCGAGATCGAAGCCGCGGTTTGCGACGGCATGGTCCGCTTCGAGCAGGAATACATGGGCCGCGGCCCCAAACAGATCCGGGCCCACCTGATCGGCGACCTGCTCGTTGTCCGGTTGCAAGGGGTTCTGACGGCGGCCGAGCAACACCTCGTCACGACCCTGCCCTCCGAGCGGGGCCGCGATCTGCTCAAACAGGTCCGGACCCAGCTGATCGAGATCGCCCGACCTGCGCTGGACAAACTTGTCCGGGAAACCACGGGCGTCGCGACGCTCAGCCTGCATCACGACATCAGCACACGGACCGGCGAAGAAGTGATCATCTTCGCGCTGATGGAAGCACCTGAATGTCGCGAGTCGAAACGGACGCCAGAATCGCGGAATTAGGCAGGCGGCTGGAAATCCTCTACCCGTAACCCGCCGCGTGAGCAAGGAACTGCACGTGCCCGCCTCGCTTACGCGTCGGGTTACGACGGGTATGTCCTGAACTGCCGCCTGCCTAAGTGGCTGGTAATGATCGGTATCCGACAGGCTTCAGGCGGTCCGCCGCTGTTCGTCTTCTTCGGGCCGGCTGCGCTGGACCGCATCATCGGAAATCCGGCCGTCGTCGGAGACATCCTCGAAGCGGACGCTGACCCGTTTGGAGACGCCCGACTCCTGCATCGTGATGCCATAGAGCGTTGTCGCCGCGGTCATCGTCTTTTTCGAATGCGTGACAATCACGAACCGGGTCCAGCCAAGGAAGCTTTTCAAAACGTCGATAAAGCGGCCGATATTGGCCTCGTCAAACGGGGCGTCGACTTCATCCAGGACGCAGAACGGGCTGGGGCGGTACTGGAAAATCGCCATCAGCAGCGAGACCGCGGTCAGAGCCTTCTCACCGCCGGAAAGCAGCGAGTTGTTGAACTTGGGCTTTCCCGGAGGCGTGGCAATGATCTCGACGCCGGCTTCCAGCACATCGACACCCTCTTCCAGCACGATGTCGGCCTGGCCGCCGCCGAAGGTCTGCCGGAAGAGCCGCTGGAAGTTGAGCCGGATCGCCTCGAGCGTCTCGGCGAACAGTTTGCGGCTGTCGTTGTTGATCCGCTGGATGATTTTCAGCAGCGAGTCCCGGGCGGCGACGAGGTCCTGGTACTGCCCGTCGAGATGCTGGTAGCGTTGCTCAAGGGCCTCCAGTTCGGCGAGGGCTTCCATGTTGACCGATCCGATCGCGGCAATCTTCTGCCGCAGTTCGGTGATTTCGGCGTCGATTTTCTGGCGGTCGCCAGCCTGCCCGGGAGTCTCGGTGGCTTCCATCGCTGCGACGTCAATGCCGTAGTCTTCGACCAGCCGTGCGGCGAGCTGGTCCCGTTCCAGCTGGAAATGGCTGACGCGGAGCTTGTGTTCGTTGAGGGTTTCCTGGAGTTCACGCAGTGCGGCCCGGGCCTTGCCGAGATGCTGGGCTTGCAGTTTGCGTTCAGATTCAGCCACGGTTCGCTGCTGATTGACCAGCTCAGCCCGTTCGGCCAGCTGCTCGCGGCGGGCAAAAAGCTCTTCCAGCCGCGCCGTGCCGGACTCACAGCTTTCCCCGGACTGGGCCACGGCGAACTGATCGGATTCAAGCTGGGCCTTCAGTCTTTGAAGACTTTCGGCCTGTTCCTGTTGTTGCCGTTGCAGGTCGTCCTGGCGTCGGATCAGGTCGCCCAGCTGCTGTTCAGTGCGCGCGGTCACGACCTTGGTGTCGGTCAACTGCCGATCGAGGGCGGCGCGCTCCTGTTCGGCAACCAGACGCCGTTCACGGTCCGCGGCCAGCTGCGCCTGGAGAGATGCCAGTTCGCGATCCAGTTTTTCCTGGCGGGTGCAATGGCCATCGTGGTCGCTGGAAAAACCTGACAGCTGGCTGCTGGACCGCAGGCTTTCTTCGCGCGTGGCTGTCAGTGTGGCTTCCAGCACAATCAGGCGCTGGTCGAACTGCTGCCGTGCGGCGTGGCATTCCGAAAGCTGGCCCGAGAGCGCGCCGTTTTCGCCGATCAGCCGCTGGACCTGAGCCTTGCCGGCCAGCAGCTCCTTTTTCAGGCTGGCGAGCGTGGCCGCATTCTCGGCGGCCTCGGACTTGAGAGCTTCCTGTTGTCCAGCGAGCGCTCGCAATTCGCTTCGACGCGAAACGATCCCCTGCAGCGGACTGCGGGCACCCGCGATCACGGTGCCGTCCGCCTCGACCAGTTCTCCGGCCAGTGAGACGAAGCGCGCGGCCGTGTGCCCGGCCTGTCGCAAGGCGAGCGCATCCAGGAGCGATTCGACCAGCCATGTTCCGCCGAGAAGAGCCTGCAGAAACGGCTGATGTTCGGGAACTGGTGTTTCGATCAGGCTGTAGGCGGATCCCGCAACGCCCGGCTGCTGGCTGAGGTCGCGGTCGGGATCGCTGCCCAGCGTCGGCGGCCGGTCGAGTTCAACGATTCCGATCCGGCCGGGAACGCGCAACTCGCCCAGCGCGATCCGCCGGGCCAGCGTGTCGTCGCGCGTGACGATGTACTGGCCCAGGGGGCCGAGCGCGGCGTCGATCAGTTCAGCGTGACGAACGTGGACCTGAATCAGATCGGCCACGACTCCGACAACAAGCAGCCCGGGATCTGCGGCGGCGGCCCGCAGCACGGTCTGCGTGCCCGACGCCGACTGTTCGAGCTTCTTCTCCAGTTCGCCGATCACGCGGGCCCGTTGCTCCACGCCGGCTAGGTTTGATTTGCAGTCGGCCAGAGCCTGCTGTCGCGTGGCGATCATTTCTTCCAGTGAATCGACACTTTCGCGCGCTTTGCGCAGGGCCGTGTCGGAAGCTTCCGCCTGTCTCTGCAGCCCGTCGCGTCGCGTGTCAAGCAGCTCAATCTGCTGGCGGGCACTGGTCGCTTCGTCCAGCAGGGCGGCCATGGCGCTGGCGAGGCGTTGTTCTTCGAGCCGGCACGACTCCAGCCGCGCCGAGACCAGGCTGACTTGCCTGCCGCAGTCGGAGGCTTCGGCGAGGGCTTCCTGTTGACGTGCGAGGGCGACCTGTTCGCGGCCGCGCAGACGGTCCAGTTCATCGACCAGCTTCCCCAGACGCCCTTCAAGGTCATTGAGCGAACCGCTCGCGGTGGCGTGGTCGGCTTCGGCGCGGCGAGCGTCAGCGGAGGCTTCCTCGACCTGGCGCGCGAGTCCGGCCGTGGCTTGTTCGCATTCCACAAGCCGCAGCGAGTTTTCCGCGATCCGCGCCGCCCAGTCGGCCCGGCGACGGGCCTCCAGTTCCAGCCGCGACTCGGTCTGAACGATTTCTTCGCGGACGGCTGCCACTTCGGTCTGGATCGACTGGCTCAAGGCGACCTGTTGCTCGAGCTGAAGCTCAAGCTGCGCCGAGAGTTCCTGGGCGGTGGCGATCTCGCCCTCGTGCGAAGCCGATTCGGCGACCAGCCGGGCGACCTCCGCGCCTGCCGATTCGATCCGCGTTGCCAGTCCGCGATAATCCTTGAATCCGACAAACGTCCGTAGCTGTTGCAGCCGCGAGGTCAGTTCGCGATAGCGCGCGGCGCGGGACGCCTGGTTTTTGATGCTGCGATAGCGGCTGCCGACCTCTTCCACGATGTCAGCGAGACGCAGCAGATTGGCCTGGACCCGCTCAAGCCGGCGTTCGGCTTCGATTTTTTTCGCCTTGAAGCGGCTGATCCCGGCGGCTTCCTCGAAGATCGCCCGGCGGTCTTTGGGGCTGGCCTGCAGCAGCCGTTCGACTTTGCCCTGTTCGATCAGGCTGTAGGCGTCGGTACCGATCCCGGTGCCGCGGAAAAGGTTGCGGATATCCTTCAGCCGGCAGGCTTCGCCGTTGATCAGGTATTCACTTTCACCGCTGCGAAAGACCCGGCGGGTGACGCTGATTTCCGGTGCGTCGAGCAGCAGGCTGCCGCTGGAGTTGTCGAGGACCAGCGTGGCCGAAGCGGAGTTGGCGGGCTTGCGCGAGCCTGGGCCGGCCGAGCCCTTGAAGATCACATCCGACATGTCCTTGCCACGCAGGCTCTTGGCCGACTGTTCGCCGAGGACCCACTTGAGGGCGTCGACGATGTTGCTCTTGCCCGAGCCATTCGGCCCAACCACGACGGTGATGCCGGGCGGGAACTCGAACCGGGTTTTGTCAGCGAAGCTTTTGAAGCCGCTGAGTTCGAGGGCCTTGAGCATCGGGGCGGGGCGGGGACACGACGGACCGGAGCGACCGCTGGCGTCCGACCTGCGCGCACCAGCCAGCGGTCTTTACAGTCTAGCTGGCGGCCGCTTTCAGCCCCAGATCGAATTGGACAGTGCGTACGGTCAGTGCGTTTTGCACTTCGCGGATTTTGGTGCGGATTGGATGCGCTGATTTCGGAGAAATCAGCGACATTGGCGGAATACGCCCAGGCCCGGCCGGCTTACCGGTCCGGCTTGCCATCCGCGCCGGTGAAGAAGGATTTCATCCGTGTGATCATGGAGGGTTTGTTGTCGCGGGCTGCGTTGGCTGCATTGAGTTCCGCGATCTGGGCCTCGTCATCGCGGGGAGTCGACTGCTGGCGGCTGGCCGATGAGCGGAAAAGCTCGGGCAGCCGGCCTGCCTGACGCGTGCCGGTTTCGGCTTCCAGGGCGGCCGGAACGGTTGCCCGAACATACTCCCGGCCGGGCCGCGGCACGGCTTCCACGGCCAACCGGCTGTCCAGCAGTTCGTCCTGTTTCAGTTTCCGCAGGATCGAGACGACCGCCGAGTAGTTGCAACCCGCATCGGACAGGCCGCGTACAAGGTCCGACACCCGGTTGGTCGACATCAGCCGTTTTTCACCGCCGCCAGTCTCGAAGCGGACAATCGAAAGACTTCCGTCCCCCGCACCGCGGACGGTGAGTCCCTGTTCGACCACCATCAGCTGGTCGCTAACGGTCTGCTGGTCGTTGAAGACGACGATTTCTGGCCGGCGGCTGCGGCTGATGTGCAGCATCGGCGGAGTCGGCGAGTCGATCACATGCAGCGAGAATCCGCCGGGGAGCTGTTCGCCCTTGACCAGCGGATCATGCGGCGAGCGGCTGTGCAAAGCCCGAAAGGCCCCATAGCGGGCCTCGGCACTCTCGCTGTCCATCAGGCGTGAAAGGGCCACCGCCGCCTTGGCGTCGGGCAGCGCGGCCAGCGCGGCAAGCGCATTCCAGCGAAACGCCGGCTCATCGGAAGCACACTGCTCGAGGACGCCGATGCCGTCCTCATGTCCCATGAAAGCCAGCGCCTGGGCGGCGTGAAAGCGGACTTCGGTGTCGGCCTGCCCCAGGCCACGTCGCAAGGCCGGCACGGCATCTCCGCCCATCGCCTCGAGCCGCATGGCAGCCAGTTTGCTCATCGACGGATGCCCGAGCTGCTGGTCCAGCATTTCAAGGCGATTGACCCGTTCATCCGTCGACTCGCTCCACGCAATGCACTGGACCACTTCGACAAAGCGGCCGATGTTGCCGCGATACTCATCCGGAACAGCAAGCTCGACCAGCCGGTCGGTCTTGGCGGTCGCCACTCCAACCCGGCCATCCGGACCGTAGGTTGTGAATCGCTCGTTGATTGCATGGGTCACGTCACGGACAAGGCTGGGGCCAAGTTCCTCACTGCGCAGGGTCAAGGCCAGTTCACGGTTTTCGGAAGTCCGGCCGCCGCCCGGGACCAGCCCCCGGACCTGATTCGACTGGTCGGAGCGGCTTTCAAAGATCGAATCGGCCATCACGGGCCCGTTGGCGACGGCAAGCGTTTTTCCTTCGCGGACCCGCTTGCCCAGCATCGCCATCGGCTTCAGGCGGACCGGCATCAGCTGGCCCCCCTCAAGGCTGGTCGTCTCGCTGTTGGGTGGCAGGACGACTTCGAGGTCAAACGGATCGCCTTTTCTCGCGCCGGGTGGAATCATCCCCTTGACCAGCACGATTGAAGTGTCGCGGCTGGACAACAACGCGATCGGGTTCGCAACGTCGCCCCGCGATTTCAGTTCGTCAATCAGGTGGTCGCGTTGCCAGGACGGTGCCGGGTCGCTCCCCGTGCCGCGCAAGCCTGTGACCAGGCCAATTCCTTCCACTTGGGCAAAGTTCAGCCCGTTGACGGCCGAGACGTCCCGTACATAGCGCGTTCCGGAGTCGGTCTCAACCGACTCCTCCGCCATGTTTGCAGGATCAGGACTCTGACCGCGCCGGGTCAAACTCTGGCAGCCCGCCAGCAAATTCATCCCGGCAACTGCGAACGCCACGGCTGCGACGGTCGTCCAGCCTCCGGGGCGAGACGACGGGTTGACCTGGACCTGATCGCGTGAAAGGGTCGCGCTGGGCATGGTTCACTGCGTCCGAAATGGCCTGAACAACAACCGCGACGCTATCTGACTGGCGCGCGGATGGCGCGGAGACTAGAAACCGCTGGCAAGGCGGGCAAGGGCATTTGCTGCCAGCTATTCTCCAAAAGTGCGTTGCGCTCCTTGCACCAAACACGCCCGACAAACTGCGCTGTAGCAAAGGCTACTTCTTTTCTGGCCCCCTGCCCCGACACGGAGGGCTGACGCCCTGCCGCTCGCCAAGAAGTAACAACGACCAGTGCTCTCCGGCTCCCTCCCACGCCGCGGCTTTGGGCGGTGTGGGGAGGGCGGGGGGAGAGGGCGACCGCGCAACTAACCTGCGTCAAACGTCGCACCCTGTTCCGAAGCACACGTCCACCCAGCAATCCGCGAAACGCACCCGATTTTCCAATTCACCCCTGCATGGCATCTTGAACGTCCCGCTGAATCCGCTCAGCTAACCTCACCAGCTCTTTCTCGACTGTGTCACCATCCCGGCCGCGGGCGAAAACCGTCAGCAGAGGTTCGCCGGGTCCGACAACCGATTCAGCTACCGGCAGGTCTGCGATCTCGCCAGCTGCCCAGCGAGACTGAAACGCCCGCGCCAGAACTGGCCCAATCCGCCGACTATCGGGAAACCGGTTGAAGACAATTGCTTTTCCCAACATGCCTGCCGATCCGGCTGGAGGACCGTCAGCCCTGCTCACCGGCAGGCGGCCCCCCAGAGCGTCGCAGTGCAAGCGGAACAGGTTGATCCCGGTCGCAAGTTCGAGCAGCTCGCCGGACGCGGTCGGACGGGGATTGATTTCGATGGGGACCATCTGCTGGCCGTCGTTCGCCAGGATCAAGTCGATTCCGAACAGCCCGAACAGGCCCGCCTGCCGGGCGACCTGGTCCACCAGGTATTGCAAATCGAGCAACGGCTTCGAGTCCGGCCAAAGCGGGCCAATATTGCCGCAATAATGGAATTCGCCCGGCGCACCACAGGCCCGGTCTCCGGTCAACTGCCTGAAACAGCCGAGCAGCACGCCACGCACACCATTCCCCAACGCAACAACGCTCCAGTCTTCGCCCCGGATGTACTCCTGCAGGTAACAGCCGTCGGGGATCGAGCAGTCCGTATTGACTTCCACATTGCGAACATTCTGACCACCCATCCCGGTTCGTGACTTGACCAGCCAGGGGCCCTGGTTGGTGCCGCCATCGAGTTTCCAGCGCGGCACGCGGAACCCAGCCTGTTCCAGTCCGGCACACCATCGCGCCGGATCGCGACACCAGTCGAGCGACGCGACCGGGGTGTTGAGGAACCGGCCCTCCGCCGTCCGCCGCAGTTCCCGGCCCCAGTTCTCGTAGCCCCCGCCGAACCAGACCGGCACGCCCTCGCAATGGAACCGGTCCAGCAACGGCCCAAGTTCCCCCGCATTCATCGAACTGGTTACGACCTGTTCGCAGCACCAGCGCAGGTCCCAGTCACCGAACAGGTCGACAGCCACCGGTTCAAACCCTGCGCGCCGGCAACTCTGCGCGAGCCAGCGACTGCTCGGGGCGATCACCGCGACGCGGTTGCGTAACCGCTTCATAAATTGACTTTGCGTTCAGGCAGGTGGCGGTACGGGACTCCGTCTTCATACCGGTCCGGGTCGGGCCAGCCTCGACCGGACACCGCGCGGCGCTTGCTGCCACGCGGGTGGTTGGCAGTCGCCAGCCGGTCTGTTAGGTTCCCTCGCAATGCAGGCCCGGCCGCTGTTGTTTTCCTTCGTTTCCGGAGAGACCAGTCATGTCGATGTTCGTGGGAGAAGCACTCGTTGGTGACGGCAATGAAATCGCCCACATCGACCTGTTGATCGGCAGCAAAGACGGCCCCGTTGGTGTCGCATTCGCCAACGCTTTGGCCCGGCAGTCGGCCGGACACACGAACTTGCTGGCGGTCCTGACTCCGAATCTCGCCGTCAAGCCTTCGACCGTGATGGTAACCAAGGTCACGATCAAGGGAATGAAGCAGGCGGTGCAGATGTTCGGCCCAGCCCAGGAGGCAGTTGCCCGCGCCGTCGCCGACAGCGTGGCCGATGGCGTGATTCCCAAAGGCGACGCCGAAAAGCTGGTGGTGGTTTGCGGCGTTTTCATCCATCCGGCTGCGGCCGACGACAAGAAAATCTACGAGTACAACTACGAAGCGACCAAGATGGCGATCGCCAGCGCGATGAAACAGAGCCCGTCCGTCGACGAGATGCTCGCCGGCCGCGGTGCCGCCAAACATCCATTCCGCGGCTTCTAGAATCCAACGAGCCGGAAGCGTCAGTTTTGAAGTGGCGCTATTCGCCTCTGCTTCGTGCTCAATGAAATGGTGCTCGTGCTCGTAATCGGCCGGCTGTTTTCGAGTACGATTTCGAGCACCGTCCCGCCAGACCGGGACTGAGCAGGAAACAGGGCCGATTTGGCCAGTCGGACTTCGGTCTTGACCCCAACAGCGCAACCTCAAAAAGCGTCTGCGATGTCGAAGGCCAAAATCCTTTTGCAACTCGATTGCGACTCGCAGCCCTCTTCTTTCGACGCGATCGTCGCCTTGGATGCCGGAGTCGAACGCCTGCTCGCCTATGGCTCGATGGAGCCCCTGACAGTCCGCAATCTCGTCCATGGCGCGATGTTCACGCGCGGCGGCGAAGACTTGAAGTCGACAGCGATCTTTCTCGGCGGATCCGACGTGGGCCAGGTCGAGGATAACTTGCGCCAGGTTCTCGCCACGTTTTTCGGACCGGTCCGGGTCTCGGTGATGGCCGACCCGAACGGTTCCAGCACCACGGCAGCGGCAGCCGTGTTGACAGCCGCAAAACACATTCCACTTCATGGACTGAAGGCCGGCGTACTGGGCGGCACCGGGCCGGTGGGCCTGCGGATTTGCCAGTTACTGGCGGAGCGCGGGGCCACGGTCACGCTCGTTTCCCGACAGCTCGAGCGGGCCCGCGCGGCCGCCGACCTGATCCGGTCACTCGCAAGCGGTTTCAGCGTGAAGCCCGTTGCGGCTGAAAGCGCCGACGAAATGCTGGCCGCATGTACGGGGCAGCAGGCTCTCTTCGCCGCTGGTGCCGCCGGTGTCCGTTTGCTCGACGGCGACTGGATGGCAGGACTTGGCGACCTGCGGGTTGCCGTCGACTGCAACGCCGTTCCACCAACCGGCCTGGCCGGAATCGCCGCCACCGACCGCAGTCGTACCGCCGGGCCGACAGTGGTTTACGGAGCCTTGGGGGTGGGTGGCCTGAAAATGAAAATTCACAGACGCTGCATCGCCCGGCTGTTTGAGGCCAACGACCTCGTGCTCGACCTCGACGGGATCATGGAGGTCGCGGAATCTCTCGCTTTCAACGTGGGATAGGCTTCCAGCCTGTCGTTCGGAGTCCAGGGATTCCCGTCGCTTGCGCGTTTTGAAGTTGCGCTGTATCGGCCAAAATGGCCAAATCGGCCCTGCTTCGTGCGCAGTCCCGGTCTGGCGGGACGGTACTCCTAATCGTAGTCGACGAAGGCCCACCGATTACGAGTACGAGCACCATTTCATTGAGCACGAGCACGAATCAGAGCCGGAGAGCGCAACTTCAAAACTTGCGCGTCCGGCTCGTTTGGGTCGGCCTGTCAGAACTACTTCCCCGCTGTCCCCGGATCGCGTCCGGCAACATCTTCCCGCAGCAGTTGTGGCAAGATCGTCTGCAAGTGGGCGGACGGAATCGCCAGTGATGACACGCGGCCTTCGCGGGCGATGTTGATCCCCAGCACGTTGCCGTTCAGGTCCACGATTGGGCCTCCGCACTGTTCCGGGAACAGCGGCGTGTCGTGCTGGAAGACCCATGCAAAGCCGTCTGTCCGTTTGCTGGGGACGGCACCCAGACGGTTCATCATCCGGAACTTGCTGGCCCGCTCGGCAGAGACTTCACGGCCTGCGAGGACGGCTTTGAAACGCTTTTCCGCTCCATCGCGCAGGGCCCGGATTTCGATTTCGTCGCCTTCGTGACGTCGTCCGACCTCCGCCACGAGCTGGACGACGTCCGACATGGATTCGCCGTCAAGAGTCGTGAGGATGTCGCCGGCTTTCAGCCCCGCGATGTCAGCCGCGCCGCCCCGGTTGACTTCGACCAGCCGCAAACCATTGGCGCAGTTCTCGGGCTGGACGCCAAGGAACCCCTGCCCGGCACTGCGCTGTGCCCGTGGCGGGTTGCTGTAGGTGCCGAGGGCCGCGGGCTGGCCGTGGGCACCCGCCGTGACCACAAACTCGCCGGGCGCGGGTTGCCGGGTCGACCACTGAACCGGGACGAAGGCCTGGCTGTCCGATCCGGCGGAAGCTTCAAAACTGAGCAGGGCCAGATCGTTGGCTTTGTCCCGCCGAATGACGCGGGCTGGAAGCTGTTCATTGCCGGACTGGCTGACCGAGAGCTGGTCTTCCTTCAACAGTTCACTGGCCTTGCAAAGAACCCGCCCGGGGGCAACGACCGTTCCAAGTCCGACCGTTTTGTTGCCCGCCCGAATGTCGACCACAGACCGGTTGATGTTGGCGGCAAGTGGCGCCAGCGTTTCGAGCAACGTGGTGTGCTGACGTTCCAGCGGCAGCGGCAGCCGGTCGCGAAGGCCGGGAATCTGGAAATTCAGTTCGATGTTGCCCTTGAGCGTGTCGGGGTCGATCCCGTCCATTCCGTCAAACGGGTTCATCGGGTGGTCGCGAAAGCGGCGGAACTGGTCCGGTGAGAGCACGACCTTGCTGGAATCCTTGTCCAGTGACGCCTGAAATCTCTCCCGCAGGTCTTCGTCCAGTTCTCCAATCAGTTCGCCCATCATGTCGCGCATCTCGTCGGACAGCTGGGCCGACGAGACTCCACAACAACCGCACCCCACCAGCAGCGCGAGCGCGAGCCGGAAAAACGATGGGTGCCGAAGCGGGCGTTTCATGGAGCTGCCTTTCCTGACGAATCGGGACTGAAGGGGGGCCACGCTCAAAAATTCTGAAGGATCACGTTCAGCCGCAGCGTCGTTCCGTTGCGGCGAAACTCGATCGCGACCGAACTGCCAGGTTTTAGCTGGCGCGTCACGGTCTGGAATCTTTCAGCTGTATCGAGGCGGGTGCCGTCGATCGACAGCAGCTCGTCGTTGGCTTTCAGTCCAACCCGGGCGGCTGGGCTGCCGGGCTGGACCTGTTCGATCAGCAGTTGACCACTGCCGCCTGCCCGAACGGTCACGCCGAGCTCGGTGGCCGTGGGAGAATCGCTGGCGATGTCCCCGGCATCTGGGTGCCTTTCGGACTGGTCGGATTTGTCAGATCCGTCTGACTGGTCAGACTGGTCGGGTTCACCCAGCTCGGGCAGCTTTCCCCAGCGTTCGCCTGCCGCCAGCCGGCTCCAGTCGCGACGAAATGACCCCATCGAGACGTGCCGGTTTTCGGCGATCACGTCGCCAATCGAACTGTGGATGCCAATCAGCTCGCCCGCAAGATTGAACAGCGGCCCGCCCGAATCACCGCCAATCAGAACGGAATCGGTGACGACCAGGTGGCAGCGGAGTTCGAGCACGCGGCCGGTGCGCACCGGTGGCTTGCGGCCCAGTTCATAGCCGCCCGAATGACCCAGTCCGACGACCCAGGAACCGGTCACCGGAGCGTCGTCCGCCGCAAGCTTCACCGACGGCCAGTTTCCGCCCCCGTTGATTTGCAACATCGCGGAATCGACATCGAGGTTGTAGCCAATCAGGCGGGCCGTCACCGTCCGGCCACTGGGAAAGAACAGCTCGAACTGCTCGGTCCCGCCGGAGACAACATGCCCGGCGGTCAACACCAGCCCGTCGGGCGAAACGATGACGCCGCTGCCAAAGCCGACGCCATCGCTGATTGCGACGCAGGCCTCCATGTTTTGGCCAACGACCGAAACGACCGCGGCCTGGACTTCAGCGAGGTTCTCGCTGGTCGCGCCGGTTGGCACGGGGTCGTTTGCGAATGCAACGGCCGCCTGGGCCAGAAGCAACGCGAAAGAGAGCAGGAAAAGGTGGCTGTCACCTTTTTTGTGGGGCATTCATTTGTCCCTTGCCGAAGCAATCGACAAAGTCAGCCCGCCTTCGCTTCCCTGCGCGGAACCCGCTGACTTCCCCGTTTTGCTGCCTTTCTCATCGGACGCAAGCTGCCACTTCGCGAAAAAAACTGGCTGGCAGGAGCGCCAGCCGATACGCCGTTTTTCGTGGTTTTTAGTCGTGCCAACTTGACGGGAAGCCCTGCTTCAAGTCCCAAGGTTATGCCTATCATGTTGTCTGGCAACAAGTTGCGCTGTGAATTCGGGTGGCCTCCCGTCATTGCCATCAGTTCGTGCCATCGGAGGCAATACAATTGGCTTTTCTGGCAAGGGCGGTTCGGGTTTTGTGGGCTGGCCCGAATTCGCTGATCGGACTGGTTGTCGGAGTCATCGGGCTGACTACAAGTGGTAACGTCCAGGTGCGGCGCGGCGTGGTGGAGTTTTGGGGCGGGTTCTCCAGCTACTTCATCTGGCGACTGCCACGTGGTCACAGTACGGCTGCGATGACGCTGGGCCATACGATCCTTGGGCGAAACCTGGCGGCCCTCGATTCGGCCCGTGACCACGAACATGTCCATGTGAAGCAGTACGAGCGCTGGGGGCCGTTTTTTATTCCGGCCTATCTCGGCTCGTCGGCCTGGATGTGGTTGCGGGGTCGCGACGCTTACCGCGACAATCCGTTCGAAGCCGAAGCGTTTGCCGACGACGCCCGGCGGCTGGCTGAGGCGATGGGCAGGAATCACATTAAGGACGGCGTCACCAAGCCGGCTGGAACATGAAGTCTTTGAAGTCGCCGATTCGGCCAGCTGTTCTTGCCGGACTGGCTGGCCTCGGTCTGCTGACCGTGCTGGGTGTTTCAGCACCCGTCCACGGTCAAGACGACGTCTGGCTGACCGATCCGGCCAAAGCCGTTGAGATCGCCCAGCGCGACAAGCGGGACATGCTGTTGCTTTTCACCGGCTCCGACTGGTGCCCACCCTGCCAGAAACTGGAAACGGAGACGCTTTCCAAACCCGAGTTTCTCAAGCAGGCCGAGGCTGACTGGGTGCTGGTCAAGTTTGATTTTCTGCGCAACAAGCCGCTTGACCCGGTCTTGGAGCAGGCGAACGGGGAGTGGAGCCAAAAGTACGGCGTGGGGGCTTTTCCGACGATCGTGCTGCTCGATTGTGAACAGCGCCCGGTTGGCTTCGCCGGTTACCTCGAGGGCGGCCCGCCCGCAATGCTGGAGCGGCTGCGCGATGTGCGGGAACGGCGGGCCCAGCGCGATCTGGCACTCGCTGAAGCTGCCAAGGCGACCGGCGTCGACGTCGCCGTCCATCTCGATCACGCCCTCGCCGCACTCGATGACGGAGTCGCCAAAGTCTGGTACACCGACCTGATTGAAAAAATCGTAGAACTCGACCCCGATAACAGGCTCGGGTTGCGCGAAAAATGGCATGGCGAGCAGGACAAGGCGGCCCGCCAGGTGATCCGGGCCGATATCGAAGCAGTCGCCCGGCTTGACCGCCCCGAGCGCGCGGTTGCTTTCATCGATGAAGTTTTGGCCGCGGTGACTTTTCCGGCGGCTGAAAAGTTCGACGTCCTCCGGATCAAGCTTGGCCTGTTGCAACAGCAGGGTGACGCCGCGGCGGCCCAAACGCTGCTTGACGAAATGTTGGCGGTGCCGGAAATCGGCGATGATACGCGGCAAAGCCTGATCGTCCGCAAAGCCCTGCAGTACCATTCTGCGGGAGATGTCGCGCGGGCACTGGCTTATCTCGACGACGTGGCCAAGGGCAACGGCCCACTGCCTTATGTCCGGCTGACCCAGGCCCAGCTCCGGGCAGCCGGCGGCGACCGGGCCGGCGCAATCCAGTTGCTGGAGGCGACCATCCCCCAGGCAGCCAGCCAGCCCGATGCATTGATTGAGCTGGTCGCAACCCTGGCCGAGCTGCAGTGCCTGGAAGGCGACGAGGAAAAAGCCCTCGGCGGGCTGGAGGCTTTCGCGGCCGACGAACTGGTCCCGGTCGACTTGCGGGCCGAGGCGCTGCTTCACGCGGCCATGATCATGCGCTCGTCCGGCCGGATCCGTCCCGCAACGCTGACCGAAAACCGGGCTGTGGCCCTCGCCGACACCCCCGAACTGACTCGCGAACTGCAACGGGTGGTGGACGCCGTGCGGAAAGCGGCGTCCGCCCCCGATTCGGGCGACCCGCCGCACTAAGGAACTGTCACAAGTCGATTGAGGGATGAGCCGTTGGGCGCTAGCCCCGGTTTCTTCGCGTCAACCGGGGCTAGCGGCCCCATAGGCTGATCGACCCGAACCCTCGTTCTGCCTGTGAGCGGTCCACCAGGCAGACTTCTGTCCCATACGTCCCGTCTGTCCCCCTGCAAAACCGGGCCGCGATGCCCGTTTGAACGCGGCTATCGCCCGAAGGTACAATCGGGACCTGCCGCGACCCGGTCCATTCGCATCCTCAACCCATCCGCGAGTTTTCCGACCATGTCAAAACGCCAGAACCGTCGCCAGTTCATCCAGACATCGGCCGCGATCGGAGCCGGCTACTGGATTGCCAGCGCGCCGAGTCTCGCCCGGGCCCAGCGTTCGGCCAATGAAGACATCCGCTTCGCCTGTATCGGGATCGACGGAAGCAAGGGGGCCAGCGACTCCGACGATGCCCTGCGGTTTGGCAAGGTGTTGGGAGTCTGTGACATTGACGAGGGCTACCTTGCCAAGAACCGGGCCAAGTTCCCCGATGCGGCACAGTACCACGACTACCGGAAGCTGTTCGACGAACTGGGCGACTCGATCGATGCGGTCACCATTACCACGCCCGACCACATGCACGCCGTGATCGCCGCCCAGGCCATGCGGATGGGCAAAGCCTGTTTCTGCCAGAAGCCACTCACCCATTCGATCGAGGAAGCCCGCATCCTCGGTACCATCGCCCGCGAAAAGGGTGTCGTTACCCAGATGGGCAACCAGGGCTCGGCCGAGAGCAACCTCAGGCTCGCGGCGGCCCTGATCAAGGGCGGGATCGTCGGCGCGGTCAAGGAAGTCCACGTCTGGACCAACCGTCCGGTCTGGCCGCAAAGTGTCGGGCTCAAG
>JANOFL010000195.1:0-2973 GCA_031405895.1 Planctomycetota bacterium
GAGCGACGAGGCAGTCATCAACGCGCTCGATGGGGACGACCTGATTACCGTCGACACGGCCTTCACCATTCTGGGACTGGTCGATGGCGGCAACGGCACTGACACCTGCACAGCGCCGGTCGGCTGGGTCAAGGCAAGTTGTTGATTTTGCGACGGGTCGATCTCATCCGGCGGAGGGACTTGGCCCCCGGCATGCACTGCAAGCGTGTCCAGTACAGGGGCTATTGACGTCGGCGTTGGGCAAGCCCACAGGCAAAAGGCGTGGCAAGCGGGGGCAACAGGTACAGCAATGGGTACCCTGCAACTTTCGAGCATCACTGGAATGGGTCCGGGCGAATGCCCCGTTTCAGCCGAACACAGCTCGAAAAAGTGAAATCCTGGTGCTGTCCCGCTCTTTCGCGCAGGGAAAACAGGGCGTGCCGTTTTCGGCGGCGGCCAGCACATGTCACCAAATGGTGACATGTTTACGCTGCTGAACTGTTGGGCGAGTGCTTCTGCCGGCAATGGCACATTGCCTGCTGGACCTGTCCCCGTTCTTCGCGGCAATGCCCCAACGGCGAACCGCTGGTGCACCTCTGCCGTCAGAACTCCGGCAGCTACACGGTCCTTCCAGGATCGTGGCGACTGGTCACCTTCAGCCGAAACCAATTCGCAACCGGAGCGTTTCTGGACCTTTCCGCGTTTTTTCCCCGTCTCTTCAACGCTCATTTCTGCCGCTGCAGGATCGCGTCGAAAGGGTCGCCACAATTTTGGAGGAATGAATTGCCCGGCCCGGCAGACCAGTCTAAAATTGGTTTTGGAGTGGCCACCGTTGATCTTCGTCTGCCGCAACCGGAGAAAGAACTGATGAGTTGGAAATGCCTCCTGAATGCTGTATCGCTTGCAGTCCTTTGCGTTTGGCAAGTCGTCGCAGTGGATGCGCAGCATCAAACTCCGACGACAAGTCCGGTCAGTGTCAATTCGAACCTGCCCTATACGATCAGCTTGCGGCCCGTCAATTTCGGCATCGCCAGTCTGCCAACATTGCATTCGTATTCGGTGGGAACTCATGAGGGAAAATGGGTCATGCTGGCCGGCCGCACGAATGGGCTACATGGTTTTACGGGGAGCGGACAGGCCAACTTTCCGCCTGCATCGCAAAATCGCGATGTGTGGGTGATTGATCCGGCCAGCGGACAGTCATGGCGTCGATCGCTGCAGGACAGTTCCTCCGGTCTGAGCGCAAATGATGTGGCTGCGCTGACGTCGACCAACAATCAATTCATGCAACAGGGCAATCGTCTCTACATGGCCGGAGGTTACGGAGCCAATGCAACATCCGGGTTTTCAACGCACAACGCCTTGTCGGCGATTGATTTGCCAGGGATGATTGACTGGGTTACGACGGGAAATGGGATGGCTTCCAGTCACGTTCGCATGGTTCGAGACGAGCTGTTTCGGGTTACGGGCGGTGCGATGCACGAAATGAATGGCCGGGCTCATCTGGTGTTCGGCCAGAATTTCACCGGCGGCTATATTCCGGGCCAGAACGGCCAGTATACCCGTCAGGTTCGCAGCTTTGACATCGTTGACGACGGCACAACACTGGGCTTCAGCAACGTGACGCAAACGACGCCGCTGCCGGAATACCGCCGCCGGGATTTAAACGTCAGTCCCACACTGACCCGGAATCCCGGCGGATCGTTGATCGAGGGGCTGACGGCTTTTTCCGGTGTCTTTACCGAGGCAAATGGCGCGTGGACCGTTCCGGTCGAGATTGATGCCAACGGCAATCCGACCATGGCAGACCCTGCTGCCGCTGGCACGTTCAGGCAGGGCATGAACAACTATCACTCGGCCAAGCTGGGATTGTTTTCCGAATCGACCGGGCAAATGCACCAGGTTCTTTTCGGCGGAATTACCCTGGTCGATTACGATCCGGCAACGCAACAGTTTTATCAGGACGACAATTTGCCGTGGACGAACTCCCTGACGGCCGTTGTCCGCGATGAACTCGGACAGTACGAACAGCATTTGATTGGGGCATTCCCGGAGCTGTTTGATTCGAATGGCAATCTTTTGCGATTTGGTGCCAACGCGGAATTTCTTGCGATGGCGGGCCTGGGAACGTATGGCAACGGGATCTTTAACCTGGACGCGATCACGGGGCCTACGGTGCTCGGGCACATTTACGGCGGGCTTTTCGCGAATGCTCCGCATGTCAGCGGCGTTCCGGGAGCAGTCTCCGGTGCATCCAACATTTTCTGGGAAGTCTCGTTAACGCCGGTTCCCGAGCCGGCCAGCTTTTTCCTTTTGGCGCTTGGCAGCCTGGGGCTGTTGACTAGGCGCCGGCGAGGAAAGCCCGCCTGAAACAAGCGAACAAACGAAGTCAGGACGAAAAGGACAGTCAGGACGAAAAAGACAGGTACCAATTGTAAGCTGCACCCGTCGGGTCGTTCGGCGGTAGCCCAGGATACCCGGACTGTGGCGGGGGCGGCAAAATGAGTCCCCCAGGAAGTCCGAAAGATGAACGAGTTCAAGGGCAAGGTGAAGGCCGCAGTGCGGCGATTCACCGAAGAGTTCAAGCGTGACGCGGTGCGGCTGGCCGTCGCGGAGAAGTACTTGATGGCGATTGCGGCGAGTATGCCACGGGTCAATGCCAGCCGATGACTGCCGCGGAAATGATTCGCTAAGCCCAGTCATGAATCGCGTCCTGCTGCGATCGCCAGCGTTGGGGCGAGACTTGAAGGCCTGGCAGAAATCTCATCCTGATTCAGCCGGGGACGTTGAGGCGGTTCTCGACCTGCTATCGAGGGACTCAACGCATCCATCCTTGCGGACCCACAAGTTGCCAGGACCTCTTGCCGGATGTTGGGCCTGTAGTGCCGGCAACGACCTTCGCATCGTGTTCGAGTTTGAGCAACATCATGGCGCCGAAGCCATTTTGCTACTGGCGTTGGGAATGCACGATCAAGTCTATTGACCTCTGCCCGA
>JANOFL010000196.1:0-2828 GCA_031405895.1 Planctomycetota bacterium
TCGGGCAGAGGTCAATAGACTTGATCGTGCATTCCCAACGCCAGTAGCAAAATGGCTTCGGCGCCATGATGTTGCTCAAACTCGAACACGATGCGAAGGTCGTTGCCGGCACTACAGGCCCAACATCCGGCAAGAGGTCCTCGCAACTTGTGGGTCCGCAAGGATGGATGCGTTAAGTCCCTCGATAGCAGGTCGAGAACCGCCTCAACGTCCCCGGCTGAATCACGGTGATGTTTCAGCCAAGCCTTCAGGTCGCGTCCAAATGCCGGCGATCGCAGAAGGTTGCGGTTCATGACTGGGCTTCGCGCACTATCTCCGTGGCCGTCATTGGCTGGCATTGTCCAGCGGCATACTCGCGGCGGGCATCGGCGACCGACGTTGCAAGGCGTTCTCGTCCGCGCTCGGCAAGTCGCCGACTCAGAACGGCCACCAGTTCAGCTTGAGCGTCCAGATCGAGTTTTTCGGCCGCATCCAGCGCATCGGAAAATGCGATTTGATGATCCATGCCAACCTCAAAAGAAGAAAAGGACATTCTGACCTTCCGTTATTGCGAAACGCAGCCTTTCCCGGTTTGATTATCCAGCACCTCGTTGACTTGCCCCAGGACCGCAACTGCCTGCTCGCGCGAGACAGTCGGGAAGTGGTCGAGGAACTCCGCCAGCCGGTCGCCAGCTGCCAGATAGTCGAGGAGGGTACGAATCGGTACCCGCGTGCCGACAAAAATGGGCGTCCCCGCCAAGGATCTTAGGGTCGCTGTGAACGCCGGGAACAATCGCGGACATGGTCAAGACCTCCTTTTCCGATTGTACGCACCAAAGCAGCAGTTACCCAATCGATGGTTCGGCGACCGACCGTGGGAAACCAACCACGTCAGTTCATTTGGCCGAAAAGTGAACTCAGTCCTTCTCTGCGTCCTGTGATGGTCGCCACAAGTGCCACATGTGCGGGTCACACCCGTCGACATTCCTGGCCCACCAGAGTGAGTCTGAATCCACACGAAAACCAACCGTTGTGTCTTGAACTACCCAATCTGCCGCTCCCGGTTCATCCGACAAAAGGGCCGTTCGGCGTACCCGAATCGCCTGATGATCCCATGCTGTCGGCCCAGCAATGAATTTGGTGCCGCTAGTCATGATGGCCACGTTGATACCCAACGGATCGCCAACAACCAGCTGAAAAGTGTCGGTGGGTGGGCCAAAACACCACCATCGGGCACCATGCCCAGCCATATTCGCCAACGCCTCATTGGCATCGTGAACCCACTGGGTCCAATCAGATTCTGTAAACCTTGGCAGGCGGGCACCACTCGGCGAATGGGGACATAATCGTCTGCCAGCGGTGCTGAGGCATCGTTTTAGCGGCCAGCCGAAAAACGCCGACGCCGGGCGGCCAGCAGGGTTCCGAGCAGCGCGACCAGGCCGGCTGCGCCAGGTTCGGGGACCGTGGTCAGGCTGGGATAGAGAAACTGGCGCATTCCGTAGTCGTCGTTTGCCAGCGGAAACAGGTTGGTCACCGGATTGCCGGCCGCGATGCCGACGCCCCGCGATTCCATCAGGATATTGACGCCGCTGGTGCCAACTCCCGGGTTGCCCTCAAACACATGGAAAACGCTGAGCGGCGACGCGGATGGATTCAACGGATTGACCAGCGCGGCCCAGGAGTTGGTCAGCGTGGCCAGCGCCGTGGCACTTGAAGAGCCGTTGTAGTTGTCATCAATGAACGCGTTGGGGTTGAGGTCACCCTCGACATCGCCCAGGCCAATGGTGTGACCAATCTCATGGGTCAGCAGCCGGCGAAAAAAGTCGAGTGTGTAGACGGCGCCTGGGTTCGAGTTGATCGTGATGTCAGCACCGGAAATCGGCGCTGCCGCGTAATTGGTCGTGCCGGAGGTCAGCATCACACTGCTTCCCAAAGCATTGAAGAACGCAAAACCGCGAGTGCCCGAATCGCCCAGGTCTGTGGCAAACAGGTCGATTTCGGCTCCGAACCGGACGCCGCCCGAAACCGTGGGATTGACAGCAGTGGCGAAATCTGGCGTAAACGCGAGGCTCGAAGTCAGTCCCGAGACCGGGTCATTCACGCCCCATGCGGCAAACGCGGACTGGACTGCGCCCTGAAACGCGGCGACCGATGGCGTGCCGCCCGACCAAGTGAATGAATCGCGGTAGGCCTGATAGCTTCCGCCCTGCAAGGAGTAGCGCAAGCCGCCATTGAGTGACCGCTCAAATCCGCCAATCGTCCGGGGGGCAGCATCCCAGCGGAACCCGCCTGTCAGCCCGACATTGCCGAAGACAACACCGGCCGAAACAGTCTGGGGTGCCAAAACCAACAAAAGCAAACACACGGACGCCAGGTATCGGACGGTAATGTTCATGGGCCAAACTCCCGGAAGTTGCGACGAATCAGCCTCAATTCTGCCGTTAGCCTAACCTGGTCCCAGGCCAGGTCAATCAGCTTTGGCCGCCTCGCGGGTCGCCGCCATGCTCGTTGGCCACGGTGCATGTCAAACCTTGGACCAGCTGCCTTGCCCAAGCTCACCGGGCGACGGAAACACGTCCGGCCGCCAAGCCGGCAGGTTCCCCAGTTCAATGCTCAAACTGCCGCGAGCAACCATTCCCGCTAAACTGGCCACCGCGTCGCCCTGCTCGGCATCGGCAGCGGCATCAACTGCGTGATGGCCGGCCTCGACTGGGGCACCGTCCCGGTTCGGCAAACCATCTGGTCCGGTCCGATGCAAAGCTCTGTTTGACCTTCGGGCAGAGGTCAATAGACTTGATCGTGCATTCCCAACGCCAGTAGCAAAATGGCTTCGGCGCCATGATGTTGCT
>JANOFL010000223.1:0-11911 GCA_031405895.1 Planctomycetota bacterium
AGCCCTCCGTGTCCGGCCCGAAATACGGAGGGTCCGGCCCGAAACACGGAGGGCTGACGCCCTTCCGCCCGCCAGAACCTCCCCAACCTGGCCGCGAAGAGCGCAACAATGAAACCGGACAACGCTGGCCTGTCGGTGGTCGAAGCCGACGAGGAATCGATCTTCAACGAGGCCCGCCGGATCGCCGATGCGGACGACCGGGAGAGCTATTTGCAAAAGGCCTGCGCCGGTGACGCGCGGTTGCGGCGGCGGGTCGATGGACTGCTCCTCGTCCAGATCGAGCAGACACATTTCCTGGAGACTCCGGCGGTTGATTTTTCGCTTCTCCAGACCGTGAGCATCGACGAGCCGGTCGAGCCAGTGATCGGTCCCTATGTGCTCGAGGAAAAGCTCGGTGAAGGTGGTTTTGGCGTGGTCTACCGCGCCCAGCAGACCGTACCCGTTCGCCGAACCGTAGCGCTCAAGCTTGTCAAACCGGGGATGGGATCGGGCGAGGTGATTGCCCGCTTCGAAGCCGAGCGGCAGGCCCTGGCGCTGATGGACCACCCCCACATCGCCCGCGTGCTCGACGCCGGGCAAACCACGGGCGGTCGCCCCTGGTTTGTGATGGAACTGGTCGCCGGAACCAGTCTCTGTCTCTTCGCCGACAGCCGGAAAATGACACTGCGCGAACGGCTGCGGCTGTTCGGTGATGTCTGTGCCGCGGTCGGGCATGCCCACCAGAAAGGGATTATCCACCGCGACCTCAAGCCCTCCAACCTGCTCGTGACCGAACAGGATGGCGCGCCGGTCGTGAAAGTCATCGACTTCGGGATTGCCAAGGCGATCGGCGTCCAGCTGACGGAAAACCCGGTCGTCACGCAGCAGCTGCAGCTGGTCGGAACACCGGCCTACATGAGTCCGGAGCAAGTCGACTCTGGCCAGTCCGATATCGACACCCGCTCCGACATCTACTCGCTGGGCGTGATTCTTTACGAGCTGCTGACCGGGACAACGCCGGTCGGCAAGGCAACCTCGGGCAGTCTGCCCGAGCTGATCGACCGGATCCGCACGGCCGAGCCGGTGAAGCCCAGCCAGTTCTGGAGCGAGGCGGGAGCCAGCGGCGGGAGGCGAGCGGAAGGGCGTCAGCCCTCCGTGTCAGCCAGTCATTTCGGGACCGAAGCCGGATCCATCACCGCGGCCGCCTCCAACCGCCAGCTCGATCCGCTGCGCCTCGCAAAGCTCTGCCGCGACGATCTCGACTGGATCGTGCTGAAGTGTCTGGAGAAAGACCGCGAACGGCGCTACGCGACGGCGAATGCCTTGCGCGAAGACGTCAACCGCTTTCTTGAGGGCCAGCCGGTGGCCGCCGGTCCGCCGTCGACCGCGTATCGGCTGAAAAAGTTCGTTCGCCGCCACCGGGCCTGGCTTGCGGCCGCGGCAACGATCCTGACGCTGGTGATCGCAGGCAGCGGAGTCAGCATCTGGCAGGGCTGGCGGGCCTGGCGGAACGGCAAACTGGCTGAAGGCCAGACCGCACGGGCGATGCAGGAGAAAATGCGTGCCGAGGATGAGGCTGCAACCGCCCGCGCGATCAACGATTTTCTCCTCACCGACCTGCTCAGCCAGTCCGACTCGGCCAACCAGTCCGGCGAGTCGCCCCGCCAGCGCGACCTGACCGTGCGCGAGCTGCTGGACCGGGCCGCGAACCGGATCGGCACACGGTTCCGGGACCAGCCACGGACCGAGGCCGCCGTCCGGCTGACGGTTGGAGAGTCTTTGGCCGGTCTGGGCGATTTCGGGCCGGCCGATCCGCACCTGCGCCGCGCGGTGGAGCTTTTGGAGGCGGAGCTGGGGAGCGCCGCCGCGGAAACCCTGAACGCCAGAAGAAGGCTGGCCTGGAACTGTCGGGCGCTGGCCAACCATGCGGAAGCCCGCGCGATCCTCGAAGACGTGCTTGCGATTCAGGGCCGCGAACTTGGACCACTGGATCGAGAATCCTTGCGGACCCGGAACATGCTCGCCGCCGTGTTGCAAAGCACCGGCCAGCTCCAGCAGGCCCATGCCCTGATCGAACAGAACTGGCAGAGCCGGCTCGAGCAGTTTGGATCCGACGATCCCGACACGCGGCAGAGCTTTGCCAACCTGGCCGCCATCAACCTGGAACTGGGCCAGTACAAGGACGCGATCCCACAGCTCCGCGAAATCGTCGAGTATCGGCGGCAACGAGGTGGGGACGATCATCCCCAGACGGTCACGGCGCTGCAGGGCCTCGCCTCCGCGCTGATCCGGACGGGCCAGTTTGACGAAGCCCGCGGACTGCTGGAAGAAGCCGAAGCGCTTTCCCGCGACAGCATGGCTCCCGACCACCCGCGCGTGCTCGACCTGAAGAACGACCTTGCCATCCTGCTGGAGATGTCCGGCGAAACATCGCGGGCCGAGGAGCTCTACGAAGCTGTTCTCGCCGGACGGCTCGACCGCTTGGGCCCGGACCATCCCGACACCCTTTCCGTCCGGTCGAATCTGGCGACACTCTACGCGACGCTGGGGCGAGCGGCTGAGGCGGAGTGCATGTTGCGTGAAGTGCTCGTTGAGCTGCGGAAGACGGTGGGCAACGAACACCCGGAAACTGCCATGACGCTCACCAATCTGGCCTTTCTTCTGCTGGACTCCGGCCGGCCCGCCGACGCGGAACCTTTGGCAGCCGAGGCCGTCGTGACGGCGCGCAAAACGCTGGGCGACGATCACGCCGACACCCGGGTGGTGATCCACAACTGGGCTTTGGCCCTGACACAGACCGGAAATGCCGCGGCGGTCGAGCCGCTGTTGCGCCAAAACCTGAGCGCTCTGGAGGAGGCGGGCGGAGAGACCTCGACGGCTGTTGCGGATGAACAGGCGTGGCTCGCGCTCTGCCTGCTCAGCCAGAACCGGCTCAGTGAAGCCCGCGGTCTCGCGCGCCAGGCCCTCGGTTCGCTGGATCGGGCCGGCCGCGTCGGCTGGCACCGGCAGTATGTGCTGGCCCTGGCCGGCGCGATTGCCGCTGCCCGGAACGATGTTGAACGGGCGGACGAAATGCTGGTGGAGGCCGCCACGAATCTGCACGAGCTCCGGGCCACGCTGCCGCACCAGGCCCGCCCACGCGTGCGGCAGGCCTTTGACTGGCTGATCGACCACCTCGAACAACAGGGCGACCCGCAGCGCGCGGAGGAATTCCGTGCCCTCCGCGACGAAACGCTTCGGTAGGGTGCGTGAAACGCACCAACTCGCGTGGCGTGCGCAGGTTGATTGAACGGCTTGGGGAATCAAGTGGGGCTTCAAGTGGAAGGACACACTCCCCCTCGCCTTCCGTGGTCCGGTTCTTTCCGGACCACGTGAGGAGAGGGGGGCGGGGGAGAGGAGAGCAAGACTGGTGCGCGTGACACCGGTGGCTCGCGCCAATCCGCTAACCAATGCGGTCGCGCTCGTTTGCCAGCATTCCGTAGACCGCGATGTCGTGGAACTCGCCGTACTTGCGGACGTGCTGGCGCAGGGTCCCCTCGTGGGTCAGGCCGGCTTTGCGCAGGACGGCACCGGAGGACGGATTGCGGAGCATGTGGTGGGCGAAGATCCGGTTGAGACCAAGGTGGTCGAAGCCCCAGGCCACCATCCGCCGGGCGGCTTCACTGGCGATTCCGCGGTTCCACCATGGCTTGCCAATCCAGTAGCCCAGCTCGGCAGAATGGTCGGTGGTCTGGATGTGCAGCCCGATCGCGCCGACCAGCTGTGGTTCGGTTGATGGATGGCCGGATGAGAATTGCCCGGCGTCGCGCAGGCAGACCGCGAAGATCGCAGCCTGGCCGGAGGCCCAGCGATCCGGGTGGCCGCGAACCCATTTCAGGGCCGCTCCTTCGGGGTAGGGATGGTCGAATGTTCGCGTGTTGGCCGCGATCGAGCCATCGCTGAGCAGTTCCTGAACCGTGGGGGCATCCGCTGCCTCAAAGGGGCGCAGCAACAGCCGGTCCGTGGCCAGCAATGGCTGCGGAACGGCGGGCGGATGTTCGGGAGCAGAATCAGTTTCGGGAGCCATGGATTGACTTGCGGTCGGCGGCTTGCGGAATGCCAGCCTCCGCGCCATCGCGCGCGGCCGGAAAACACGGCTGGCCTTGCGACCCTCAGCGGAAAGACCGGATCACCACAGGGATGGTCCATTATGACGGTTGATCGGGTTGTCCTGTTCGCCGGGTGTCCGGCTTCTTCCGAAACCTCGGTCCCGGTCGCAAGTCGGCGGCCGGGGGGGCCTGTTCGTGGCCTAGATTTCAGCGACGCCGGCTGGTTGCGGATTGCCTGGTTCGCTGCCACCGTCGGGAAAAACGGTTCCTCCGCTCTTCCCGGTTTATCGCTGTTTCGCCCGCCAGACCGCGGCCACGGAACAGCGTCCCGCGCCCACCCACAGCCCTCGCCCAGACATGGACATCCTGAACCAGTTCTTTCGCGACGTGTTCGCCCAGTCGGACACGTTCCAGGCCAAGCCCGCCGGGTTTCGCGAAGCCCAGCGCGACCAGCTCGATGAACACCTGCGCAAGTCGAGATATGGCGACTTCCAGCTGACCGATGCGGTTCGCCCGTCGCTGGATGTGAAAATCCGGCCCGTTCAGGGTTACCGGCACGACGTCTATGTCGACGAGCAGAGCGGGGCGAAAGTCCCCGTGATCATGGCGGCCGCCTCGCGCGAGATTCTTTTCAACGTCTTCATGCAACTCGTGCAGCGGCTCGGGCCGACGGTCGATGTGGTGCTGGAGACGAGCCACAACCACGATGTGCAAGGGCACATCGATCTTTACCGCGAACAGATCGACCTCCCCGTCGTGACCAGCATGTTGTGGGAGTATGAAAACCTGCTGACCAACGATGGCTGCACCGGGATCGCTGTGCTCAACCCGCGGACGCCCCAGGAAGTCCAGCTCGACGAGCACAAGCTGTTGATCATGTATGGAAGTCCGCTGGAGCTGTTCGAGCACACGCTGGAGCAGAACGGCATTCACTGCGACGAAGAAGTCCGCTTCCTGACCGAAGCCGAACACGTCCATTCGACGACCGACCATCACGTCCGCCACTTCGCCCAGCTGCGAACGGAACTTGGATTGGAAGGCGAACAGCAGGACTGCGGCGAATTCGAGGCCGGCTGCTGAGTTCTTCTCGTTCCACGGCTCCTGCCGTGGAATCCCGGCGCGCCGGGAACCAAAGGCTCCGCCTTTTTTTCGCTGCCTGGTCACGCAACACCGACCCGGAAGGGCAGAGCCTTTGGTCAGTGCGGTCCAGGGCAGGAGCCCCGGACCGAGTGAGCGGCGGGGTCGCAGTCCGGCATGCGGCTTTTCCCGATCTCGCTGGTCGGTTCACGGCCGCATCTTCCAACCGCTAGACTTCGCGTTTTGCCAGCCCGAGTTTTGCGGGCAGCGAACGGGAGGAAATGCAGATGGTTCTCAATGCACCGCTGGGCCGTCGCCTGCGGATGGGGCTGATTGGCGGCGGACAAGGCTCGTTCATCGGCCGGGTCCATGCGATCGCGGCCACGCTCGACTTGCGCGCCGAACTGGTCGCCGGGGCGCTGTCGTCCGATCCCGAACGGGCGAAAGCCTCTGCTGCCAGTTACGGTATCGCCGCCAACCGGGCCTATGGCAGTTACCGCGAGCTGATCGAGGGCGAGCTGGTCCTGCCCGCGAACCAGCGGATCGATTTCGTTGCAATCGCCACGCCCAACCACACGCACTTTGAGATTGCCAAGGCTGCGGTCGAGGCGGGCTTTCACGTTATCTGCGACAAGCCGCTGACATTCGATCTCGATCAGGCCGAACTGCTGGCGGCGGCCGTGATGCGGTCGCGGTCCGTCTTCGCGGTGACCCACAACTACACCGGCTATCCGCTGATCCGGCACGCGCGGCACATGAGCCGCTCCGGGGCTTTGGGCGAAATCCAGGCGGTGCGGGCAAGCTACATCCAGGGCTGGCTGCGGACACGACTGGAGGAGTCGAACCAGAAGCAGGCCGCCTGGCGTACCGATCCGGCGCGGAGCGGCGCGGCGGGCTGCTTTGGCGACATCGCGACCCACGCCTACAACCTGGCCCGTTACATGACGGGAGTGCTCCCGGCCGAGGTCAGCTGCGTGCTGAAGACGTTCGAGCCCGGCCGCCAGCTGGACGACTATGGCACGGCCCTGATCCGGATGGAGAACGGCGGACTGTTTTCCGTGACCGCTTCGCAGATCAGTCACGGGCGCGAGAATGACCTGGCCATCGAAGTCGACGGGACCCTTGGTTCGCTGGCCTGGCGGCAGGAAAACCCGAATGAGATGGTTTACCGCCAGAACGGTCAGCCCCATCGGACGTTGACGCGCGATCCCAACGCGGCGTGGATGTCAGCTGAAGGGCGCGCCGCCTGCCGGTTGCCGAGTGGTCATCCGGAGGCGTTCTTTGAGGCGTTTGCCAACGTTTATCTGTCTGCTTACGACGAGATCGCCGCAGTGGTCCTCGGCGCGAGCCAGCCCAGCCTGCCCGATACGGTCTATCCCAACGTCTGCGATGGCGTGGACGGCATGAACTTCATTACCCAGTGCGTCGCCAGCAGCCGCGCCAACGCCGCGTGGCTCCCGCTGCATCATCCGCTGGCCCGGCGCTAGGCTCCCGTGGCGACCGGGCTCCCGCCAGGTCGATTGGACTTCCTCGCCCGCCGAAAGTCTCCAGCCTGTAGCCTTGTTCCCGACCCTTTTCGGCAGAAGTGCCGTCCATGCCCCGTTTGGCCCGCCCATTTTTTGCGCTTAGAATAAGCCTCCCGCTCCGGGTGGCGACCTGATTTCAGGAGCGCAACAACCCCGCGACCATTTCCCGCAAGATTCACCCATGAACCCGTCCAGCCTGTTTCCCCTCGCCCAGCTCGAGAACATGACGACCGGGCAAATCATTGCCATCGTCGCAGTCCTGGTAATCCTGTTCGTGGTTCTGGCAATCGTCGGGGTGTTCCTGTCGTACTTCCGCTGGTGGGTCCAGTCGTTCCTGACGGGTGCTGGCGTCACGCTTTGGGACCTGATCGGCATGACGTTTCGCAAAGTCAAAGTGGGTGTGATTGTGCCGAGCAAGATCATGGCCGTTCAGGCCGGGCTGGGCGACACCGACCTGACGACGCGCGCTCTGGAAGCCCACTACCTCGCCGGCGGCAATGTGCCGCTGGTGATCCGGGCCCTGATCGCGGCGCACAAGGCCAAGACGATCAAGCTCAGCTTTCGCGAAGCGACCGCGATCGACCTCGCCGGACGGAATGTGCTCGAGGCCGTCCAGACCAGCGTTTACCCGCGCGTGATCGACTGCCCTCCCCGCAGCGGCGGACGGACCACGCTCGACGCCGTCGCCAAGAACGGTATCCAGCTCAAGGTCACGGCGCGCGTCACCGTCCGCTCCAACCTCCAGCAGCTGATCGGCGGTGCAACCGAGGAAACCATCATCGCGCGAGTTGGCGAAGGGATCGTCAGCGCCATCGGTTCGGCCGAAGACCACAATGTTGTGCTGGCCAACCCCGACATGATTTCCAAAGCCGTGCTCGGCCGCCGGCTCGATTCGCAGACGGCCTTCGAGATCGTTTCGATCGACATTGCCGACATCGACGTCGGCGAGAATATTGGAGCGCGGCTCAAGGCCGACCAGGCCGAAGCCGACACCCGCGTCGCCCGCGCCCGGGCCGAAGGCAAACGGGCAATGGCCGTCGCGCAGGAACAGGAGAATATCGCTTCGATCGAAGAGAGCCGGGCCAAAGTCGTGGAAGCCGAGGCCGAAGTCCCCCGTGCGATTTCCGATGCTTTCCGCAGCGGCAAGCTTGCGGTCATGGATTACTACCGGCTCCGCAACATCGAAGCCGACACCGAAATGCGCAAATCCGTTGCCTCACCTCCCAACGTGATCCCCGGCAAGAAAACCGAGTAGGCAATCGCCAGTTCCAGACCGCAAGCAAGGTCCGGTTTCCCAAAACACGACACTTAAAAGCAGGCTCCCATGGCCCGCGACATCGAAGAATTCCTCCGCAAGGCTGCTGAGCGCCGCAAGCAGCAGGGGGCTGCACCCCCTGCGGCCAGTCCGTCAGTGCCAGCTCAGCCCTCGCCAGCCCGGCCGGCTGCCGCGCCGCAGCGCGCGAACCCGCCGCCCCGGCAGGCACCTGTGGAAGCCGAAGTAGTCCGCCCGCAGCGGCTCGGATCCGGCGTCGCGCAGCACGTTCGCCAGCATATCGACACCAAAGACATCGTCGAGCATGTCTCGCACCTCGGCGAAGAAGTGGCCGAAGCCGACGACAAGCTGGAAAAGCGCATTCACGACAAGTTCGATGCAGGGATGGGCAGCCTTGCCGGAGATCGCAAAACAGCCGGCCTTGTCACGCCCGCCGCGCAAGCTGGAACCGTGCCGCCCAACGAACTGCTCAACCTGCTTCGCAACCCCCGCACACTCCGCCAGGCGATCCTGCTCAGCGAAATTCTCAAACGCCCGGAGTACTGAGCGCTGTTCGCAGCTTCTCTCGAGGCTCCTTCCCTTTGGCGGAAAGGGATTTGGTGGGCTGACAAAAAGTGAGCCTGAGGCGCTAGCCGAAAACGCTGACACAACCACTGACACTCACCCAAGGGGATCGGCTAGCGCCTCAGGCTCAATGGAATTGGCTTTTTTGCCAGTTCAGCCTGTGGGGGGTCTTGGCAGGATCCATACGATGGCATCTCAACCCGATCCAGGCGCTGAAGCACTTCCCCGCATCGGCTGGATCGGCACCGGCGTGATGGGCCTGTCGATGTGCGGGCACCTGTTGCGGGCCGGTTACCCGGTGACGGTTTACAGCCGGACCCGGTCGAAAGCCGAACCCCTGCTTGCAGCCGGCGCGGACTGGGCCAGCAGCCCGGCCGAAGTCGCTGGCCAGTGCGACGTCACCTGCTCAATCGTCGGCTATCCCAATGACGTCCGCGACGTGCATCTTGGCCCAAACGGGACGCATACCACAGCCCGGCCGGGTTCGGTCCTGATCGACTTCACCACCAGTGAACCGGCCCTGGCCGTTGAGCTGGCCGAATCCGCCCGACAGCACCGCGTCCATGTTCTCGATGCACCCGTCTCCGGGGGCGACATCGGCGCCAGAAACGCAGCCCTCTCGATCATGGTCGGGGGCGAAGCGGAAGTCCTCGCCGGGGTCCGGCCGCTGCTCGAACGGCTTGGCAAGACCATCACGCACCTCGGCCCTGCCGGATCGGGCCAGCATACCAAGCTGGTCAACCAGATCCTCATCGCCGGCAACATGATCGGCGTCTGCGAAGCCCTTCTTTATGCCTGGCGCAGCGGCCTCGACCTTGACCGGGTCCTCCAGGCCGTCAGCGGCGGAGCAGCCGGCAGCTGGTCGCTTTCCAACCTCGCTCCCCGCATCCTCAAAAACGACTTCGCCCCCGGCTTCTTCGTCGCCCACTTCGTGAAAGACCTCGGGATCGCCCTGACCGAATCCCGCCGGCTCAACCTCACCCTCCCCGGCCTGTCCCTTGCCGCATCGCTCTACCGCGAGCTCGCTGCGCAGGGGGGTAATCATCAAGGTACCCAAGCGCTCCAGATCGCGCTGTCGAAGCTTTCCGGGCTGGACTGGAATAGTCGCTGACGCCCTGCCGCTCGCCTTGGCCTCGCAAACGTCTCCGCCCGGGAAAGTCCTACCAGCGCAACAGGCAGCCACCCCAGGTGAGGCCGGCACCGAAGCCGACCGCCATGACGAGCATGCCGGGCCGGATTTGACCCTTCGCCAGGCACTCGTTCATCAGGATCGGAATGCTGCCGGCCGACGTGTTGCCGAAACGGTCGACGTTGACGAGAACCTTGTCGGCGTCGATCCCCATCTGGTGGGCAGCCGCGTCGATGATCCGGCGATTGGCCTGATGGAGCAGGAAGGCGTCGACGTCCTTGAGCTGGATGCCGGCGTCCTCAACGAGGCTCATCACAATTTCCGGCACGCGGCGAACCGCCCACTTGAAGACCGAGCGGCCTTCCATCTTGAGATAGTGCTGCCGGTTCTGAAGGCCCTCGATCGTCGCCGGCTGGCGCGAGCCGCAAGCGGGCACCACCAGCGCGCCGCCCAGTTCGCCTTCACTCCCCAGCCGCCACGCGATCAGGCCCGGCCCATCGTCGCCCTGGTCTTCGGCACCGCCCACGATCACCGCGCCAGCCCCATCTCCAAACAGCGGCCAGGTCCGCGGGTCTTCCGGATCGATCACGATCGACATCTTGTCCGCCCCGATCACCAAAACCCGGCGGCAGCTTCCGCTGTTGATAAATTGCGAAGCCGTCACGAGTCCGTAGATGAAGCCGGAGCAGGCCGCGTTGAGGTCCATCGCAGCACAAGTGGCTCCCAGGCGGGCCTGCAGGATGCAGCTGGCGGAAGGCGTGTAGTGATCGGGTGTCATCGTCCCGACAATGATCAGGTCGATCTCGCTGACGTCGGTTTCGGCATTCTTCAGGCAGGACTCGGCGGCCAGGAAGGCGAGGTCGCTGGTCGACTGATGGGGTGCGGCGTGATAGCGCGAATGAATGCCGGTTCGCTGCACGATCCATTCCGGATCGCAGCCGGGCACATTCAGCTCTTCATTGGTCACCGCCCGTTCCGGAATGCCGATCCCGGTGCCAAGAATCCGGATGCCAGGAATTGTCCTGCGGCTGGCCAGACGACGGGCCAAGGGTCCTGTGCTGCAGATGGTCATGGGAGTACTTTCCGGGCTGACCGTCAAACAGGCCCAATCAACGCGATCGCCATCGCATTACTGGCCGGGGAGTTTGGCGACAATCGCGTGAATATAGTCCGGTCGGGCGATCCCGACCATTCAGACCTGTTCGCTTCCAGCGCGGATTTCTGGCGTTTGCGACCAGGCAGAAAGCGCAAACAGGCCACTGAACGGGCAACTGCCGGGACATGAAGCACCCAGTCATTGGAACCAGACAGAAAGGGAAAAAAAGCTTCAAATCTGTTGGGTTCAAATCCGGGAAAACAAGGGCCCAACGTTCGTGGACCTTTTTGGCAGGTCGCCCAGGCCTCCCATTGCAACCATTTCTCCGTTGTCGACTCTCAGCTTCCGATCCCACACTTTCCAGCAATAGACCCCCCCGAAAAGGGGTGTTCCGGCAGCCGTTTTCAGCTAGATTGGTGGCCAACGGCCGATGGGGGGCAATCTCAAGGTGCCGCATCCATTCGTTCCGCAACCGAACACGGTTTAACCAGGAATTGCGGCGAGGACAATGTTTTTGGGGCGCAGGTTTGGCTGCGGGCATGTGCCGGCGGGTGCCTGTTGAGAGGCTTTTGGCGCGATTTTCTTTCGCCGAGCGGCCGGACCCCAGACCGACTTGTCCAACGTCGCCCGACCAAAAGGAAGCGTTTTACCCATGAGTCTGTTGGCGATTTTGTACAACCTCGTCGCGGAATCCCCGATTCTGGTTGCGTTCAATCAGGACGAGCCGGCCGAATACAAGCCGGAGATTCCCGCGATCCATTCGGGCAAGCCCCGGATTTTGGCCAGTGTCGAACTGGAATCAGGCGGCACATCGCTGGGAGTCAACCAGAACGGCATGCTGGCCGGCTTCGTCTCGCGCAACAAGCGGACCCGTCCGAACGAGCCTGAATCGCGTCGCAAACTGATCCGCAAACTGCTCAAAGCTCCCAACGCGCGGAAGGCGATGAATGTCGCGCTCGACGAACTTTCCGGCGGACAGTACCTCGGCGCCAACTTCGTGATCGCCGATCAGGAAAGCGGCTGGGTGGTGCATGGCGGCGAGACGGTCGAATCTTGCGAGCTGGAGAACGGGCTGACCATCGTCGGCTCGACCGACATCGACGATCCGCGCAACGAACGGTCGGCGATGGCCCACCGGCTGTTGACCTTGCAGAATCTCGATTCGCCGATCAAGTTCCT
>JANOFL010000231.1:0-8208 GCA_031405895.1 Planctomycetota bacterium
CTTCCGCAGGATGAACCAGCCCCTTCATCTGTCGCTGGAGCTGACCCAGCAGCTTGTCGCGATCTTCGGGCAGATACCAGTCGGCCTTGTTGAGGCAGACCAGAATCCGCTTTTCCATCTGCCCCAGCCGCTCCAGCAGCCGGTACTCGTTGTCGCGCAGCGGCCCATCGACAACGAACAGCACGACATCCGCGTCGCGCGCCGAGTCCGCGGCAATCTGAACATGCGCCTCGCCATCGACTTCGCCCAGACCGGGCGTGTCGACCAGCACCACACGGTCCATCCCCGGCCACGGAATCTCGTTCCGGTTGACAGTTGTCCCGCCGCGCACGTCGGTGGCGAACATCTCCCGCCCGGCCAGCAGATTGAGCACCGACGATTTCCCGCTGCTGATCGTGCCGAAGGCGACGATCTCCAGCGTCATCGCCTCGCGGCGGGCCTCGAACTCACGGACCAGCGGATCGAGCTCGGCCTGCAAAGCCGGATCACCCTCGCCCGCTGCCTTGAGCCGTTCCACCTGCTCCAGGTTCTCGGCGATCTCCGCAGCCTTCTGCGACTCGCTCAGCTCACTCGGATTCTTGTTCCGCCGTTTCCGCGCGATCCGCTTGGCAATCGTTCGGCCATAAAGCTTCCAGAACGTCCACCCGAAGCTCCCCACAAGCAACGCTGCGCCCATCCCGACAACAACCAGATACAGGACCCCCCAGAACTGTCCGAGCTGCGAGATCCGGTCGTACTTGTCGATCACCCACCCCGGCAGCCAGATCAGCCCCACCCCCACCGCCGCGGCAAGGATGATCAGCAAGGCGCCGGAGAATGTCTTTTTCAGGTCCATCTACCCGTTGTCTTCTGTTCCTGCACCGGATGAAAGGCCACGCCCGATCCCCTCGCGGCTTACCAGTCGAATTGCTGGTCATTCGCTGGTCAATGCGGAAATTTTGTTTGCCGTCATTGGCATATGTTCCATTCGCCCCATCGGACCCTTCCTTTCCGAAAAAACAACCGGCCCGCGCCGGAGATCCGGCGCGGGCCGCGGGAAGAGGCCCGACAGCCGGCCTTGCGGCCGGCTGAGGTGGAAGTGGCCTGCGGTTGTTTTCGTGCACATTCCGGCGAGCGGCAGGGCGTCAGCCCTCCGTGTCAGTTGGAAGTGCCCTTCAATTGTTCCGGCGCCGGAAAGTACTTTCAGCTTCTTGTTTCAGTTGAGCAGCTCCGGGATGGGGCTGCCCTCGCGGACTACCGCCACGGGGCGGCCGGAGGGGGTCTGGAACTCGAGTTGCGGGTCGATGCCGAGGGCCTGATAGAAGGTCGCGGCGACGTCTTCGGGCTTGAAGCCTTCGTTCGCCGGGCCGGCACCCGTCGCGTCGCTGGCCCCCAGCACCTGGCCACTGCGGATCGCGCCGCCCCCGATCAGCATGCACATGCAACGGGGATAGTGGTCGCGGCCGCCACCGACGCCGCGATCGTTGATCTTGGGCGTCCGGCCAAACTCGCCGCTGGCAAGCACAGTGGTCGACGCGAGCAGGCCCTTTTGTTCAAGACCGGTGAACAGCGCTGACAGTCCGGCGTCGAGCCGCGGCAGGAGCTCATCGCGCAGCTTCGTAAAATTTTCCTGATGCGTGTCCCAGCCACCGAGCGAAAGGGTCACAAAGCGGACCCCTGCCGCGACCAGACGGACGGCCAGCAGGCAGCTCTGCGAAAACTGGTCGTCGGCGAAAAGCTGGCGGAAACTTTCCGCTTCCTGGCTGACATCGAACGCGTCGCGGGCCCGTCGCGAGGTGATCATCTCAAAGGCTTTCTGGCTGAACAGGTCCAGCCCCGCCAGCAGCTCGTCATTCTCCTGCAGGCTGTCGAATCTCCGGTCAAGATCGTCACGGAGCTTTTTCCGGCGGCCGATTTCATCGATGGTCACGCCGTTGCCGAGTGCGATCCCACGGACATTGAAAGGCTGGCCGGCGCGGGGCGTCTCGTTGGTCGCCAGCGGCGCACGGCCCACGCCGAGATAACCGGGCCCCTGGCTTGATCGCGGCACGGCGACGTAGACGGGAAGATCGGGATGCGTGGTCAGCTGTGACGCGGCGACCGAACCGTAAGCCGGATACTCCAGCGCCGGCGTCGGACGGTTCCCCGTGTTGATGAACTTCTGCCCGAGCGGATGGGCACCGAGGGTATGTGTGACGCCGCGCAACAACGTGAATCGGTCGTTGACGCGAGCCAGTTTGGGGAGGTGTTCCGAGAACTGGACCCCAGGCAGCTGCGTGTCGATAGCAGAAAACTCCCCGCGAATGCCGGTGGGAGCGTCGGGCTTGGGGTCAAAGCTGTCGATGTGCGATGGCCCGCCCGGCAGTTCGACAAAGATCGCAGACTGACTGAGACTGCGCCGCGCCGGTTCGGCCCCCTGCGTCATCCGCAGGTACCCGCCCAGTGTCAGACCGGCCGCACCCAAAGTGCCAACCCGCAAGCAGTCGCGACGTGTCAGGCCATCACATTGTCGATGCCAGGGCATGGTGTCAGGGTTCCGTTTGGCCAGGCCAGGGTTCAGTGGTTGACGATGAATTCGCTGCCGTTGATCAGTGCCCACAGGACACCGGCAAGGCCCTCGCGCAGAGTGGGATACTCGTGCAGATGTTCCAGGCAGCGGTCAGTTTCCGCCGGCGTCGGCGGGCGACAAACAGTGCGGAGATACGCCTCCTCGATCAGGAGGCGAATGCGGGAATCGTCGGGTATTGGCCCCGATAGATCCGTCCGATCTGGCGGATCGGACTGATCGGACTGATCTCCCAGGTTCTGCCGCATGGCATCGACCCGTTTTGCAATTTTTTCTGCCTGTTCGGTGTGCCCCTCGCGCGTGAACCGTTCCTGCATGCGGACCAGGTTGCGGATCCGTTTTTCCGTTTCGGCGCGGGGACGAGCTGGAACGCTTGCCACGGTGCTGTCGGCGACTTCAGCCAGCCAGCCATCGCGCCTTGCCAGCAGCGCATGGACGTCGCGATCATTCTGCAGATAGACCGTCTGGATCAGGCTGGTCTCTTCTGACCGGTCGCAGTCGCAGCTGGTACTGCGCGTTGATCGGCCAAAAATCTGCAACGCGAATCCGGCCGACTGGTTGCGCGGGTTGGGCCGGCCATAGGCCGTGCCCGGCAGCTCGATCGCGCGCCCGGCCGTTGTTGCGAACCACTCGCTGTTTTCGCGCGTGCTGGCAGATGCTTGTTCGATCGCGTCAACGACGGCTTCAGCGGGAAGGCGGCGCGGCAAGGCGCGGCTGAAGTTCCGCCGGTCCTGGGCATTGGTTTCGTTCGGTTGCCAGTCGGTCTGCCAGGTGCGGCTGAGCACAATCTCGCGGTGCAGCCATTTCAGGTCGTATTCGTGTTCGACAAACGACCTGGCCAGCAAGTCCAGCAGTGGCTCGTTGGAAGGCGGGTTGGCCCGGTTCAGATCATCGGTCGGGCTGACAATGCCAACTCCGAAATAGCGGGCCCAGACGCGATTGACGAGGGCCCGTGAAAAATACGGGTTGTCCGGCTCGCGGAGCCATTCCATCAGCGGCCGGCGGATGTCATTGACTCCGGCGAAAGAGACTTCGCGCCCGCCGGGCAGGACACCCTCCCGATAGCTGACTTCGCGAACCCGTTCACCTGTCTGTTCCATCAGTTCGCGGCGCTTTTCACGCGACATCTGCGGCTTGGTCACGATCAGCTGTTCCATCGGAACGGTCTTGCCGTCGCGCAGCCCCTCGCGGAACTTGCGGTTGAGGTCCTTGTCGCGGGGTGCCGCTCCCAGTTCCGCGAGGATTTTTTCCGCATCGGCCCGGTCAGATTTTGGCAGACCGTTGGCACGGGCCACCGCCACGCCGCTGAACATCCGGGCGAAGCCCTGAAAATCGGCTTGTGTCCACTCATCGAAAGGATGCTTGTGGCACTGGGCGCATTCGATCTGCAGGCCGAGGAAAGCATGGGCAAAACTGTTGGCCCGTTCGTCTTCGGTCTGGACTTCGCGGCGCATCCAGTAAAGCGGCATGCCGGGCCGGCCGACGTACTCGCCGCAATCGCCGGTGCGAACCATCGCGCACAGGTCTTCGCAATACTCGGCGTAGCCCTCGCCCTGGTCGCGGGCGGTTGCCAAAACCAGCCCTTCGACGATCTCGTCGTAAGGCGCGTTGTCGGCGACCCGTTTGCGAATCCACTCGTACCAGAGTTTCGGGAAGGCTTCGGCCGCGACGCCGATCTTGAGCTGCTCGGAATTGTTGCCGGTCATGTCGCAGAGAAACGTGGCCCACCACGCGGCATAGGCGGGCGTGGCCAGCAGTTCGTCGACTTTCCGTTCGCGTTTGTCGGGCGACGGATCTGCGAGAAACTTGTGGACATCGGCGGAGGTCGGCAGCGTGCCGGTCAGGTCAAGGCAAACGCGGCGAAGAAACGTCGCGTCGTCGGCCAGGCCGCTGCGGTCGAGGCCCAGCTTGTCGAGCTTGTCCTGGACCAGCTGGTCGAGTGGACGAAAGATTTCGCGCGGACCGGCGGCGGGAGGCAATTCACTCCAGCGGCGCATGACCGGGACCGGCTGGACGGCATTGTCGTAAAAGACAACGATGTGGGAATCGCCCTGGTTGGCCGAAGTGACCTTGCCTTCGGCATCAATCCGGGCAACTTGCGGGTCGTTGGACTGGAACCGGCAAAGCGGTGTGACGTCTTCGCGTGAGCCATCGGCCCAGCGGGCCACGACCCGCAGCGGCACCGATTCGCCGGCCGCGGTGAAGACCAGTTCGGCGGGAGTGACTTCCAGCCGGTCGAGCCGGGCCGGTTCGCCGATGCCCTTTCCTCCTTCGCGAATCCAGCGCTCAAGCAGGCGGTACTGCCAGCCGTCTTTTTCAAACCGCAAGCCGCCGCCGTGAAACCCGGCATCGGTCGGCTTGGTCAACAACAGGCTTTCAATGGGGTTCGCGGAGTCAACCCTGCCAGCCTCCGCTCCGCAGATTGCAGCGTGGTCCGAAACAAAGTCGTAGCCGAAGAGACTCAGGCGAAAACCGCCCTGTCCCTGGAACGACCCATGACAGGCCCGGCCATTGCAGCCCAGCCGGCCGAGCAGCGGCGAAACGTGCCGCTGGAAATCGGGCGTCTCTTCCCCATCCGCCGCGAATCGCACATCCACCGGTGCCAGTGCGAGGGAGCTGCTGCCGTCCACGCCCTCATCCGCGATGGCGTTGGGAAAACGGGAGGTTCCTGCCGATGACGCTGTGCACAGCAAAATGAAGGAGAGTGACGCGACGGAAAGACAACAACCAGCAATTCTGGAACGCCAAGTCATTGCCGCGGCTCTGGGTGGGTTTAGTCAGGGGCCGTTGAATCAGGCAACCTGGAGGGGGATCATTCGCCGCCATTCTTCGCGTCTGGAGTGGCGGGCGGCTGTTCGCCACCATCGCCCTCTGGTCGCAGCGCTTCAGGTAGTCGACCGCCACCTTCGCGGCGACGATCTTCACCTTCACGCGGCGGACGAGGCCGTTCGCGATCCGGTTCACCACCCCTGGGCGGTCCGGCGGAGTCGGGCCTTCGGTTGTCGTCGGGCCGTCCGGACTCAGGGCGGCGATCGCCCGGCTGACCAGCATCGGGGCGGTTGCCATCCGGGCGGTCAGCGTTTTGCGACTGGCGGCGCAGGCGTCCCATCAGGTCGCGAACGGTCTTGTCGATTTTCGACGAGTCGATTTCACCCGCTTCCGTTAGCTGCTGTTCAAGACGTTCGATCCGGGCCCGGGCCCGGTTGAGTTCGACCTTCAGCTGTTTCCGCTTCAGCTCCTCCTGCTGGCGGACCAGTTCCTTGAGCCGGCCGATCATTTCCTGTCCGGCAGGCGAGTCGATTTCGCTCCGGCGCAGCTCGAGCTGGGCCAGCGCCAAATCGATCCCGCTGCGATTCTTCCAGCGTTCCAGCGCCAGATGGTACAGGTCCCCGTCGCGCAACTGCATGGCTTCCAGCCGGCGAACGTCGCGATCGAGGGCCTGCACGGCTTTCGCGTGCCGCTCCGGCGACCGGGTTTCCAGCAAGTGCAGGAGCCGCGCCACTCCGGGCTGGTGCCGGGAGGCAAACGCGAGCAGTTCTTCCATCCGCTCGGGGCCAACCCGGAGAAGCTGCCCGTTCCGCGACTCGCGCGGCTGGCCGGGCAACTGGCCGGGTGTTTCGGGACGCCGGACCCGTTCCGCCTGATCCGCTGGCCGGCGATCCGTTCGTTCATCGCGCTGGCCTGCCTCGCGCGGACGGTCTCCCGGCTCCTGAACTCGTTCGCGCTGACCTTCCGGCCGGTCGCGCTGCTCCTGAGGCCGGTCAATTTCACCAGCCTCCTGTCCGCGTTGCTCGCGCGGAGGACGGTCTCGCTCCTGGCCGCTGGCGGCCGAAAGGCTCAAGGCCGAACTCACCAGCAGAAGGCCCAGTGATTTCCAGACCGGGAACCAAATACTCAACATGTTTATGCTCCGCGGACAACGATTCAGCGAAACGCCGTCGAATTGATTGATCAAATTGCCACTTCCTGATTCAGGATTCCTGAACTGAGATCTGAAATCCTGGATTTGAAATCTGGGATTTGAGTTCTCAGAACACGACCGGTTTTCCATCGTCGTCGAGCATCCCCTCGAGCGAAAGCGCGGCGGCGAGGATCCAGTTTTCTTCATTGTCAGCTCCGGCCGCTTCATCGGTTGCGACGCCACTGGCATCGACACCTTCTTCGGCAACAACGCCGTTGGCCGCGGCGGAATCAGCCGCAAGAACTTCCGCCTGCCAGTCGTTCTCTTCCCATTCGTCGGCGGCCGCTGACCAGCCGGAAGCACTGAACTGGTCGGCCCAGATGGAAGCCAACATGCGCTCGTCCTGCCGGATCTGCAGCCACTGGGTCGTCCACCGGACGCCGGCCGTGAGGGCCAGCAGGCTGGCCGCGATCGCGAGAAAAGCCGGCCGGGCACGCCGTGACCGCCCAGGACCAACCGCGGCTGCAGCACGGTGGTTCGGAAGTTCCGGCTGGTCCGCGGCATCCAGGTCTCCGCTACCAGACCCTGGGACTCCAATCGCGTTGCCGACCGGAGGAACTTGCACGCCGAAAATGGCGGCCGAAACCGAAGGACCCGTGGAATGATTCCCCGTGAAATTGACTGCAAAGCCACCCTGAAAAACGGCTTCACCAAGCTCGAGCAACCCGATTGCCCGCTCGACAGCCAACAATGCGGCCGGTTCACGGCCCAAACGCTCGATCCAGTCGCGGCAGCCGGTATCCGCCAGTTCGCCAGTCACAAACTGCCAAGCCAGCCAGTCCAGTTCTTCGGACGGCGACGGCCGTCCGGCCGGTGATCCGGGTTCAGAAGTCATGATCTCTTTGCCTGTTCCTGTTTCAGCCGGGCGAGCTGCAATCTTCCGGCCGGGTGCGGCGAAGATGGCCTTCAGCCAGCGGACTCCCCGTCGAGCCTTCGCCGCAAGGCCGCCAAGGCGAGCCGCATCCGCGTCAGGACCGTACCGAGCGGAATGCCCAGCCGCGTCGCGATTTCGGCGAACCGCAAGCCCTCTTCCAGCCGCAACTGCAGGACTTCCTGCTGCGCGACTGACAACTGGCGGATTGCGTTTGCGGCCTGCTCGAGCCTCTCCCGTCTGGTCAGCTCTTCACCTGCCTCAGGTTGGTCGCAATCCGCCAGTTGCCTCATGAGCGCCAGTCGCGCCAAGCCACGCTGTTCGGCGGATGCACGCCGCTGCAGCTGCCGGGCACAGTTCTGAGCCACCCGAAACAACCAACCCCTGATCTGGCCTGAATTGCCAGTGTGGCCCGCCTTGGGCGGGCCACCTGTCTCGAGCAGCCGGGCAAACGTCATCTGCAGACAGTCCGCCGCCGCGTCCGGATCGCGCAAGAGCGCCCGCAGGTAGCCCTCCAGCGAGCAGCGATGCTCGCGCCAAGCAACCTCGAGCGGACAGCCAGCCCCCTGACCATCCTCCCGCACGCCATCCGTTTCATGACTCAAAACCGGCCTCGCTCAAGCCTGGCATCGCATCCGCCCTGCTCTCCCGGACCAGCTCATCGGCAGCGGCAGCCGACAAAAAACGGCCGCCCCACAATCCAACAATGCGGGCCGGAGGTCCTTTATTCTCACCGCCGGAAGAAAAAGAACAAATTTCCCTGGCCATTCCGCCAGATACCGGACACACCGAGGGGGTCGGGAGTCGTTTTAGGGGGCGGCGTTGGCGGGC
>JANOFL010000274.1:0-5459 GCA_031405895.1 Planctomycetota bacterium
AATGACCTGCAGGACATGCCCGACACGATGCGACAGCTGGCCTGGGTCCAGTTCTTTTCCTGGTTCGCCCTGTTCTCGATGTGGGTTTGAACCCTTTGGCAAAACTCGTGCCGCTGTCCTCCCCTCCCCGGCCCCCTCACCCCCCACCCCTCTCCCGCCGCCGGTTCTGCCAGGACCAAAACCGGCGGGGGAGAGGGGAGCAAGAGTGTTTCCCGAGCATCCCCCATGCGCTCATGGTTCTGTTTGCCTTAGCACTCTGCCTCGCCTGCTGCGAATTGCCCGCCCAGGCATCGACCGACACGCTCCACTCCTTCTCCGGCATCACGATGGGTGCCATCGAGTGGAAGGTCAGCGTCGTACTCGGTGAAGGACAGGAACCGGAAACCATTGAAAAGGCCGTCGTCGCCGCGATGGAGGGGGTCAACCAGCGGCTTTCCACCTGGCTGCCCGATTCCGAAATCACCCGTTTCAACCAGAGTACCAGCACCGACTGGTTTGCCGTCTCCGCCGACACGGCCGAAGTCGTTCAGCGGGCCCTCGAAATCTGCCGCTTGAGCGACGGGGCTTTCGACATCACGGTCAAGCCGCTGGTGGAACTCTGGAACTTCGGGGCCGGCCGCGGCGAGTTCCGGATTCCGGCGGACGAAGAAATCGAAGCCCTGCTCGGGCGGATCGGCTGGGAAAAGCTGGAAGTGCGGCTCGATCCGCCGGCACTGAGAAAGACCGATCCGGCCGTTCAGATTGACCTGTCTTCGGTCGGCGAAGGCCGGGCCGTCGATCTGGTGATTCGCGAACTGAAGGCCGCCAGTGTCGGTGCCTGGTTCGTCGATATCGGTGGCGAGATCGCCGCTCGCGGCAACAAACCGGACGGCAGCATCTGGCGGATTGGCATTGAACGTCCGGTCGACGATCGCCGCGAAGTCGAGCGGGTCATTTCCCTCGACGGCCAGGCGATGGCGACATCGGGCGACAATCGCAACGTGGCCGTGGTCGATGGTGTGCGCTACTCGCACATCATTTCGCCGCGGACCGGCCGGCCCGTGACACACAACCTCGCAAGTGTTTCGGTGATCGCCGACGACTGCCTGACCGCTGACGCCGCGGCGACCGCATTCCTCGCTTCCGGACCGGAGCGGGTGAATGAACTGGCCCGCGCGCTGGGCGTTGAACTGCTCACGTTCGAGCGACACGATGGCGGCTTTCGCGCGGTGGCCACATCCGGGTTCCCCGCGTCCCAACCACTCGCGCTGCCCGCCGCGCGCGGCACTCCCTCAAACTGGAAAGTAATGCTGCTCGCCGCAGCGATCTTCGGACTCGCCATTCTCGGCCTCTCGCTCGGCAGCATCTTCGCCGGCAAGCCGATCAAGGGTTCCTGCGGTGGCCTGAGCACTTCCGGCAGTTGCGCCCAGTGCGGCGACGCCCCCGAACAGTGCCCGGACGCTGGGGCTGGCGGGTCCAACCAGCGAAGCAGATAATCGGGAATCCGAAGGGTCCTTGAACTGGACATGGTCTCGGACTGGCCTGATGAAAATGTACGGTTGATTGAGCCTGAGGCGCTAGCCGACTCCCTTAACTGGACAGCGCCATTTTTGCAGGTAACAGCCGGGCGGCCCTGAATGTTAACTCGCTGTTTTGACCGGTGCGTCGCTCCTTTGCCTGGTGCTTCGCTCCCCTGCCGGCTTGACTGGCAGGAAGCCAAGTTTGAAAGGCTAGAGAACGCGACGTCCCACGATCCCTCTTTTTCTCCCCTTCCGCCGCGGGCGGCGGAAGGGGAGAAAAAGTGGAAGGAGTAGTTCGATGTTTCCGGGCTAGCTGTCCAAACTCTGGCTTCTGCCAGTCAAGCTGGCAGGGGGCTTGGAGACCGGTCCCGACCAATAGCTGACAGACCATGAGGCGCTGTTCAGTTCAGCACACGGTGGGTCGTCCTTTCAGAACTGCACCATCAATCCCGTTAAATCACGTCCGCGATGGCACTTGCGCCCGATCTCAAGAATAAAAGTGGCGCTGTCCAGTTAAACAACCATTAATGGAATAGTTTTAGTTATCGGCTAGCGCCTCAGGCTCAATTTTCATCTGGCCAGTCTCAGACTCTGGCAACTCAGTCTCAACATGATTCGCTTCGGTCTTGCCGTCTTCGTCAGCGCCTGGCTGGTGTTTACGGTCCAGCCGTTGATGGGGCGGTTGATGTTGCCGGCGTTTGGGGGGCTGGCGCTGGTCTGGACGACCAGTGTGATGACGTTTCAGGCGCTGCTGTTGTTGGGTTATGCGTGGGCCCATCTGCTGCGTTGCGGATTCAGCCCGCGGGTCGGGGCACTCGTCCATCTGGGCCTGGTGGGGGCCGCGGCGTTTGCTTTGCCGTTATCGATGGAGTCGCCGCCGACGCTGGCGGCGGATGCCGGTCTGTCGTGGCAAGTCGCCTGGTTGCTGGTGGGCGCAGCCGGGCCGGTGTTTGTGCTCCTGTCGGCCACTGGCCCGCTTCTCCAGGCGTGGCACGCGCTGGATGGGTCGGGCAATCCCTATCGCCTGTATGCCCTTTCGAATATCGGTTCGCTCGTGGGACTGCTGGGCTATCCGCTGGTGCTGGAGAACTGGCTCGGCCTCGGGACGCAGAACCGGGTCTGGAGCGTGGGGTACCTTTTGTTCGCCGTGCTGATCGCGTGGAGCGCACGGCCGGTGTTCGCGCGACGGGAATGGAAGGTGGCCGGGCACAACGAAAAACCTGTTGGTCCAGAGGAAGCGGGCCGGCGTCAACCAGCCGGGATCACAACGGCTTTCGCGTGGCTGGTTTTGACCGCCGTTCCCTCGGCCCTGATGCTGGCCGTCAGCACGGTCCTCAGCCAGGAGGTCGCTTCGTTTCCGTTTCTTTGGGTCTTGCCGCTGGCAGCGTACCTGGTTTCCTGGATCGTGGCATTCGATCGGCCGGGATGGTACTGCCGGCCCCTGGTATTTGGCGGGTTACTGCTGTGTGCCGGCGCGGGGCTGATTCTCTGGCACGTCGGTACGAACTGGCCGCTGGCGATTCACATGCTGGGGCTGCCAGCGCTCACTTTCTTTGGCGGTTGGGTCTGTCACGCCGAGCTGGAGCAGATCAAGCCGCCGGCAGAAAAACTGACGGAATTCTGGCTGGTGTCGAGTCTCGGTGGCTTGCTGGGCAGTGTCGTGACCGTGATCCTGGCTCCATTGCTGCTGACCGGTTTTTTCGAGTTTCATCTGGCTGTCGCTGTGACGCTGTCGATCGGATTTGCCGGGCTGGTCCGGAATCTGGACGGTCGCAACACCTGGCGACTGGGTGGCTGGACGATTGCCGTCCTCGCAGCGCTGTCCGTTTATGGTGCGAGTTTCTTTCAGTCCTCCCGCCTTGCTGCGGGGGAGGGTCGCAAAGCGGCAGTTCGCGGTCCCTATGGTGTGGTTGCCGTCGTCCAGCGTTCGGGGGTCCGTTTTATCGTGAACGGACAGACCATTCACGGCCGCCAGTATCTTGACGCGCAGCGCGAGCATGTGCCGCTCGACTACTACGCGGCCGATCGGGGCGTCGGGCGGGTCATCGATGCGGCTCGATTGCGTGCCGCGGGCAAGCCTGTCCGCCTGGGCGTGATTGGACTTGGCGGCGGAGTCCTCGCGGGCTGGGCCAGGCCCGGTGACCGTGTTCGCTTTTACGAACTCAGCCCCGACGTGGTCGGGGTCGCCGAACGCTGGTTCACCTGGCTGGAACACGCCCGCTTTCTGGGCACGCTCGAAGAACCAATTGTCGTGGGTGACGCCCGGGTTTCGCTGGCGGCAGAAATTGAGGGCGGGAAGCCGGGCCAGTTCGATGTTCTGGTCGTCGACGCCTTCACCAGCGACAGCATCCCGGTCCATCTGCTGACCCGCGAGTGCATGGCGCTGTATCAACAACACCTCGCGCCGGGGGGCGTTGTGGCGATCCACATTTCCAACCGCAGCCTTGACCTGCAGCGGATTCTGCGCGATTGTGGGGCCGACTTGGGTTGGGCGACAAAACTCTACATCAACAGCACGACTGACTTCGCCAGCAGCTGGGTGGTGGCCGGGCCGAGGGCATTGATCGCGGACGAACGGCTGTTTCCCGGTTCGACGCCCTGGCCGACAGACCTCCGAACAGTGCCCTGGACGGACGACTACAATTGCGTCATGTGGCTGATCGAATGGAACAAGGGCTTCGCTGGCGGACGACTGGCGCAGCCGCAGCGGTATCCCGGTGAAGACGACAGTTCACCTTCCGGCACGGCGCTCCCGGACGGCAGCTTCGCGCCCCGGCAATACGACGCGCCAGGGATCCCGCAATGAGGAAAGTTCGCAGCGGCGGCGGCTGGCCCGCGATCTGGTACACGTTTCGCAAGGCCCGTGAAGTCGGCGGCTTGTGGAAGCTCTGGCGGGCGATGCGTTCGAAAAACGCCTGCAAGACCTGTGCCCTCGGCATGGGCGGCCAGCGCGGCGGGATGGTCAACGAAAAAGGGCACTTTCCCGAAGTCTGCAAGAAATCGCTTCAGGCGATGGCCGCCGACATGCAGGGTGCGATCCGGCCGGAATACTGGGCGACCTGGTCGGTCCCACAGCTGCAGCGTTTTTCGCCTCGCGAACTTGAAACCAGCGGCCGACTTTCGCAACCGGTCATTCTCGAAAAGGGGCAGCAGTACTACCGGACGATCACATGGGACGAGGCGTTGCAGCGGATCGCCGCGCGGCTCCGTGAGCTGACGCCTGACGAGACGTTCTGGTACTTCAGCGGCCGAAGCAGCAACGAAGCCGGGTTCCTCCTTCAGCTCTTCGCCCGGCTTTACGGGACCAACAACGTCAACAACTGCAGCTTCTACTGCCACCAGGCCAGCGGCGTGGGGCTGGCGACGAGTATCGGGTCGGGTACTGCGACGGTGGTGCTCGACGACCTCGACCAGTGCGACCTGGTCTTTCTGATCGGCGGCAATCCAGCCAGCAACCATCCCCGCCTGATGACGAGCCTGATGAAAATCCGCCGCCGGGGCGGACAGGTGATCGTGATCAATCCGGTTCGCGAAACGGGACTGGTCAATTTTCGGGTTCCCAGCGATCCCCGCAGCCTGTTGTTCGGTACCAAAATTGCCTCAACCTACATCCAGCCCCACATTGGCGGCGATCTGGCGCTGCTGACCGGGATCGCAAAGTCCGTCGTCGAGCAAGGCTTGCACGACGCGGCGTTTCTGGGCGAACACTGCTCGGGCAGCGAAAACTGGCTTGAACATCTCCGCAGTCTGGATTGGCCGTCAATCGAAGCGGCTTGTGGCATCGACCAGCCGACGATCGCTGATCTGGCCCAAAAGTACGGCCGGGCGAAGCGGGCGATCTTCGCCTGGGCGATGGGGATTACCCATCACGCCAACGGCGTTGAAAATGTCCAGGCGATTGCCAACCTTGCAATGGTTCGTGGGATGCTCGGCCGGCCGCACACCGGCTTGATGCCGATC
>JANOFL010000304.1:0-19905 GCA_031405895.1 Planctomycetota bacterium
CCGCGATGCGGGCCTGCTGGACCAACACCAAGCTGCTGATTGAACCGAGTTCCGCTGTCCCCATTGCCGCGCTGCTCAAGCCACCATTCACGACGATGCCTCGGCCGCAGCGGATCGGCGTGATCATCAGCGGCGGCAACGTTGACCTTGACCATCTGCCGTGGTGAGGGCGACGCAGCAAGATAATTTGAGATTTGAGATTTGAGATTTGAGATTTGAGATTTGAGATTTGAGATTTGAGATTTGAGATTTGAGATTTGAGATCTTACCAACGCCATGGTAACGCGAACGTCGTGGAAGAAACCCATTCTGCCGTGATTCAGCCCGCAGCATTCGACGAAGGGCGCATCAAAACCGGGCGACGCATCGAGTTGCTGGCGGTTGGCCTGTTCATTGTGGTTCAAGTCGCTGCGCCATTTGTGGTCGGCGAAGTCTACCCCTTCACCATTTCGCCGATGTTCTCCGACCGGCCCGCGCGGCATGCGGTTTATCGCCTGACGGATAAAGCCGGCAAGGAACTGGATCCCACGCCGTTTGGGCTACACCTCGTCTACGACGGTAATCCGCCCGGATTTGGCGTTGGCATTGCCGCCCCGCCAACATTGCACGCCTTTGGCGAAGTCGCGACGCAATCCGAAATCACCGCCCACATTCGCGGCGTCCTGCAACGCAATCCAGCCTTGCCTCGGGTGGTTGAAATCACGCAGTCAGTGGTTTCGGGCGGCGGCCGGCAGCTGCAAAACGAGTCGGCTGAATGGACCGTTGAGGCGGATTGAACGCCATGACGAGTGGACCCAGACTGGATTCCCCGCCGCACCGGCATCGCTGGCCGGGCCTGGGTGAATGGCTGCTGCAACGCGGCGAAGCGCGGTTCGGCCTGTGGACCGTTCGCTGGCTGCTGCTGTTTGCCGCAATCCTCGCCGTGTTGCCGTTCGAACACGCCAGCGGCCCGCGAACGGGGGCAACTGTGACTCTTGTCTCGTGGTGGCCCGAGGCCTGGCTGCGTTCGCCAGCCGTTTACTTCGCGGTCCGCATCTGGCTGCTCGCGTCGGTTTTCGTCTGGGCAACGTGGCGGCTGATCCCCTGGTCGTGCTGGTCGACGGTGATTGCGTTCACCGTGCTCTGGTCGTTGCGGATGGAGAACGTGACCAACGGCGCCCATATCTTCAACGTCACCAACACGCTGCTCTTCATCCACGCGCTTTGGTTCCAGTTTTATTGGCGTGAGCTTCGACTGGCGCGATTGGAGGGGGAGGTTGCAGTGTCGTTGCGCCCGTCGCTTGCGCTTCCGGCTCGTTGGCTGCTGCAAGTCCGTGCGGAGGAAAGGGCTGCCGCCGCGCGAGTCTATCCACGCTGGGCGTTCTGGCTAAGCGTCTTTTACATCGGCTGGTTCCATTCCCTCGCGGGCTGGACCAAGCTCTGGGTCAGCGGTCCCGGCTGGGGCGACGGCACCAGCCTGCAGCTCTGGATGAGCCTCTTCGCCGAGCCGAACAGCCCGCTGGTTTGGCCAGTCATGGCCGACCGGACTTTCGCCAGCGTCCTGCAAACCGGCTCACTCTGGATCGAAAGCCTCAGCCTGCTCTGCATCCTCGGCCGCTGGCCGCGTTACCTGGTCGGCTTCACCCTCTTCGGCTTCTACTGCGGCGTGCTGGGGACCTTCACCATGTTCGGATTCCACTTCAACTGTTTCCTCGCTGCCTGGTTTCTCCTGCCGGTCGATCGCTGGATGGGACTGGTTTTCAGGGAAAACGAGGCAATTCAAGCAGCTGGTTGAATTCCTGTAGCCTGCGTCAAGCTTACCGGTGAATTAAACGGTTGTTTTGCAGTTAGGCGGCAGAGTTTCGCCGCCCGCTTTTCACTGGATGCCCGCGACGATGCCGACGACGATCCCCGGAACGGCTCAGGACAAGGTTACTGTTGAGGTTGAAACCGCGTGTGAACTGCTTCGCCAGTTTGCCTTGGCTGTGGAATTGCCGTTTGACCGGGTGCAGGCGACCCGGACGCTGCTTGAGTCGGTGCGGGCGATTCCGGGGGATGACCGCGAGACGTGGCAGCGGCGGGTAGCCGATTGCGGTGAAGTGCTGGGGCTGAGAATCCGCCCGATGCGCGGAACGGCGAAGGAACTCCTGGAACTGGCGACCGGCGGGATGACGCTGGCGACGCTGGAGCGGAGAGCGGACGACCAGTTGGTCTGGCAGCTTGCGGCGGGGCAGGGTGGGTCGCAGGTCCGCTGGATCGATTCGGGTTCCGGGCGGGCCAACCGGCTGTCGCCCCGCAAGCTCGCGCGGCGAATGGGATTGGGTTCGCCATCGGCCGAAGCGTCGTGGCTGTTGGCCCAGAATCCGCTCGCGGACGCGGAACACGGCGGAACGCCAGGCGGGCAGGTTCGTGACCGGAAAGACCAGGATCCGGTCGCAGCAGGGCGGACGCCATTTTCCCGGCTCTGGCGGCTGATCCGCGCCGAGCGGGCGGACATCCTGTCGGTGCTGGTGTTCTCTCTGATCGTTGGCCTGCTATCCCTGACGACACCGGTGGCGGTCGAGTCACTGGTCAACACGGTCGCGTTCGGCCGCTATCTGCAGCCGGTCGTGATCCTCTCGCTGGTGGTGATGGCCTTCATGGCGTTTTCTGCGGCGATGTCGGCGCTGAAGCTGATCGTGGTCGAGATGCTGCAGCGGCGGCTGTTCGTCAAGGTGGTGGAAGACGTCGCGTGGCGGATTCCGCGAGTTCAGCAGGCCGCGATAAATGGTCGCTACCCTCCCGAGCTGGTCAACCGGTTTTTCGACGTGGCGGCGATCCAGAAGATCGCGCCAAAGCTGCTGCTCGATGCGCTCTCGGCTGTGATCCAGCTGCTGGTCGGGATGACGGTGCTCGCGTTCTATCACCCGTGGCTGCTCGGCTTTGACGTCGTACTGCTGGGTTTGATGTTGCTGGCCGTGATTGTGCTGGGGCGCGGGGCCGTGACGACGGCGATCAGGGAATCAAAGGCCAAGTATGCGACGGCCGCGTGGTTACAGGAGATCGCCCGGCATCCGACCGCATTCCGTTTCAACGCCGGACCGCGGTTCGCCCTCGAGCGGGCCGAATTGCTGGCCGCGAAGTGGCTGTTGTACCGGAAAAAGCAGTTCGGCATCGTGCTGCGGCAGTACGTCTTCATCCTCGGCATCTATGTGCTGGCGGCGTCCGTGTTGCTTGGGATGGGCGGCTGGCTGGTGATCCGCGGGCAGCTCACGCTGGGGCAGCTGGTGGCCGCCGAGCTGATCGTGATGCTGATCCTCGGTTCGTTTAGCCGGATCGGCAAACAGCTCGAAAGTTTCTACGACTTGCTGGCCAGCGTGGACAAGGTCGGCGAACTGCTCGACCTGCCTGTCGAGCCGCACGGCCGGCTCTTTCATCCCGCCGGCAGCTGGTCGGGGGGCTTAAAGGTCAAGGATCTCGCCGTGGTGAGCGACGGGCAGACCCTGCTGGGGCCGCTTTCGTTTGAGCTGGCCCCCGGCGAATCGCTGGCGATCACCGGCCCGGCCAACAGCGGCAAGTCGCTGCTGGCCGACCTGCTCTGCGAAGCCCGCGAGTTCCAGTCCGGCACCATCGAACTGGACGGAGTCAGCATGCGCGAGATCCGGATCGACGCATTGCGCGAGCAGATCGGCATCTGTCGCGGCAATGAGTTGTTCGCTGGCACCATCGACGAAAACGTCCATCTCGGCCGAACCCACATCAGTCCCTCCGACGTGCGGCTCGCCGTTCAGCTGGCATCCGGCGAACGCAGCGAACAGGGATTCGAACCTGACCTGTCCCTGGAACTGCAAACCGGTGGCTCGCCGCTCAGCGAGCGGCAGGCATTGCAGGTAATGCTGGCGCGGGCCATCGCGGGGAGGCCGAGACTGTTGATCGTTGACGGAACCCTCGACCGGTTTCCGGCTGAAACCGCGCGCAGGGTCCTTGAACAGGTCCTTCGGCCGCCTGATCAGGCGACCATTTTGATGACAGTTCATGAGAGCCTCGCTGCCAGCTGCACCAGGACGCTGAATCTGGGTGGACAAGCGGTTCTGGACAAGGCGGGCAGGAAGTGACAGGCGGGGAATTGGCAGGCCAGTCGGTTGGGAGACTTTGTCGATGAATTCGATTGGAACGCTTGCGGCGGGCGGGATGCCGGTTCGATCGACCGTTTTTGAACTGGTCCAGTCCTCGCGGCTGATCCGGCGGATCGCGCGGGTGGTGCTCGGGGGCTTGTTGCTGGCCGTTGTGGCGATGTTTTTTCTGCCCTGGCAGCAAACATCGCGCGGTTCGGGACGCGTCATCGCGTTCGTGCCGCAGGAGCGGCAACAAACCGTCACCAGCCCGATCAGGGGCATCGTCGAAAGCGTGACGCCGGGCATGGTCGAAGGTGCCCGCGTCAGCCAGGGCGATGTGGTGCTTGAACTACAGCCCCAGGCGGCCAACCTGCGGGAACAACTGGAGAACCAGCTCGACGACCTGAACGCGAAACTCGACGCGGCCGGAGTCAAGGCCGGGGCTTACCGGCGGAACATCGCGGGTTTTGAACAGGCCCGGGACTTCGCCGTGCTTGCAGCTGAGGAGATGGTTGCCTCGGCCAAGGCCAAACTGGATGCGAAAGAAAGACTGGTCGGTGGCTATCGGGCAAAGCAGCTGCAAGCAAGCCAGAACCACGAACGGCAAACCCGGCTGGTTCGCGAGGGGGCAACCGCCGAGCGGGAACTGGAGCAGCTCAAGCGCGACCTCGACGTGGCTGACGCGGAACTGGAATCGGCGCTCCTCGAAGTTACCGCCGCCGAAAAAGAATACGAAGCCAAACAGCATGAGCGGGACGAAAAACGGAGTTCGGCCGAAACCAGGGTCGACGAATCGCGGGCTTATGAGCAGGCAGCGATTGGTGAACAGTCCTCGATTCGCAAAGACATCCGCGACCTTGAGATCAAGCTGGAAGAGCTTTCCAGGCAAACCATCACGGCACCCCGCGACGGGACCATTTTTCGCATTCCGCTGTTTGAGCGCGGCCAGGCAGTCAAGGAAGGCGACCCGCTATTCACGATCGTTCCGGACACCAGCCAGCGGGCCGTCGAACTCTGGATTAATGGCAACGACGTGCCGCTCGTCCGCCCCGGCGATCACGTCCGGCTGCAGTTTGAAGGCTGGCCGGCCGTGCAGGTCACCGGCTGGCCAAGCGTCGCAGTCGGGACATTTGGCGGTGAAGTCGTTGCCGTGGACGCGACCGACGATGGCCTGGGCCGCTTCCGGATTCAGGTCCGGCCCTGTACCGACCCGACCGAACAGGCGTGGCCCGAGCTTCGCCAGGGCGTCCGCGTCAACGGCTGGGTCATGCTGCGGCAGGTCCGCCTCGGCTGGGAGATCTGGCGGCAGCTCAACGGCTTCCCCGCCTCGCTGGCCAAGCCCGATGAGCCGGCCTGGTCCAGTGACGACGCGAAGTCGTCCGCACCGAAACTGCCAAAATCCTGAGCCGCCATTGATTGCCGTTTCCGGTTCATTCTGGAGACGGGCTTAATGCGAGGCCGGACCCTCCAACTCGTTGTCCTGATCACAGCAACTGCCTGGGCCGGAATGCAAGGCTGCAAGGTGCCGCGCACTGCGCGAACATCATTGGCCACCCGGCATTTCATTCTCTCGCCTGACGCGCAAACAGACCCTGCAGAACCTGCGCCTGGCGGAGTGATCCAGCTCGCGACATGGCAGGAAGAGCAGGAGGGAAAGCGGCCGGAGCTTTCCGAAACCGAACCAAACCCTCGCGACGTTCAACCAGCTGACCCGTCTGCCCAGAACGGGAACCAAAAGGCTGAATCAGAGCCGGCTGACGACGGCCATACGAACAGGGGAACAGAAGAATCGCCCGGCCGCCCGGCAGTGGAAGATTCTGTCCCTCCGCCGGTGAACACGCTGCAGCTGGCCGACGTGCTCGACTCGGTTTCGCGGGCTTTCCCGCCGTTGCTTGCCGCTTCACTGGAACGTGAAATCGCGCTGGGCGATCTGGTGGCGTCTTGCGGAGCGTTTGACCTTCAGCTCAAGGGCGAATCGTTCAACGCGCCGCTGGGCTTCTACGAAAACTACCGGCACGGCGTCCTCGCGTCGCAGCCGGTCTGGTCGACGGGCGGACAAGTCTGGGGCGGCTACAAGCTGGGCCGCGGCGAGTTCCAGCCGTGGTTCAAGGAACGGCAGACCAACGAAGGCGGCGAGCTGGCCGCGGGGCTGACCTTGCCCCTGCTTCGCAACCGCGCTGTCGATCAGCGGCGGACCAGTGTAGGTCTCGCCGACCTCGAAGTGCAGCTGGCCGATCCTTACGTCCGCGGCCAGTTCAACCAGTTCGCCCGCGACGCGGCAGTGGTTTGGTGGGACTGGGTTGCGGCGGGCAACTCATTCGCGGTCCAGCGGGACTTGCTGGAGCTGGCCGAATTGCGGGCGGACAAGATCGAAGCCCGGGTTCGCGAAGGCGACCTTGCCGAAATCGCTTCCGTCGACAACCAGCGGTTCATCACGACCCGGCAAACGAAACTGGTTGAGCTGGAGCAAAAGTTCCGCACGGCGGCCGTCAAGCTCTCGCTCTACCTGCGCGACGCCGCCGGGAATCCGGTGATCGCGACTGAAGAACGGCTACCCGATTTTCCCGCGATCACGGCTGAAGTTGAATCGCGCCTTGACGCCGATCTCAATGTCGCAATGGCCCAGCGGCCGGAACTGCTCGATCTCGATCTCAAGCGCCGCAAGCTCGAACTCGAGTGCCGGCTGGCGGGCAACTCGGCCCTGCCCACGGTCGATGCTGTCGCGCTGACGTCGCAGGATGTCGGCGGCGCGGCGAGCAACCCGGACGACAAGGGGGACCTTGAGTTTGAAGCTGGCGTGATCGCCGAAGTCCCCTTGCAGCGCCGAGCTGCGCGGGGCAAGGTCGCCGCCCTCCAGGGCAAGCTCAGCCAGCTCGACTTCCGCCGCCAGTTTCTCTGTGACCGGATCGCGGCCGAGCTGCGGGCGGCGCTGGTGGCGCTGGAGAATCTCGCCCGCCAGATCGGGCTGGCCGAACGCAACCTCGAGCTGGCGGAAGAAGCCCTGCGGATCGGCCGGGCTTCGTTTGACGAGGGCAACATCGACCTGATCGTGCTCAACATCTACGAGCAATCCGTCGCCGACGCCCGCCTCACCCTCGTCCTCGCCCGACACGACTGGTTCGCCGCCTTCGCCGACTACAAGTTTGCGCTTGGGCAGACAGGAATTGACGAGTAGCCGAAACGCGGGACAGGCTTCCAGCCCTTCGTTCGGTATCTCTGACTGGGCCCACGCGACAAGCTGGAAGCTTGTCCCACGTCCGCTCGGCAACCGGTTGTTCTGGTCGCTAGAATCTGCGGTTCCTGGTTTGCAAACAGCCAGTTTACTGCCACCGACAGTTGTGTGGATTGGTTCAACACCCTTGCGACGCTCATGTTTTCAGGTTGCCCGATTCGACGCGCGACGGACTTGGCCGAATCGCAAAACAAGTGCCGGTTCGCTCCACGCCTTGGTCGCCCCCTCCCCCGGCCCCTCCCCACAAATCGGTTCCGGGAAGACCGGAACCGGTTTGGAGGAGGGGGGAAGATATGGGGTGTGGGGCGTCGGCCGTTCCGGAATGCGAGATTCCCGAAGCCACGACTTGCGCGCTCGACCTAACCACCTGCGCGTTCGACCTAACGACCTCCGCGATAAGCGTCGAGATCTGCGGGTTGACCGTCGAGACCGGCAAGCTCGGCATCGAGGCTTTCGCGACGGGCTGGTTTTACCAAGACTTCCAATCCAAGCAGCTGGTTCCAACATTTTTCCAGACGCCAACCCCAATTTTCTGCACCATGCAACCCTCGTCAACTGACTTTGAACAGCTCGGCGTTTTCTATCTTGGTCGTGGCAAGGAGCTGGGGACGCCGGCGGCGACGGGGGATTTGCTGCTGTATGACTCGAAAGACCTGACGACGCATGCCGTGGTCGTTGGCATGACGGGGAGCGGCAAGACCGGGCTGTGCCTGAATCTGCTCGAAGAAGCCGGACTCGACCGGATTCCGGCGATCGTGATCGACCCGAAAGGCGACATACCCAATCTGCTGCTGACCTTTCCCGACCTTGCGCCAGCCGATTTCGCGCCGTGGGTCGATCCGTCCCAGGCGGGTCGCGAAGGCAAAACGCGCGAAGAGTTCGCCGACAGCGAAGCCGCGAAGTGGAAAAAAGGCCTCGCCCAGTGGGGCCAGGATGGCGAGCGAATCCGCAAGTTCCGCGAGGCGGTCGAACTGCGGGTTTACACGCCCGGCAGCAGCGCCGGCCGGCCGCTGACGATCCTGAAGTCCTTCGCCGCGCCGCCAGCGGATGTTCGCAGCGATTCCGATCTGATGCGCGAACGGGTTTCCTCGGCCGCCTCGGGCCTGCTCGCTCTGCTCGACATCGACGCCGATCCGATCCGCTCGCGCGAACACATTCTGGTCTCGCAAGTGCTCAACTCGGCCTGGCAGGAGGGCAAAGACCTCGACCTGGGCCGGCTGATCGGCCTGATCCAGAGCCCGCCGTTCCAGAAGGTGGGGATCATGGAGCTGGATGCGTTCTTTCCGGCCAAGGACCGGACCGGGCTCGCCATGACGCTCAACAACCTCCTCGCCAGCCCGTCGTTTTCAAGCTGGATGGAAGGCGAACCACTCAACGTCCGCGACCTGCTACACACGGCCGACGGCAAGCCCTGCATCTCGATCCTTTCGATCGCCCACCTCAACGACGCCGAGCGGATGTTTTTCGTAACGATCCTGCTCAATGAAGTCCTCACCTGGATGCGCGGCCAGGCGGGCACATCGAGCTTGCGCGCGATCCTCTACATGGACGAAATCTTCGGCTACTTCCCACCGACAAAGAACCCGCCCTCGAAGCAGCCGATGCTGACGCTGCTCAAACAGGCCCGGGCCTATGGCCTCGGTGTCGTCCTCGCGACCCAGAACCCGGTCGACCTGGACTACAAGGGGCTGAGCAACACGGGAACCTGGTTCCTTGGCCGGCTGCAAACCGAGCGCGACAAGATGCGGGTGATCGAAGGACTGGAGGGAGCCGCGGCGCAGACCGGATCAACATTCAACCGTCAGGAGACCGAACAGATTCTCGCCGGTTTGAGCTCGCGCGTCTTCCTGATGAACAATGTCCACGACAACGCTCCCGCAATCTTCGAGTCGCGCTGGGCGATGAGCTACCTTCGCGGGCCGATGACGCGGCAGCAAATCCAGCAGCTGGTGCCCGAGAGCGAACGGAAGGCCACGGTGGCCAACACGGCGAACCCAGTGCCATCTGCGCAACCGGCGGAAGTTGGTTCGGCGACACGGAGGGCTGATCCCGGCGCGCCGGGACCGCACGCCGTCCCGGTGCCAGCCGAGGGCAAGGTGGGAGCCGGTGCGGGGACACGGAGGGCTGACGCCCTACCGCTCGCCGAAGCGGTGCCGATCAGCGCCGACCGGCCGCCGATTCCCAATAGCGTCGAGCAGCGGTTCGCCGACCTCGACCGGCGACTGATGCCAGGCGAGCGGCTGGTCTATCGCCCCGCACTTTTGGGCCGGGCCAAGGTCCATTTCGTCAAGGCCGCCAACAGCGTCGACCTGTGGGCCGAACGAATCGTGCTCCAGCCAGTGGCCGGGGAACTGCTCGCGCGAGACGTTTGGGAAAACTCGGGGGCACTGGAGAACCCGCCCGGCTGGACGCGCGAGCCGGAGAGCGAGGCAGCCTTCGAGGCGATCCCCGACAGCCTGCTTGTCGCGAAAAATTTCGCTGCCTGGCAGAAAGAGCTGAAGGACTGGATGTACCGAACCCAGTCGCTGACGCTGTTTCGCTCGCCCGAACTGAAGCAAACCAGCAACGGGGACGAGACCGAAGGCGACTTCCGCATCCGGCTCGAGACGGCAGTCAGCGAACTGCGCGACCTGGAGAGCGAGCGGCTGCGGGAAAAATATGCCGCCAAATTCCAGACGCTGCGCGACCAGATCAACCGGGCCGAGGCAAAGCTTGACAAGGAAAAGGCCCAGTACAAAAGCCGCCGGCTGGAGTCGACGCTCAGTATCGGCGGGTCGATCCTGGGGGCCTTGTTGGGTCGCAAAGTCGTGAGTTCGTCATCTGTCCGGTCCGCCGGTCAGGCTTCGCGCGAGAAGCAGGACATGGAGACCGCGGAGTCGTCGATGGACCAGCTGCAAAACCGCTTCAAGGATCTTGAAGACGAATTCAACCGCGAGCGTGAATCACTGCAGACCAAACTCAACGTCAGCAGCCTGGTTTTTGAGCAGGTCCAGATTCCGCCGCGCAAGAGCGACACGACGGTGATTGAGTTCTTCCTCGCCTGGTTGCCGATAGCCGTGAATGCCGCGGGTCAGGAGGAGCCGTTGTGGAGCGCGTAGGGCTGCAGTCCGTGGGAGGTCGATTGACCGGATTGACGATATTGACCTGAGTGACCGAATTGACGGCAGAGGATCAGCCGCCCGAGGCGGGCATGAAGGACTGCCAGGCGGGCGGCGTCGGGACATCGTCTGGTTGCGGGCTGAGGTCCTCGGAAGGTTGCCGCGAGTTCGTCCGGGGTGGTTCGAACGATGAATGTGATGGGTTCGCCCCGGGCTGGCTCGTGCCCGGTGACTGGAAACCGGGCAGTTGCATGGGCTGATAGGGCTGGGTCCCCTGGTCATGCGAACTTGGCGGGGCAAAGGGCTGGACCGCAGGATTGGCGGCGGGGTTGGAGAAACCTGGCTGGAAGGTAGAGGGCTGTTGCAAGGAAGAAGTGGGACCATCGCTTGCGCTTCCGGCTCGTTGGTCCAGGCGTTGATCCATGCGCTGGTCCGCAGGTTGAACGACGTTGAACTGGCCTGGATTGCCGGCGGATGGGTTGGCTTGTTCGAACATCCGGGCCACGCGCGCCGGTTCGGTGTCGACCAGAACCGTCGTCGCGGTGCGCGACGGGACCAGCATCCGGACCAGTTCGACTGGCGCTGGCTGATTGGGGATCAGCGTCAGCGTGTAGTGGCTGACGGCGGAGTTGTATTGGCAGACCGTTTCCAGGAATGCGGCCATTGCGGCGTCAGAACCAAACGACACGCCACCGCCAGGCAGATTTTGGCCAGGCACCTGTGCCGTTCCGTTCATCGTATCAATGCGGTCGCGGCCAGCCATCGCCATTGCGGCCTGCCGTTCGATTTCATCCAACAGAACTGGCAACGCCGCATCCAGCCGCGCGAGTTCGTCTGAACCACGTCCTCGTTCGGCGTACCAGTCGTAATGCGTGGTGTAGGACGCCACCAGTGGCTGGTCAACGGGCAGGGGCCGGTAGTCGCCTTGGGCCAAGCCCGGGAAAAACTGGCGCAATGCGGCTTGCGAGTTTTGCAATGCGAGGTCGCGCAATGTCGCCTCGACCAGCAGCCCAGCGTTGCCAACGTCAGGACCGGCCTGATTTTGAATCCCGTCCATTTCTTCCTTGCCTAGCGTCCACAACTGCAGGTCGCGCCACACCTGCCAGTAGGCTGCGACCATGGCCCGCCTGGATTCGGGCACCGTCTGGTGAAGGGCCTCTTCGAGGGTCAGCGGGAATCCAGGCATCGGCAGGGCACTGGTTCGACGCTCCAGTTCGCCGATCAACCGCCGGGCGGACGACTCCCGGCTTTGGCCCGAATCGGCTGGTCTTTGCGGGATCGACTGGAGTTGAGCCGTTGGCTGGTTCGCTTGTCCCTGAAATCCGTTCATTCTGGGACCGGCCTGGGACTGGGCTGGCGGCAGGGCCTGGCTGGACGGGTTCTGCCCTGTCGGAATCAGTTCCTGAAAAGCCGCCCGCTGGATGGACGGATCGCGCAGGGAATTGAAGGCCGGGAGTTGAACCAGGGAATTGTCAGCCGGCATTTCCGACGACCGGTTCCACTGGTTGTCAGGCTGCGGCTGAAACTGGAATGCGTTTGGATCCTGGGGCGCGGCAGCCGAGGCGACGCCCCAAGTCGCGGCGTTGCCGGATGGCGTTTGCGAATCGACTGTTCCGGTACCACCTCCTGCGTTCGGCAGGAACGAAGATGCCCAGTGTCGCCTTTCGCTCCGCGAAAGTCCGGCGGATCCAGTTTCTGCGTTCGGCTGGAATAAGGAGTCCGGGTTTGTCGCGCCTGCCTGCGGAAGAAGACCGTTACCAAATCCAGCTGGTTGGACCTGCGGTGTTGGCTGAGCCGCTGGCGATGCTGTATCAACTGGAGGCGCGATCGGGAACTGAACTGGAAAACTTGCCAGCGGCAGATTGCCGGACCGCGGCAGGGGTTCGACTTCGGCTGAAAGCGGCGAACTGCCTGATTCAACGGCCGGGCTAACCGCCGGTTCCTGGGGCGTCTGGTTCGAGTCGAGGTTGCTCAGCGAAACGGGGACCGCAACGGCGGACAGCGCGAGCACGGCGCAAAAGATCTTGACCATCTTCAACCTCCCTGTTGTCGAATCAGCCGGCTGGTCACGTTAACCGTGTGGCTGGATTCGAGTGCGAACCGGCATCCAATCCCTGGCTGCCTGTCATCAATCTGGCAAAAAGTGTCTCGATTTGGCGGGATCGGTCAATCCGAATCAGCCCGCGAGTCTGGGCCATGTGACGTAGGTGTCCGCCAGCAACTCCATGCTTTCTGGCTTGCCGTTTGGGCCTCAAAGGCAGGCCGTTTCCAGCTTTGTCCCCTCGCCCAACCGTTGCCACAAGGTTTGTATGCCGGTGGGGAAAGCCCTAAAATCTTTGTTGGCGGGAACGCTGGAACGGTGTTTGCTGTCATTTCTGGTGGGGCAATGTGGTGATGAGCCGTCAGGGGCACGGCCAACAAAGGAACGTGGCAATGCAAAAACTGAATTCCGCCAACAGCCGGGGGAGACGCCTCGGCTGGAGTGTCTCGTTTTTTCTTTCGGCCGGAGCGGCGATCACTGCCGCCCAGGAACAGCCGCCTTCGCAGCCCCTGCCGGCGAATACAGCGACCGCCCAGGATTCGAACGCGGTCATCAACGAACTGCTCGGGCCACTTTGGGAACGGAAGGGAACGGACAACAGCGCGGCCCGGCAACTGGTCGAGACTGCCTTTGCCGTGGACGCGGGCAACGAACGCCTGGCCTACGCCTGGGGGCTGAACCAGATGAAGTACTATCGCTACCGCGACGCAGCGAGGGAACTGCGGACACTGACTCAGTCTGGCAACGAGCGGCTGGAAACCTGGATCATGCGGTCGTGGGCCGAGCTGGTCACCGGCCAGCATGACACTTGCCTCGCAACGTTGCGGGAGATGAAACGCCAGTTTTCGGCGGCTGATACTTCGGCCGAGGAAGCCCTTGGTTTCTATCGTCACGCCGGCAGGCTGATCGGCTTCCTTCAGGGTCCGGCCCAGGGGCACCCCAACGCCGATCTGCTCGAAGCTGTGATCACTGCGGTAGCCACCGGTGCGACGGCGGAGCAGCTGGAGCTCTTCAACACCGAACGCTCGGCCGTGCTCGACAAGTACGACCAGCTTTGCAATGCCCACGCCGTGGCGGCCGAACAGTTCCTGCAGAACGCCGCGGAAAAAAGCAAAGTCGAAGCCGAACGGATTTCAACCAGTAACGAGACTCTCGCCCAGCGCCGCGATCAGGTCCAGCCCGAACTGGAACGGCTTTCCGAAGAAGCATCCGCGCAGCTGTCCGGGATCGACCAGCAAGCCAGCCCGCTGCTCGGCGAGGCCACATCGCTGGATGCCTCGCTCAACCAGATCGCCTGGTCGGTCAACAGCCTCCGCAACGAGGTTTTCTTCCTTCAGCAAGCCCTCGCGGTCGAGCCCGATCCGGTGCTGCGCTATCCCATGGTGTTTCGGCTCAACCAGCTCTACCCGATCCTGCGCCAGAGCGAGTACGACCTGAGTGCAACCCGTTCCCGGCTGGTTGGCTTGCAATCGCAGCTCAATGTGCTGGGCGTCCAGCGAAACCAGGTCGCGCAGAGCTACGACGGCAGCCTCCGCCAGACCCACGGCGAACTGAACCAGATTCAACGTCAACAGCGAAAGAACGACAAGCAACTGGAAAGGATCGCGGATGGCCCCAGTCGCGTGACCGGCGAGGCGCTGGCGTTGCAGAACCGCAAGGACCTGCTTTCGACCTATTACGTCCTGCCGCTTGAGCTCTACCGGCTGGTTCTGCAAGACGAGGTTGCGGGAAAGTGACACTCGTTGCAAGGCTCCGCCTCGCAACGCACTGAGACGAGGCTCTGCCTCGTGGATGGTGGAAGTGCGGTCGGGAGGGGGCGGGAAGGCCGAGCCTTTGGTCAGTGCGTTCCACGGCGGGAGCCGTGGAACGAGCAAAGACTGCTCACACCCCGTGGTAGGTGACACCGAGCTGTCGCAGCATTCCCGGCAGGCGTTCGACGGGGAGGCCAACGACATTGGACGCCAGACCGCGGGTGATCCGGACCCAGTCGAGCCCGTCCTGGTAGCCGAAAGCCCCCGCTTTGCCGGCCCATTGGCCAGTCTCGAGGTAACGCTCGACTTGCCCCGGTGAAAGCGGGGCCATCGTCAACGTCGTCTGCTCCGATCGCGTGACCGTCTGGCCCCCAGGCATCCGGATGATCGCTACTCCCGTCAGGACGTAATGGACATTTCCGCTCAACGTCCTGAGAATCTCCGCCGCATGCACTCGGTCGCGCGGTTTGCCGAGAATCTCCCCCTCGCATTCGGCGACCGTGTCAGCGGCGAGAATCACGGCATGGTCGAACTGTCCGGCGACCGCCCCGGCCTTGGCGAGGGCCAGCTCAACGACCAACAACGGCGCGGCGCTGCCACTTTCGAACTCCGCCTCGACTGATGCGTCAGGCGGACAGACAATGAACTCATAGCCGGCCTCCTCCAGCAGGCTGGCGCGGCGCGGCGACGCGCTCGCCAGCACCAGCGGCGGCGGCGGTGCCGCGCGCTTGAGCATCGAGAGCAGAAAAGCCTTGCGGTCGTCTGACATGTTTGCCGTTCAAATGAATCCCTGGGCCGACCGTTGGTAAACACCGCCTCGCGCCAGCCTGCCGTCCTGCATGAGGATAACCACCTGCTGGTGCTCGACAAACCGGCCGGGATGCCCACGATTGGAACCGGAGCGGACGCGCCGGGCCTCGTCGGCTGGGGAAGGGAATACCTGCGCGATCGCTACCAGAAGCCCGGCAACGTCTTTCTCGGCGTCGTGAGCCGGCTCGACGCGCTGGTCACCGGCGTGATTGTGTTGGCCCGCACGAGCAAGGCCGCGGCCAGGTTGAGCGAACAGTTTCGCGAGCGGTCTGTCCGCAAGACCTACGTTGCCGTGTTGGGACCGGGCGTCGAACGGACTGCTCCCGCGCAACCCTTGCCGACCGCATCCAATCTGACCCATCACGTCTGGCGGGATGAAGCTCATCACCGGATGGCGGCTGTTTCAGCGGAGTCCGCGGCGCCAGCCGGCTCACAACGGGCCGAACTCGGCTTTCGGCCACTGGCTGAGTCGGGCGGGCTTCGGCTCGTCGAAGTCGAACTGGTGACCGGACGCAAACACCAGATTCGTGTCCAGTTCGCCGCGCTGGGCTGGCCTGTCGTTGGCGACGCGAAGTATGGCAGCGCGATCCGTTTTGCCCGGGGAATCGCCTTGCACAGCCGACGGCTGGAACTGGACCATCCCACCCGGAACAACCGGCTTGACTGGCTGGCCCCACTTCCCGAATCGTGGCCGGCGTGGGCAAAAAACGGGCTGAAAGCCACCTGAAGCAGGGTCCGATGGGCTAGAATTTGCGACGGATCGCAAGGTTTCCGTTTCCCGCCCACTGCTTTCCTTGTCACTGCTCCTGCTCCATCGTCCTGATGTCTGAAACGGTTCGATCCCGCTTTCGCGAACTCGCCGTCGCCAGTGGACTGGTCGACGAAGCCCAGGTTCGCGCCGCGATCGCGCAGCTGATGACGGACCGGTCGGGCAACGCCGAGAACGAACTGAATGACCGCGAGCTGGCCCAGCAGCTGGTCACGATGGAGTTGCTGACGGTTTATCAGGCCGATCAGCTGGTCGCCGGCCGGACCAAGCTCAATCTCGGTCCCTACATCATCACCGACTGGATTGGCCAGGGCGGGATGGGGCAGGTCTTCAAGGCCGTCCATGAGATGCTGGGCCGCGAGTGCGCCGTCAAGGTCCTGCCGATCAACAAGACCACCCCCGAGGCGATCAGCAACTTCCGTCGCGAAATCCGGGCCCAGGCCAAACTCGACCACACTGGCCTCGTCCGGGCCTACGACGCGGGCGAAGACGGCAACGTCAATTACCTCGTCGTGGAGTATGTGCCGGGCACCGACTTGCGGCGGCTGGTCCGCGCACGCGGCAAACTCTCAGTCCATCAAGCGGCGAGCATCATCAAACAGTCCGCTGAAGGCCTTGCCCACGCCCATCGCCGCAACCTGATTCACCGCGATATCAAGCCCGGCAACATCCTCGTCACCCCCAACGGCATCGCCAAGCTGAGTGACCTCGGGCTGGCCTTCCACCTCAATGATCCGAACGATCCGCGGCACGGCAAAATCGTCGGCACGGCCGATTATCTTTCACCCGAACAGATCAAAAGCCCGACGCTCGTGACCAGCGTCAGCGACATCTACTCGCTCGGCTGCACCTTGTATTACGCCGTGACGGGCAAGGTTCCCTTTCCCGGTGGCACGTCGCGGAGCAAAGCCCGCCGGCATCTCGAGGAAACCCCCTGGCACCCGCGGCGGTTCAACGAAGAAGTCAGCGACGAGTTCGTCGACCTGATCGGCGACATGATGGAGAAGAACCCGGCCGAGCGGGTTCAGACGGCCGAAGAAGTCTCCGAGCGGCTGGCACCGTGGGCTCGCGAGGAAGGCGTTCCCGTCAATGAACCCATGGACCGGGCCCGCTGGCAAGCCCCCGGCGTCCCCGATGGCGACGAACAGGATACCGACCCCAACGATGTGGCCGAGCTGGGGCTGAGCGAAATCAGCGGACTGAGCGAAACCTCCGCGGCTTCCCTGACCCAAGGCTCGGAAAACGAACTCGGCAAATCATCGCGCAAGCCACCACCGCCCGGCTCGATGAGCGTGGTCGAACAGTTCCGCAAGGCCCGTCGTCTGCCCGACGACCCAATCCAGTTCGGCCTCGCCGCCTTCATCCTGACCGGCGTCGCCTGCGTCGCCACCGGCATCCTGATCGGGTTCATCCTCGGGTATTTTTTCCCGCGGTAACGCTTCCGGCTGGTTAAATCTTTGAGTCACTCGTTCCACGGCTCCCGCCGTGGAACGCACTGCCTTTGCGGCTCCTGCCGCCTCTTGTTCCCGCGCCTCTGCTTTCTCGTACTCGTACTCAGTCCGCCCAGGTGGGCGATACTCGTGCTCGTACTCGATTTCTGCAACCCAAGATATTCACTCGTTCCACGGCTCCCGCCGTGGAACGCACTGCTCTTGCGGCTCCTGCCGCCTCTTCCTGAACGAGTTCGGAAGGTCTTGCGACTTCTCGGGGGCAGGGTGCGTGAAACGCACCATCACGCCGCTCCGGTGTGTTTTACAGACCCTACTTCTTCAGCCGCAGCCGCTCCAGTTCGCGGAACTCCTGCTCGGCGGCCGGGTCGTTGGTCGCGTCAGCGAGGGCGAAGTTCCGGTCATAGTCGAGCGTGTAGCCGTAGCTGATCTCAAACGGTTCGGCTTCGGCTCCACCGGCGGGCACGTCAACATCCCAACGAAGAATGTTCTTCGGCCGTTCCCGGCGAAGGTAAACCGGATCGGTACTCAGTTCCACTCCGCTGTCGCCCAGCGCGATCCGGATGTCGCTCGAGCGGCTGGTGTAGGGCAGCCGGTCGAGCACGCGAAGGGCTACGGCCGACGGCTTGTAGTTGTCGACCACGATCCGGTACGCCAGCTTCAGCTCGCGGTTGCCGCCCTGGACGGCTTCGGTCCGGTCGACCAGCTCGCGCCGGGAACGCAACTGCGGATCGGCACCGAACCCGGCGATAAAGGTTTCGCCCTGGGCTACCGTCGGAATCTCTGTCCGGCCGACAAAACGGTTGTCGAAGTAGACGGTGACCGGGCCGGCCAGGAAGTGGTGTTCGCTTGCGTTGAGGACTTCCGCTTCGCGATAGACATAGCTGCTGAGCAGCGGCGTCGCGACGTGGTAGAAGTTGCCGGGCAGCGGGCCGAGATGGATGCGGACCATCTGCTGGTCGCTGCGGCTGGTGATGCTGACCGGATTGGCCAGCCGGTAGCTCAGGCTGGGGGCCTCGGTCATGTCGTCTTCGGCGAGCAGCGAAGAAGTGGCCGAGAGCGGGTTCATCAGCTCGACCGCCTGGCACATCCAGGAGTTGCTGTTGACGACGTAATTCGAGACGGTTTTCTCGTCAAAGCTGATCTTGCTGGCGAGATCGCTGTTGCCCGCTTGCTGGGCCGCCCGCATCGCGCGGAATTCGAGGGCCAGCTGCGAGCCATCGGCGTTGATCGCCGCGACCTGCAGCTGCTGGTCCGCCCCGACCAGCGAGACATTGAACGGAGCGAGACTCGGGCCGCACGAATTGAGGGCTGGCGATGCGGTCGAAAGCGTCAGCTGCACGCCGTCCCACGCCTCGCCGCTCAATTGCTGGACGAGGGCGTTGTACTCCAGTGAAACCTCCTTGTTCCCGGAATCGCCGCGGACGGTGTAGACCGGCGACCACCCGCAGTTGGCGACGAGGTAGTTCAGTTCAAGTTCGATGTCGCCGCCGGCCGTCTTCTCGACAAACAGAACGGCTTCGTTGACCGTCCGCGAAGCTCCAGCCGTCAGCTCGCCCCGCTGCCGCTGCTGCAAGGCCAGCTGGGACTTCAGTTTCTCCAGCTCGCCAGCCAGGCGGATTTGCTCGACGGCGATCGCGGCCCGTTCGTCAAACGCGAATTTCGTCAGCTCGCGCAGGGTTTCGGCATTCAGGACGCCTCTGGTCAGTTCGGCCAGAGCTGTCGGTGCAACGAAGCCCTGCAGCTGGTCGAGAAATGCTGATTTCTGGCCCGCCAGTTCATTCTGCCGGGTTGCCAGCGCGATGGCGGAGGCAGTCGTCGCAATCGCCTCGTCAATCTTGCGGACTTCTTCGCGCGGCTCTTCGCCCACGGCCCGCTGGCGGAAGCGGATCGCGCGGACTTCCAGCTGCCCAGCCGACTCGGCGTAGAGGCTGTCGGCTTGAACCGAATCGGGCAAGCCCGTCACCACGACTTCGCGACTTCCCGCCGCTCCTTCGACGGTCACCGTCCGCGTCACCAGAGCCTGGCCACGATAAAGCGTGACCCGCGCGACCTTGCCGGGCTGGCCCACCGGCTCGCCGTCCGCCAGGCAATTGGTCACGTTACCCAAGCCGACAACAACAGCCAGCGCCACCAGCCAGACCAGTTGAACCTTCATCGTCAGTCCTTTTGCGAGAAAGAAGTGCATGTTGTGGCAACGCACAATCGAGGCGCGCTGCATCTCCTCTACAGGTTTTACGCGTTCCGGCCCAGTCTCCGCGCAACGGCTCTGTAACCAGCCCCGGACGCGAACCGGAAGCGTTAGCGACGAGTAACACGAACTTCAGACTTGACAGCAAGTACAACGCAAAAAACCGGATTCTCCACTGGTGGCAACGCAAAAGAGTGCATTTCCCGTCCGGTAGCCGGTCGTCCGTCGCCAACGCCTTTTGAATTTGCGCTTTGCGGTTTTTGCCGCAGAAATACCAGCCCGCAGCGCAAGCAAGGAACCGCATTGGGGCTGCTTCTCCCTTGCTTGCGCTGCGGGCTGGTATCAAAAACCAATGTTTCCGGCTCGTTCTCGCACTGTCGGGATTGCTGGCTTCTAACTACAGAAACAGATGTTCCGGGGCTGGGTCCAGAAGGCCATTGCTTCCTGGCCTCCTTCGCGCCCGACGCCCGACTGTTTCATGCCGCCGAAGGG
>JANOFL010000322.1:0-6750 GCA_031405895.1 Planctomycetota bacterium
CCGGGATTCGGGCAACGGCGGCCAGTTCCCGGGCCAGTGGCCGCTCGATGAAGGAACAGTCACGCTGCCGGGCCTGCTCAAGGCGGCGGGCTACCGGACTGCGGCGTTCGGCAAGTGGGGATTGGGCCCGGCGGGGTCGACGGGTTCGCCGCTGAAGCAGGGATTCGACAAGTTTTTTGGCTACAACTGTCAGCGGAACGCGCACAGCTACTTTCCGCCGTTTCTCGATGATGGCGAACAGCAGGTCGCGATCAACGCGCGGCCGGTGTCGGGAAACCGAAAGCAGCCCGAGGGCGAGGTCCGGGCGGAAGATTGGCGTGGCGAAAACTATGCTCCCGACCTGATCCTCGAACGGGCGCTGAAGTTTCTCGACGACGACCACCCGCAACCGTTCTTTCTTTACCTGCCGTTGATCGAGCCGCATGTTGCGATGCAGCCGCCTCAAGCATGGGTCGACAAGTATCCGGCCGCATGGGACGAAGAGCATGGTGCCTATCGCGGGCAAAACGGCTACTTGCCCCATCCCCGGCCGCGCGCAGCCTATGCAGCCATGATCTCGGACCTCGACGAACATGTCGGAGCGATCCTCGACCGGCTGGAGCAGCGAGGAATGCGGGAAAACACGCTGATTGTGTTTACTTCCGACAACGGACCGACACACGGTGGAAACGACCCGAACTTTTCAGTCGGCGGAGCGGGTTGTGAGTTCTTCAACTCCACGGGCGGGCTGCGTGGGTTCAAAGGCAGTTGTTATGAGGGCGGACTGCGCGTGCCGTGCATCGTGGCCTGGCCCGGGCAGATCGCGGCGGGACGTGACTCGGCCGAAGTGGCCCACGCTGCCGACTGGCTGCCAACGCTGGCCCGAATCGCGGGTGTCGCGTTGCCGCCCGAGGCCCGCGTTGACGGGGTTGATCTGACCCCTGCATTGCGGGAAGAAAAGTTCCTCGACCGGTCGAAACCTCTGATCTGGGACTTCGCCGAGTACGGTGGCATCGCGGCCATACGATTGGGGGACTGGAAAGCTATTCGTCGCGACATTGCCAAAAACCCGCCGGGACCGTGGGAGCTGTACAACCTCGCCCGCGATCCGGGTGAGAAGTGCGACCTCGCGGACCAGTTTCCGGAACGTGTCGTCGAACTGGAGCGGCTCTTCATTTCAAACCGGCGACCGGAAGCCGACTTTCCGAACCGGCTGTATGACGCAGCCACGATCGCTCAGGCGGGCCACGAATGAACGGAAAATCCAGGGCATCCAAACCAGGCTCGCAACGAAAAGCGGGCAAATCCCAACCTGCCTCGACGGCCAAAATGGACGCTGAAGGCGCGCTCGGGGAACTGAAGCGGCTCGCGTCGAAAACAACGTTGGCCGGAATGGCCCGCTATGGCATTCCGTCGAAGAATGCACTCGGTGTTCCCGTTGGCAAGATCCAGCAGCTGGCCCAGCGGATCGGCAAGTCCCACACCCTGGCCCTCGAACTCTGGGATACCGGAGTCTATGAAGCCCGCCTGCTGGCAGCCTATGTCGGCGAGCCTGAAAAGGTCACCCGCCAGCAAATGGACGCCTGGTGCCGTGACTTCGACAGCTGGGCCGTGGTCGACACGATCTGCTTTGTGCTCTTCGACCGTTCGCCGTTGGCCTTTGGCCGGATCGGACCGTGGGCAAAACTCAAGGGCGAGTTCCAGCGGCGGGCGGGGTTTGCTCTGCTCGCCTGCCTGGCTCTTCACCATCGCGATGCGGATGATGGCGAATTCGCCAGGCACATGGGTTTGATCGAAAAGTCTGCGGGCGACGAACGGAATTTTGTGAAGAAGGGGGTGAGCTGGGCCCTGCGCTCGATCGGTCGCCGCAGCCTGGCGTTGCACACTGCCTCGCTGGCCCTGGCAAGTGAATTGAGCTGTGCTGATTCGGCGTCCGCGCGCTGGGTTGGCAAGGATGCCTTACGCGATTTGTCGAAACCTGCAGTGCGGAAGAAACTGGCGGCGAGAAAATGATCGCGGCGCTCATTCCCCCTCCCCCGGCCCCTCCCCACGCCCTGGTGCCGGGAAGACCGGCACCAAGGCGGAGGAGGGGGGAAGAAATGTAGTGTTGCGCCGTTGCCCGTGCGGGAATGCAAAAAGCGCAACGTCAATACTTGCGCTGCGGAACTTGCGCTGCGGACTGATTTCTGCCGGTTCCGACATCGACTCTAAACCGGTTTGCGGGCGACGATGCCGAGTTCGTCGAGCTGGCGCTGTTCGACCGAGTTGGGGGCGTCGGTCATTAGGTCGGTGGCCTTCTGGTTTTTGGGGAAGGCGAGAACGTCGCGGATGTTGTCCGTTCGACCGAAGAGCATCACGACGCGGTCGATGCCGAGCGCGATCCCACCGTGTGGCGGTGCGCCGTACTGGAGGGCTTCCAGCAGGAAACCGAAGCGGTGACGGGCTTCATCGGGTGACAGGCCGAGCAGGGCGAAGACCCGTTGCTGGATGCCGTTGTCGTGAATCCGGATTGTCCCGCCGCCCGCTTCATAGCCGTTGATCACGAGATCGTAGGCTTTGGCGCGGATCGCCGCCGGGTCACTTTCCAGCCGCGGCAGGTCGGCGTCGAGCGGCGCGGTGAAGGGGTGGTGCATGGCGGCCCAGCTGCCGGACTCTTCGTCGTGGGCAAACATCGGGAAGCGGACGACCCACGAAAAGTTCATTGCCTCGGGATCGAAAAGCCGCAGCTCGGCACCCAGCTTGCGGCGCAGCCCGTACAGGGCCCGGCAGCTCGTTTCCCAGGTGTCAGCAATGAAGAGCAGCAGGTCGCCTGGCCTGGCTTCCATCCGGGCCGCGAGGTCGGCCAGCTCGGCGGGCTGGAAGTTCTTTGTGATCGGCGATTGCAGCTGGCCGTCGGCCTCGCACTTCATCCAGGCGAGGCCTTTGGCTCCGAAGTCACCCTGGACAAAGGTTGTCAGTTCGTCGATCCGTTTGCGCGAGAACTGGTCAGCGACGCCGCGCAGGTTCAGCCCGCGAACGTAGCGGCCCGATGTGGCGACTTCCTGAAAGACACGAAAACCGGTCCGCGCGGCCCAGTCGGTCACGTCGGTGATTTCGAGGTCAAAACGCAAATCGGGGGCGTCGTGGCCGAATCGCCGCATGGCTTCGTCGTAGGTCATCTTCGGCAAGGGCAGCTTGAGCTGGAGGCCGAGGATTTCGCGGGCCAGCTTTTCCATCAGCCCATCGATGATCGCGGTCACGTCGTCTTCGTCGACGAACGACATTTCGAGGTCGAGCTGGGTGAATTCGGGCTGCCGGTCGGCGCGCAGGTCTTCGTCGCGGAAGCAGCGGGCGACCTGGATATAGCGGTCGTAGCCGGCGACCATCATCAGCTGCTTGTAAATCTGCGGCGACTGTGGCAGGGCGTAGAACTCACCCTTGTGGACGCGGCTGGGAACGAGGTAGTCGCGGGCACCCTCGGGCGTGCTGCGACCGAGGATCGGCGTCTCAATATCGATGAAACCGTGCTGCTCGAAGTAGTCCCGCATCGCTTTCACGATCCGGCTGCGGAGCAGAAGCATCTGCTGGGCCTTGGGCCGGCGGAGATCGAGGTAGCGGAACTTGAGCCGGGTGTCTTCGTTGGGCAAGTCACCGGTTGTCGGAAGAAAGGGCGGGACTTTCGACGGGTTGAGAATCTCCAGCCGCTCGACCGCGACTTCAATCGCTCCGGTGGCCAGCTGGGCGTTCTCCTGGCCGGGCGGGCGAAGCTGGACCTGGCCGCGGGCAAGGATCACGAATTCGTTCTTGAGCAGCCGCGTGGTCTGTAGGACCGTCTCGCCGGTACTTGGCTCGATCACAAGCTGGGTTTTGCCAAAACGGTCGCGGAGGTCGATGAATTTGCCCTGGCCCATGTCGCGGACCCGGTCGACCCAGCCACAAAGCGAGACCGCCTGGCCGATCTGTCCAGCCCCCAGTTCACCGCAGTTGTGCGTCCGCAACACAGGCTGGATTCTCCGGTCAAAAGAATGGTCGAACGGGATGCGTTCAGGCAGTTCCAGGCCGCGTGGTTTCCCGCAGCCGGAAACGAGGTTGCCCGGCGAGCCAGGCAGGTTCACCCTGTCGGTCGAATATCCCAGTTTTCCCGAATTCCGAACAGGGCGGCGGGGAGCCGGTCCCTTTGGCGTTCACCGCTCCGGGGAGACCGGTCTCAAATCCCGAAGCTCGAATTTCAGATCTCAAATCTCCGATCTCAAATCCCGAATTTCAGAATCAGTTGGCCCCGTGCGGTCGCCCCCTCCCCCGGCCTGGACAGATAAGACGGCGAATTCTTGTGAGCCTGAGGCGCTAGCCGATTCCCTTGGGCGTGAGTTAAGGGTTGAATCAGCGTTCTCGGCTAGCGCCTCAGGCTCACTTGTGATCAGTCCACCCCCGGTCCCTGCCCCCAAATCGGTTTCGGGAAGACCGGAACCGATTTGGCGGAGGGGGGAAAAGATGAGCGCGCGCGGGAGTTGGTTGGGCGAGAGCGGTTCAGGTGTGAACCGGGCAGTTGTCAACCGCAGCTGAATGGCGCGCTGCCTGCCACCCGGCGGCGGCCGAAGGCACAATGGCGGGAAGTTGCGCGGGCAGGGATGGAACTTTGGGGGGATCGCAAATCCGTGTGGGCGTTTCTTTCACGACTGTTGGTTGCCGGCGGTCCCCGACGTGGCCGGCGGCGCAACTTGCGGCTTTACGCGGACAGTTTCGCGCCGCGTGAGGAGTCGCTGGCGAAAATGGTGGTCGAGTTGGCCTCGCAGCGGCTGGGCGCGGGCGATGAAGTGTTGTTGATCGGAACGTTTGAGGAGAACGTCGAGACATTGCGGCAGGCCCGGGAACAGAGCGGTGGCGAAGTCGAACCAGACCGCGCCGGCGGGAGTGGAGCCGCCATCAGGCTTTTGCTCGCCGGCGACCTGATCCGGCGGGCTCAAGACGAATGGAGCCGTTGGGCAGGTGGCAAAGACGCACGCGGGCGGCTGAGTGCGCTGATTCTTCAGCGCCATCCACTGGCGGCCGAGGACGAGGCGCTGGTGGAAGCGCTGGGGACTTTTCCAGGCGAGGTGCGAGTCGCTTTTTTTCTCTCGCTCGATGATCCACTGGTGTCGCTGGCGGTACCCGGCACCATGGTCATGGTGCTGGAGCAGCTGGGCCTGCATCGCCGGCCAGCCATTTCCAGCGGGATGCTTTCACGGCGGATCGAAGTGGCCCAGCGGAGAGTCGCGGCCACGGTGCAGAATCCGGAACGAGCGAACTCGGCTGAAGAATGGCTGGCAAGGAATCTGCCAGAGCCGGGAGTGTAGAGCAGTTGTCCCCAACTGCTCCGGCGCTGTGTTGTGGCGTGCAGGGGTGGGAAAAAGGCGGGTTGCGCGGACGAGCAGTCAGGGACAACTGCTCTGCTCTGTAGCTACTCCGTTTTGCCCGAGCCGCCCAGCATTTTTCGAAGGCGGGCGAGGCGGCCGTCCTTGACCGGTGTGGCGTTGCGATCGGCCTGGTGGGAAAGCTCCATTTCCCGCTGCCGGAGTTCGGCTTCGCGGCGGTCGAGTTCGAGCCGGTCGTTGCTGATCCGCGCCCGCTCCCGGGAGAGCTCGATTTCCGTGTCGCGCATCGCCTGGTTGAGCTGGTCGCGGAGCTGCTGGATTTCACTCAGCTCTTCGGGGCTGGCGTTGAGCAGTTCCGAGGTGACCGGAAACGAAGGCTGGTGCCGGGAGTCGGTCGCCGTGGCGAGGCTCGGCGCAGGCAGTGGTTCGCTGGCACTCATCCGCTGCAGCATTTCGTTCCGTTGCTGCTGCCAGCCCTTGAGAAACGTTGCGGCTTCAAGTCCGACTGCTTGATCGAACTGATGGGAGTCGTCGCCCCTCGAAGGCGATGGGGGCCCAGTGGTCCCGGCTTTTGTCTCGCCCGCTGGCTGGCCGTTCGCCACGGGTTTTGCCGTGCCGGGCTGGCGTTCCATCCGTTCGAGCAGTCGCGACTGCCGGGCGAGCTCGTCGGCCAGCTGGTTGTCGCGGAGCCGCGAGGTCTTGAGCAGTTCCTCCAGCGAATCGGCCAGCAGTTCCAGCCGCGAGAGCTGGGCGTCGACGAGTTGCGCGCCGGAAACATGTTCGCGGGTCGAATCGTCGCTGCGGCTCTTGGAAATCGCTACGGGCATAACGGTCATTTCGCGAAAACAGCCTCTGTCGGCCGCGAAAAAACGCGCGCCGGGGGCGGACCCGGGTTCGCCCTATCTATCTAGGTCATGTTCCGAAGCCGGGCAAGCAACTTGGCGCAGATCCGGCCGGCTTGTCCGGTTTTGACGGTTGTGCCAACCGGTCGCGATCGTCCACTGTCCCATGGCGCAGCCTGTTTCACCGCGTGCGGCCAGATTTGATTTTGGCGAGCGGCAGGGCGTCAGCCCTCCGTGTCTGACACAACACACGGAGGGCTGATCCCGGCGCGCCGGGACTCGCCGAAACCCTCGACCCGCCCCACAGCCCAATCGATGTCCATCGCTCCCCCAACCAGCGTCCTCGTCATCGAAGACGACCGCGCGATTCGCCGCGGGATCGTGGACGCGCTGGCGTTTGCCGGGTTCAGGACACTCGAGACGGAGCATGGCGAACAGGGGGCTGACATGGCGTTGACCCGCGATCCCGACCTCGTACTGCTCGACCTCGCCCTGCCCGGTCTGCCAGGGATGACGGTCCTGCGCCGGATCCGCGAAACCAAACCGACCCTCCCGGTGATCATCCTGACCGCCCGCGGCAACGAATCCGACCGGATCGC
>JANOFL010000336.1:0-17544 GCA_031405895.1 Planctomycetota bacterium
GACTTCAAAACACTCCAGAAAGTCCCCCGCTTCCCGCCGCTCCGTGAACTCCTGCGTTGTGAGAAACCAGTAGTGGACGCCGTTGGATTCGCCTGGCCGTGGCGGCCGTGTTGTGGCCGAGACACTCATCTGGAGCGGCAATTTGCAATCGGCGCGAACCCGCTCGAGCACCGACGATTTGCCGGCTCCACTCGGCCCGGAGATCACGACCAGCCGGCCAGCGCGCAGGCCAGCCGGAGGGCCTGCCACATCACTCGACATTCTGGACCATTTCCCGCATCCGGTCGATCAAGGCTTTCATTTCGACGACGCAGCCGGACACTGCCGCGTCGTTGGCCTTGCTGCCGATGGTGTTGGTTTCGCGGAGCAGTTCCTGAGTCAGAAAATCGAGCTTCCTGCCGTTGCTTTCGGTTCCTTCGAGCGTGCGGCGAAACTGGTCGATATGACTGGCGAGGCGGACCAGCTCTTCGTGGATGTCGGTCCGCTCGGCGAACATGCCGACTTCGCGGATCACGTCGGCCGGCTGGACCGCGACATCGTGTTTGGCGAGCAGGGCCTGGAGACGCTCCGTCAGACGCTGCGAGAACAGCTCGACCACCCGCGGTGCCTGGACTTCGATCTCGCTGCGAAGATTATTGAACCGGTCGATATTCTGGACGAGGTTGTCGCGCATCGATTGGCCTTCGCGCCGTCGCATGGCGGTCAGGTTCGAGAGGGCAGTGGCCGCGGCTGACGCGACCGTCTCGGTCAGCTCGCCATCATCGCTTGACCAGGATTCGTCGGCGACTCCGGGAAGCCCCAGCAGGGCGTGAACCGGAACGTGCCCACCCAGCTCCGTCAGCTCCGCGAGCTGGCGGCGGTAGCCATCGATCACGCCAAGATTCAGGCGATACGGCGAGGCCTCGCCCAGCCGTTCGACTTGGAGCCGGATATGAACCGAGCCCCGTGAAACGGCCTCGCGGACCAGCTGCTCGATCCGGTTGATCGTTTCAGCCGACCATTCGCCGCTGACAACGACTTTAAGGTGCTTGTTGTTGACCGAGCGGATTTCGGCGCGGGCGCGGGCGGACGGGGAACTCGCTTCCCCCAGCCCGTGGCCCGTCATGCTCAACAACATCCCGACACCTGCCTATCGATGTGGGGTTACTGTCCGCCGCCGGACGAAGGAGTTGCGGGCGGTGTACCACTGGGGTCGCCCCCGCCGCCGGAAGGCGCTTCGCCTCCAGCCGGTGGTGCTGAACCTTCCGCAGGAACCGGCTCGTCCGGAACGAGGGGCGGTTCGTCACCAGTCAAAGGCGGAGCGGGCTGTTCGCCTTCGGTCCCTGGCGCGTCAACAGTCGGAGACGGGTCACCAGTTCCCGCTTCAGCCGGGGCGATGTTTTCCTCGCCCGTTGCCGGTTCGTCGCCGGGAAGAATCAGCTGATCAGCACCAGGTGCCACGACATTTCCGCTGTCCGCAGCGCCGTTTGCGCCGGCATCGGTCTCACCCGGCAACAAGTCGGCCGGATCCGCTGTTCCGCCCGCGGCATCTCCTTCGCCGGTGCCATCGGCATCGCCGCCCATCACTCCGGCCGGAGTCGAATCGGAAACGGCCTTCTTGGCCGGCGGCTGGTTGTTGGTCACGATCAGCAGCATGCAGAGGAAAATCCAGATGCCAAAAGCGACGACGGTGACGCGGGTGAAGATGTCACCTGCCTTGGACCCGAAAGCGCTTTGACCGCCAGCCCCGCCAAGTGCTCCGGTGATACCGCCGCCGCGGCCGCGCTGGATCAGGATCAGAAGGGCCATGAAGATCGATACCACGACGATCAACAGGCCGATAAAAAATGCTCCAATCGCACCCATTCCGCCAACTCCTGGAAAAAACCGGGAACGGCCGGCCATCAGCCGGTTTCCGCCGCGGGGCGTTTTGCCGCCCCCGCGATGCCCAAAAATCCATCGGCTTTGAGCGACGCCCCGCCGACCAGTGCCCCATCGATATCGGGCTGGCCCAGCAGACTGGCCGCGTTGTCAGGTTTGACGCTGCCGCCGTAAAGGATCAAAACCGCTTCCGCGACTTCGGAATTGTAATGCGACCGAAGCCAGTTGCGAAGGTCAGCGTGGACCGCCTGGGCCTCCGCCGGTGTCGCATTCTTGCCGGTTCCAATCGCCCAAACCGGTTCGTAGGCGATGACGGTGCCCTCCATTTGGGTTGCCGACAGTCCGGCCAGAGAGCCAGCCAGCTGCCCGCGAACCACGGTCCCGGTCTGGCCGGCCTCCCGTTGCTGAAGGGTCTCGCCGACGCAAACGATCGGCACCAATCCCGCCCGATGAGCGGCGACCAGCTTGCGGTTCACGCTCGCGTCGGTCTCGCCCATCAGCTGTCGCCTTTCGCTGTGGCCGAGGATCACATAACGACAGCCGCAGGAGTTCAGCATGGCCGCGCTGACTTCGCCGGTGAAGGCTCCGTCCGGATCGGCACAGACGTTTTGGGCACCGAGTGAAACAACCGATCCGGCCAGGGCCGTCGCCACCGCTTCCAGCCAGACAAACGGCGGGCAAACCACCAGTTCAACCGGCATTCCAGCCGCTCCATCCGCCACGCCGCGGGCCAGCTCGACCGCCTGCTCGCGGCTCGTGTTCATCTTCCAGTTGCCGGCGATGAGGGGGATTCGCATGGGAGGTGGCAGACGGGGTCTGGATCGCGGAAATGGTTTACAGCAACATTGCCGGCCGTCGTTAACGACCCACGCGGCGACGTTGTGGATGAACAACGCGCGGACGAGCAGTTGGGGACAACTGCTCTACACTCTGCCGATTGTAGAACAGTTGTCCTCAACTGTTCATGAGCCGTGCGCGACAAATCATCGCAAAAAAACCTGGCTTGCCTGGAATCGCTGTTCCCTTCATCCTGGCTGGTCGATACAACAGGCGTAAAGCGGATCGCCTGCCCAGTTGAAACTGGTTCGGCTGGCAGCAAGCCGCGAAGCCTTTTGTTCAAGGACCTGAACCATGGCCAAGAAGATGAACAGCGCCGCCAAGCCTTCCAAGACCACGACCCGGAACACGACATCGGCCAAGAAGCCGGCTGCCAAGAAGACCTCCAAGAGCAAGTAAGGTCTGGTCCGGCCTCGCCGCCTGGGGGCGGCCATCCTGAAACAACGACGAAAGCCCACCGGACCAGCCGCGGGCTTTTTTTTATGCGCGGAATTGCCCGAAATTGGGGCGTTTCTGACGTGGGACAGGCTTCCAGCCTGTCGTTTGTTCTGGAGTCTCCGTCGCTCACGCATCCGGCTCGTCGAGGCCGCTTCTGGCTCGTCGAGGCCGGAGTGGGACAAGCTTCCAGTCTGTCGTTCACTTTGCAGTCTGCACTTCCGCCCGCTGTCCTTTTCTTCGGCCTCAACCGATAGCTCTGCTGGCCGCCCGATAAAGCTCCCGGAAGTCGGCTGCATCCACGGGCACTGGGTTGAATCCCGCGGTCCATTGCTGGACTGCCTCCTCTGCCATCCCGGCGATGGTTTCCTCGTCCAGCTCAAGGCCGCTCAGACCGGTTTCAAGTCCGGCTTTGCCAACCTGCTCCGTTACCCAGTCGGCCAAAGCTGCTCCCGTCGACATTCCGGCAGCTGGCTCGATCGCCGCCTCGGCCAAAAGTTCCCGGTACTGTCCTTCCACCAGCCGCGCGTTGAACCGGATCACGAAGGGCAAGGTAATTCCAACCGCCTGTCCATGCACCATTCCAAACCGGGCGGTGAGCGGGTTGGCCATGGCATGGGCCGCACCCAACATGGAGTTTTCGATCGCGGCCCCCGCCCAGGCAGCTCCCAGCTGCATTTTCGATCGGGCGTCGAGGTTGTCCGGCTGGCCCAGCACTCGCGGAAAAGCTTTCGCCAGCAACCGGAAGGCCTCGCGACTGAAAATCGCCGAGAACGGATTCCGTCGGCTGCAAACCCAGGTCTCAATCGCATGGCTGATGGCGTCAATTCCGGTCACCGCAGTCACAACGGCCGGTTGGGTCAACGTCAGCTCGGGGTCGAGAATGGCCGCGACACAAGCGGCTTGCGGGTCGCCGCAAGCCATCTTGGCTTTCGTCCGGGCATCCGAAATCAGGGCATAGGACTGCATTTCGCTGCCGGTCCCGGCGGTTGTCGGAATGCCGATGAGGGGCAGAAAAGTGCCTCGGCCTTTGCCGGTCCCCCAGTAGTCACGCATCTCGCCCCCGCCCGCGAGAATGAAGTTCGCCCCTTTGGCCGTGTCGAGACTGCTGCCGCCGCCCAGCCCCACCAGCAGGTCCGGTCCAAATTCCGTGGCCGCGGCCACTGCCTGGTCGACCTGATCCGTAGTCGGATTCTCGGTCGCGCCGTCAAAAACGGCCGTGGCGAGTCCGACCTTGGACAGCGAATCAAGGGCCTTGGCCACATGCCCCGCAGCAACGATCCCCGGGTCAGTGACAATCAGGGCCCGCTTGCAACCCAGCTGGTGCGCCAAACCCCCTACCCAGTTGACCGCCCCGGCTCCCTGGATCATCCGGGTCCGTAACCGCAGCTCTTCGCCCGCGACGACCCGTTTTGCCGGCTCCTGTTTCGAAGGCAAGTCGTTCACGCCCGCTCCGAACGGCTGACAGCGGGCATTGGCGGAATCCCGGCAGCCGGCTTGACTGTGTGAATCTGCACGGCCCGCGAACGGAACAGGAAGTCAATCAAGTTGCCTTCGTGTGGCTGGAGCCAGTTCAGCCGGTTGGTTGGGATCGGGCCAATGTTCAAGCGGTCGATGTTGATTGCCGAGGTCAATTCGGCGATCCAGTTTTCATCGGCTGTGATGGCGGTCCCCACCAGAGTCGGGCCGGCGGCGGAAATCATTTTGGCCTGCGGGCAATCAACCACCGTCGCCATCGGAAACATGAACTCCCGCCCGGCGATGGCCCGGGTCGGGCTGTCGGCGTGGCAGATCACCGGCCGCAGCCAGCTGCAACGGGCTTGCTCGACCAGCCGCGGGCCAAACCGTTCGGTGAAATGCGTGACGCCCGCCTCGCGCAGGTCCTGCTCGACCATCGACCAGACGCCCTGCCCCATTCCTTGGGCCGTGAAAGCGGCCAGTGCCGAGTCGGGGTGTTCGGGCGGAAGAGGCTCCACCGGTCCCAGTCGTTCGGCCAGGGCTTCCGCAATCTGTTTGCCATTCCGGCTGGCGTAGATCGCGCTGCAGTTGATGCAGCTCCGGCCGCCGTTGCTGAAGACGCTCTCGACAAGCATATCGATGTAGTTTTCCCACGAATCAACCAGATCATCGCCGAAGAAGACTTTTGAGAACCCTGGCCCGTGGACTTGGACGCGAGGATTTCCGGCGTACTGCTGGACGGTCTGGGCCGAGCCGAAAATCATGCTCCGCTGGCAGCCGCTCATGATCGCCTGGCCCACATCGTGTCCGCCAGGATAGAGCGAGATGGCTTCTGGGGGGATTCCGGCAGCGACCATCGCGGCCTGCATCCGGTACGCAGTCCACGGCTCTTGCGAACCAGGCTTGAGCACCAGCCCCATCTGCAACGGGATCACGGGCAACCAGAGCGTGTGGACACCAGGCGAATTGTTGGGCAGGACGGCCCCGAGCGCGTCGGCCTGGGCCTGGTAGCTGACGGTGACTCCGCGCGATTCAACTCCATAGCCATTGGTCAGAATCCGCAGGTCCAGCCCTCGCGTCAGGGCCTCCAGAATCGCCGACATGTTCCGCAGCACGAAGCAGTTTTTCTGCATGTTGCCGCGGCACATGGCCTCGGGCAGTCCGGTCGAAGCCGACTGGTGATGCACGAAGTCTTCGGGCGACTGGGGCGAGTCACCAATCGTGAGCGTTTCCTTTTCAAACAGATCGGCGGCGCTGCCGACACGCCGGACCAGTTCGTCGCAGGGCAACTCGCGCAGCAGGTCCCGCGCCCGACGAACCTGGCGCAGGTCGCGGGTGACGATCCCGCCATTGGCCTGGCCGATCGTGGCTACGGGCTCGCCCGTCAGGAAATGGCGGATTTCAACCTGCTCGAGCGATTCGTAAGTTTCGCCCCAGCGAATGACGGGGATTTGCATGACGAAAGTGATTTCGTTTGACGGTTGTTGTTTTGCGGCGAAACTGTGCTGGGCCGCGATTTGTCGTGCTCGTACTCGTACTCGTACTCGTGCTCGTAATCGTACTCCGTCTTTTTCCCTGCTTCCCTGACAGACCCGAAGAACTGGAGTACGAGCACGAGCACCGCTTCGCTGAGTACGAGTCAGGTTGGCCGATTGGCGGATACTTGCTTTCAGACGGGCAAAATTCAGTAGACTCCCACCGTCGTCGACGAGGCCAGTTCATGGAACGGCCGAACGCCGCTAACGCCGTCCCAGGGATACCACTCGCAGGGCGGTTCGCGTTCGCCTTCGTCGCGTTCGAGGAAACCGGGAACGAACAGCTCTTTCGTCAGCGTCGTCAGTTTGACGCGGCCGGTTTGGCCGATGTCGACCACGCGGTTGCTGTCCTGGAAGTCGACGATTTCGATCACGGCCCTGGGTTGGGGCGCAAAATAGGTGATTTTGAATTTGTCGGCGGCGGTCACCGGCTTGCTGCAGGCCAGGCCCATCAGTGTGTTGCCGTAGGTGGGCGTCATGTAGATCCCGCTCTTTTCCGGCGGCCCGCCAAGCAACTCTTCGACGGCGTAGCGGGTCCACTGCGGCGTAAACTCCGTGCCGCCCGAAAAGATGCCGGTCACGCCGAGTTCCTGCAGGCTTGTGCCGCGGGTTTCGAGTTCGAGACAAAGCGAGTCGAGCAGCTTGGGCGTAGCGAACAGGCAGCGGATGCTGTGTCCCGCGGTCAGGATCGTGATCGCCTGCTCAATGCAATGCTTCTTGTATTCCTCCAGGTGCTCCATCCAGCCTTTTTTGATCAGCTTGATGACCCAGCGCGGATCAAGGTCGATGCAGAAGCAGATCCCGCCGCGGAACTGGCAAAGGTGCTCGACTGCCAGCCGCAACCTTCGCGGTCCGCTCGGCCCGAGCATCAGCCAGTTGCTGTCGCGGGGAAAATACTGGTCGGGCAGCGTGTCGCTGAACAGTTCGTAGTCGGTCCGGTGGTCTTCGATCACCACGCGGCTTTTGGGGATGCCCGTCGTCCCGCCGGTCTCAAAGACATAAGTTGGACGATCGGCAAAGGCCTTCGGCCGCCAGCGTTCGACCGGGCCTCCGCGGAGCCATTCATCTTCGAAGGAAGGAAACTTTTGCAGATCGTCAAAGCAACGGACCGCCGTGAGTGGATCAAATCCAAGCGAATGTTTTCTGTCCAGCCAGAACGGGCAGCCGGTTTCCTCGCTGAAGTGCCACTGGACGATCTCGACAGTCTGCCGGTCGAGCTGTTCCCGCGCCGCTCGCACGGCCTCCGGGCTGGCCGGGCCGACTGCCGCGGTGACTTTTCGTGGAGCTGCCAATGCCGTCGCCATGGATCAATCTCGCGAGCCAATTGTGTTTCGCCGCATTTTCGCCAAAACGCCCTACGTTGTCGACCAACGTGTCCTCCCCCGTGGGATAGGCTTCCAGCCTGTCGTCAGGCCTTTTGGAAATGTCAGACCTGTCAGACGACAGGCTGGAAGCCCATCCCACGCCGCTATCAACCGTAGATTTCCGGGCATGGTTAACGTTGCGCAACGGGGGGTCCATCGAACCGGAAACATTCTGGCAGGAGGTCGCTGATCGACCACTGCCGGACAATGGCCGGTACCGCCGGGTCGACTGCGGCGATCCGGATCTGCTGACCGAATTCGGCAATGAACTGGCGGCAGGCACCACAGGGCGTGGCGAGCGGCGAGGCGGCCACAGCGATGGCAATCAAATCGCGCTGCCCGGCCGACACGGCCTGGACAATCGCCGAACGCTCGGCACAAAGCGACAATCCGTAGCTGGCGTTCTCGACATTGCACCCGACGAAAACCTGGCCGCCCGCGGTCTGGACGGCGGCACCCACCGCGAAACCGGAATAGGGCGCGTAAGCCCGTTTCCGGATGGCGATAGCAGCCGAAATCAGGCTGGACCAGTCAAGCTCGGCGGTCATGGCGGGCGTCTGCATTCAATAGGTTGGGATCAGGTTCTGAAATCTGAAATCTGAAATTTGCGATTTGAGATGGGATTTGTTGTTGATCTCACAGCTGCGCGTCACAAAAAATGGCTACTTGGCCAGGCTCCAACCTGGCATTCGGGATCAGGCATGGGCAACCGATTACGACACAATCGTCGAGACTACCAGCGGGCCGGTTTCTGGTGGCGTGGCCTGAACGCCAACCGCAGCGTTCAGGGCGTTCGCGAGCGGCACGTCGAGGTCTCCATTGAACCAGAGCCGGACCAGCGGCTGTCCGCGGCGAACTTCCTCGCCCGGTTGAACCAGGATTTCGATCGCGCTGCCATGATCGATCTGGTCGTCGCGACGGAAACGGCCGCCGCGCATCAGGTTAAGGGCAGTCCCCAGTTCGTCGCAGCGGCGAATCACACAACAGCCATCGGCGTTCGCCAGCCATGCGTGCTGCCGTTGGTGAAGCGGCTCGAGTTGCTCCAGGTCGCCCCCCTGCGCGGCCACCATCTCGCGAAACTTCTTCAACCCGCTGCCTTCACGGATGATCCGCGCGACCCGGTCGCCAGCTTCGCTTCGGTTGCGGGCAACACCGGCCATGAGCGCAAGCTCGATGGCAAAAGTCCGGGTCAGCAGCGTCGTGTCGTCCGGGCCAAGTCCTTCGAGGATCGCAGTCGATTCCAGGATTTCCGCCGAGTTGCCGATCCAGCGACCGAGCGGCCGGTTCATGTCCGTCAGAATCGCTGTCGCCGTCACCCCCAACCGGCCCGCAGTGGCGACCAGCAACCGGGCCAGCTCATCGGCCTCGGCCCGCGTCTCCATGAACGCCCCGGTGCCCCATTTGACGTCCAGCAGCAGGCAATCGAGCCCTTCCGCCAGCTTCTTGCTCAGGATGCTGGCCGTGATCAGGGCCGGGGAAGGAACCGTGGCCGTGACATCGCGAATGCTGTAAAGCCGCTTGTCGACCGGGGCAATGTCGGCAGTCGCGGCTGAGATCACGCAGCCGACCTTATCTGTCAGGTCCTGAAACTCGTCGAAGGTCAGATCGGTCCGGAAGCCAGGGATCGATTCCAGCTTGTCAATCGTGCCACCAGTTTTGCCGAGGCAGCGGCCGGAGACCATCGGCACGCGAAGGCCGAGCTCGGCAAGAATCGGCGCCAACGGCAGGGAAATCTTGTCCCCCACCCCACCAGTGGAATGCTTGTCGACGACAGGCCGGCCGGGGGTCCAGCTCATGATCCGGCCACTGTGAAGCATGGCTTCGGTCAAGGCCGCCGTTTCGTCGGCGGACATTTTTTGCCAGAGCACGGCCATCGCGAAGGCGGCCATCTGGGTGTCTTCGACCTGGCCCTGGTGGAATCCCTGGACCAGTCCGGCAATGTCGGCTGCGGCGAGCTCCTTGCCGCGCCGTTTGGCTTCGATGATCGCCGGGATGTTCATGCAATGAAGGCCATCAGATGCCGACGGCGTGCCCTGAGGATCTCGTAAGCCACCCGCCCAGTTTTGGAAATCCAGTGGCCGTTGCGACGATCAACCCGGATGGTCAGCCGCAATCCGCGAAGCGTTTCAACGACCGGGATTTCATTCCAGATGTCCTGTGCCGCGGTTTACGAACCAGGTGGGACGATTTCGATTTCGTAGACGGACGGACAGTACTTGCCGGTGACGAGGATCATCTGTTCGCCGTTGGGTTTCTTGCCCACGGCGATTCCATTCATGATGCCGCTGCCATCGCGTGGCCGTTCGGAGGCGGGCCAGAGGCCGGTCAGGTCGATCACGGCGGTAACCACGCCGGATTGCGGGTTAACCTCGTAGATCAGGTCGGAATTCAGCCGGTTGGCGTAGATACTTCCGCCAAAGTACTCGAGTTCATTGAGCTGGTTGACCGGGCGTCCAGCGCGCGTAACCAGTAGGGCCCGGACCACTTCAAACGTCTCCGGGTCCCGGAAAGTTATCTTGTGAGTCCCGGTGCTCATGATCAGATGGGTGCCGTCGCTGGTCAGGCCCCAGCCGTCGCCTTCATAGGTTGATTCGGCGAGCGGTTCCAGGTCGGGCGTCCAGCGAAGGGCCCGGCCCTCTTTCCAGGTGAGCTGGATGATCTTGCCGTTGTGCAGGGCGATCCCTTCGCCGAAAAGTGAATCGTCGAGGGGGACCGGTTTGATAATGGTGCCAGTGGCCAGTTCGACGCGGCGGATCGTGGAGCGGCCATATTGGCCGGTGCTTTCCACCAGAGTGCCATCGACCGGGTCGACCAGCAGGCCCTGAGTGAACGCTTGAGGATCATGGGGGTGTTTTTGAACCAGCTTCCAGCCGTAGACCGGGACGTCCGACTTGGGGCGCAGGACCATGGCCAGAATTCCGCCGCCAATGGCGATCAGGAAGAACAAAAAAATCAGAAACTTGCGGTTCGGGTCGTAATGGAACAGGCCGCCATCATCGCGGACTGCGGGGGCCGGGGAGGGCGCTGGGGCGGACTTTTTCTTCGACATCGGCGGGCCGGATCGATCCGGATCAGATCAGTTTCTGTAGGGTTGAGAGCCTGTCCAGAATCTGCGAGGAAAGGGGGTCAGACCCCAAATCGCTCCGAAGACTACGCGATTCGGCGTCAGACCCCGGCGGATTCCGGTCAGGCTCTGTGTGATTCAAGAAACTACCCGAACGCGGCAGTTTCAGCCAGTTGACCGGCTGGATCTTTCGCCGGCCGGGGCTGATTGGCAACCCATCCGGACAGCCATGGATTCCCCCCTCCCGGCGTGGACTGATAAAACGGCAAATTCTTGTGAGCCAGAGGCGCTAGCCAATTCCCTTAGGTGTGAGTTAACGGTTGCATCAGCGTTCTCGGCTAGCGCCTCAAGCTCACTTTTTATCAGCCCACCCCCGGCGTCTCCGTGGAAGCGGCCTGTCCACTTTGTTATGCCACTGAATCGATCGCGCGGGAATTGCGCGGTTACGCACTCCATGTTTGCAGGGCCTGCCACCACTGGTTCGTACCGCGGGGTGAGCAACCGGTCCATGTCGAACGAACCTACGGCGACTTCTACTTCGCGGGTGATCCGGGCGGCTATGCCGACTACCTGGAAGAAGAACGTCAGTAGCGGCGTTCAGGCAAGTTCTACGCGCGACTGCTTGCGGGCCATGGTGCCCGTCTGGGCGTGGCCCTGGATGTCGGATGCGCGGCCGGATTCCACGCGAGCGAGTTCGTCCAGCAGGGTTGGCACGTCAATGGAATCGAACCCAACGCCTGGATGGCGGACCAGGCGCGGAGGCGCGGAGTTACTGTGGTCGGCGGCGACATTGCGACCTGGCAGTCGACGCGCCACTATGACGCGGTCCTGATGTTGCAGGTCATCTCGCACCTGCAAAATCCAGCCGGGGCGATCCAGAAGGTTGCGGAGTCCTTGCGCTCCGGTGGCTGGCTGGTGGTCGAAACCTGGGATCGCGATTCGTGGGCGGCCCGGCTGCAAGGGGACGCCTGGCGCGAGTTGAACCCGCCCTCGGGGCTGCACTGGTTTTCGCGGCGAAGTCTGGCCGGTCTTTTGCGGCAGAAAGGCCTGGAAGTCGTCGGCCTGGGGCTGCCGCCCAAATGGATTGCGCCTGGACGCGGCGCGCGAATGATCGGTCACACGGCCGGAAATCGCTGGTGGTCGCATATGGCGACCGCACCCTTGCGATGGGTGCCCAGGAGCCTTTCCATCCCGTACTGCCTCGGCGACGGATTCTGGGTGCTGGCTCGAAAAAACGCGGCGGTGCGTGGAGCCAGCGCCGCGCGGCTGGCTTCAAGTTGACTGGGCCGGGACCCGCTACTAGCATCGGCCGTTGCGATCAGGGGAAAAAACATGCTCCCTGGTTGGTTGCAGATGGGGTCACGTCCAGTTCATCATCGGGAGAGTGCATCAGTGTTTACCCCAGGCTTGGGTCGCCGCGCCATGGCGCTGCTGCCCGTATGGACCTTCATGCTTTTCGCCGCGCAGTTCGCCTCCGCCGACCTGCTCGTCAGCGACAATGGTGGCGACCAGGTTTTTCGATTCGACCAGTTCACGGGTGCCCCGATCAATGGCGGGGTCCTGGTTTCGCCCGGAAGCGGCGGGCTGGACGCGGCGGTTGGAATGCGACTGGATGCGGGTGGCCAGTTGCTGGTCGCCAGTCAGGGAAACAACCGGATCCTGCGCTACAACACGGTGACCGGCGCGTTCCTCAATGAGTTCGCGTCGAACCAGAACACGCCCGGTGCCAATATGAACGCGCCTGCGGATATCCAGTTTGGCGCGGACGGGAATCTGTACGTCGCCAACTTCAGCGGCAGCAGCGTGGACCGGTTCACGGCGGGCGGAAGTTCATTGGGGCCCTTTACAAGTGGCGGCGCCATTGCGGGCACTGCTTCGTTCGCATTTGGTCCCGATGGCAACCTGTATGTGGGCAGCTTTGGTTCCGGCGTCATCGAGCGGTACAACGGCGGGACAGGGGCTTTCGAAAGCAATTTCGCGACGGGTCTGGCGACACCGGCTGGATTGGCTTTCAACGGCACGGACCTCTGGTTTGCGGACCTTTTCCAGCACACGGTCAACCGATACAGCGCGGGCGGGACGCTGCTCAGCTCGTTTACGACGGGAGCCAACTCGTTCCCCTCACATCTGCTGTTCACCAACGACGCCAACAACAACCCGATCGTGCTGGTCGCACTGACTGGCTTTGGGGGCGTAGCTGGCTACACCCTGAATGGAACGCCGACGGGGTTTTTCGCCAGCCTCGGCACGCCGGGAGTCAATATTCCCGGGCAGCTGTTGCTGGTTCCCAATGCGATACCCGAGCCGGTTGGCCTTCCCGTCCTGCTGATGGTCGCGAGCGGGCTGGTATTGCGCCGCCGACGCCTTTGATCAGTTGTTGACGCTCGCCAAAAAAACGAAACGCCCCGCCATCACCGGCGGGGCGTTTTCTGTTTTTCAATGTGGGGCCGTAGTCAGGGACTACCAGCCGATCGAAGGCACGCAGGTGCGCTTGGGACCACTTGGCAAGATTGGATTCGGAGCGCAGGAATCCTGGAGGAAGTCCCGCGGACCGCGAAGCGTGTAGTACGGATAGGCGTAGGTGGGTGTCATGCCGTTTTGTGGCTGGACGCCCGCGCCGGGATAGTCCGTATGCGGAATGGATCCCCCGTAGGGATGGTTACCTTGCAAACCGCCGCCGAGGTGGCCGCGAAGTCCGGCGCCCTGGCCCAGTCCAAACGCTCCTCGCAGCCGGCAGCCGAGGCAAAGCCTGCCGCCCTTGCCGCAGCCAAACTGGCCGCAGCCACCCATCGCCGATCCAATCGGGCTGGCCCAGCCGCCTTCCTGGCCGCCAACGAGTCCAATTCCTGGGTCGCAATAAGCCTGACTGCCACCATTTCCTCCGCCGTACCCGCTGCCGTTTCCGAAACCGTTTCCGCCAGCCATTCCGCTTCCACCACCCAGCAGACCACCACCGCACGAACCGTCGTTGCAGCCACTGGCTCCGCCGCCGGTTCCAGAGAGGATCCCGCCAGAGCCGAACCGGCCGGCACGACCACCGGAATTACAACTTTGCCCGGCACCGCACGAGCCATCGGAACAGCCATTTGACCCTCCAAAGAGGCCACCCAGCAATCCGCGCTGGCCACAGCCCGTGGAGCCATCACAGCCGGTTCCACAGCCCGCGGACGAGTCGCAACCGCTCGCACAACCGGAACTGGAATCGCAACCGCCAAAACTGTCACAGCAGTTCCCGCCGGCTCCACCCATCAGGCGGTTGCCGAGCTGTCCCTGAAGACCGGTCGAGCAGCGTCCACCAGATGAGTCACAGCAGCCATCACCGCAGTTGGTGGTGACCGCTCCGCCATCACATCCGCATCCGGTTGAACAAGCTCCGGAGGAGTCGCAGCCTGACGAGTCACAACAGCCTCCGCAGCCACCAGCCAGTCCGCCGCCGCGGCAGAGGTTGAGACAATCCCGACCACCATTGCAGTTCGGGGACCTGGTAACCGTGCACCCGGAATTAACCAGGGTCAGCGCAGCAAGGCCCAAGAGGGCGAGAGAACATCGCATGGAAATGCCTCGTGATTTCTGGGTCAGCCCGTCGGCTCCTGGCCGGGGCAAAACAACAGGCGGGGATGCGAACCCATCGCGGGCCGTCAGTTCTGAGGCTGGCAGCACTTGCTGGCCGACCGGGAACCGCCGCAATTGCGACGGACTCGTTCAAGCCGGAGCGGGCTCGGATAAAGCCGGACGCGGGGGTTATCCGGTTCACCACCCGATTCATCGGCCCGGAAAGCCCGACAATTGAGTTAATCGGCATTTCAGGCAAGTTTGGAGCTTGCCGCATTTGGGGAACGCTAGTGAGGGTTTGCCTGACCGGCAAAGTCCCGCGCAACGACTACAATTCGGGTTCCGCCCAACCCTCGGCTGATAAAACGGCGAATTCTTGTGAGCCTGAGGCGCTAGCCGATTCCCTTGAGTGGGAGTTAATGGTTGAAGCGGCGTTCTCGGCTAGCGCCTCAGGCTCACTTTTTATCAGCGCTCCCCAACCCCGATCCGGAACTTGCCTGCCAAACGCCCCCAAGTCTCGATCGCGTTCCTGCTGGTCATCACCACCGTTGCAGCGGTTGCCGCTGCTTGCGGCGCGTACCTCGTTCGCGTGGCCTACGGTGACTGGAAAGAAATGATCTGGTTCGGGCCGCTTACGTCAGCCGCACCCCTTGTGCTGATGGCGGTGATGGCGATCGGTTGCTGGGCTTGGAGACGGTTCTCCGACTGAGTGGCTTCCCCGAACGCGAAAGAGGGACGTGCAAATTCATTCGGACGGTGGATGAGCTTTCGCACGTTTGGCACGGCAGTTGCATTCTTTCAAAGGCGGAAGTGGTTCTCCCAAATCGGATTCGGGCCCCCGAGTCTGGTTTGGAGCGGAACAGAGACGAGGCAGTGCCTGAGCTGTGGGACCCCAACCCGCAGCTCAGGCCGGAATGATCCGATTCGTTCGAGAAACAGGCTGCGGGTTCCGCAGCCTGTTTTATTTTGCCCGTATCGAAATGATGCAGGTGTATCGAAAGAGCGCAGTCAGCAGCTTGGTGGAATCGACGGTTTTGAGACTTTTGACTTGGAATTCTCAAAATGAATTGCGGCGGAAAATCCGGCGTCCGAGGACTTTGGTTGTTAACGGAATTCGGTTTCTGCCATGGCTCGACCTCAATCCGCAGCCTGTTGGAGTGGTTTCTGGATTCAAATGGACTGGTGCTTTGACAACGCCTTGTTTTCAAGGCCGCAGCATCAGCCGGCACGCGCAAGAGTCCGGTTTCCGCGAAAAAACCGGGGCTTGCGCCCGTCAGCTGACCCTGGATTGACGATGTAACGGAGCGCCAAGGCTGGCATTGGGCTGTCAGATTCGGCCGAAAGCCAAATGGAACTCGGGACCGGCTGGGTTTGCCTGAAATGAACCGGGTAACACCGGAATCAACGGAGCGTTCCAGGTACAAGGTGCTCCGAATTTTCCTGTCCGGATAGCTTCGCCATTGGCCCTCGGTTAGCTTGATGAAGGCGGTGGTCCTGATTCGTACCCGGATCGAGATTTCCATGAGCATCTTGAAGTACCCGGTTCCGCGGCAGCCAATGACCTGGCTCGTGGTGGCCGCAGCTTTCTCGTTGGCCACATGGCAGCCGGTCTCTGGTTTCCAGGATGACCCCCAACCGGAGACCGGAAATCAGGCTGCCACGGTCGTCGCTGAAATCGACCGGATGGCCGGCCAGGTCTGGGAAGAGTACGGACTCAAACCGAGCGATCCGGCCACCGAAGGTGAATGGTGCCGGCGACTGTTTCTGGACCTGCTTGGTCGAACGCCCCGCGTGGACGAACTGCGGGCTTTCGTGGAGGACGATTCTGACAGCAAGCGCGCGACCCTTGTCGAGCAGCTGCTCCACAGCGATGCCTACACCAGCGACCTGTCACGCAACTGGACCACCATCTGGACCAATTTGCTGATCGGCCGGACTGGTGGTTCGGCCGACAACTCGATGATCTCACGGGCGGGGATGCAAAAGTATCTTCGCGACTCGTTTGCGCGCAACCGGCCGTGGGACCAGATGGTCCATGAGCTGGTCACGGCGACCGGGACGACGACGCCGGGCACGGACGGCTTCAACGGCGCGGTCAATTTCCTGATCGACAAGGTCAACGATGAGAACGCGGCCCAGGCAACTGCGGCTTGCAGCCAGCTTTTCCTCGGCCTGCAGGTTCAGTGCACCCAGTGTCACAACCATCCGTTTAATGACTGGAAGCAGCAGAAGTACTGGGAGTTCAACGCTTTTTTCCGCCAGTCGCGGGCTTTCCGCGGCCGGACCGATGCCGACCCTGCCCAGCTGGCCGATCAGGACTATCGGGGTGAGAGCGGCAATCAGGACGAAGCCGACCTGTTCTATGAGCTGCGCAACGGCCTCGTGAAGGTCGCGTTTCCGGTATTCGTTGACGGTGCCGCAATCGGGAAAAGCGGCTATGTCAATGTCACGAACCGACGGGCCGAGCTGTCCAAACTGATGCTCGCTTCGCCTTGGATGGCGGAAGTCATGGCCAACCGGATGTGGGGCCATTTTCTCGGCTATGGTTTCACTAAACCGGTGGACGACCTGGGTCCCCACAATCCGCCGACCAACCCGGAACTGCTCCAGTTTCTGGCCCAGCAGTTCCGCAGCAGCGGCTACGATGTGCGGCAACTGATGACGTGGATTGTGCTTAGCAAGCCCTACTCGCTGTCAAGCTGCCGCAATGACTCCAACGAGGTCGACGATCCGCTGGCCGGCAATCCGCCGCGGTTTTCGGTCTTTTACCTGCGGCAGATGCGGGCGGAAGAGCTGTACGAGTCGCTGGTGTCGTCGACTCAGGCCGGGGCGGCTGAAGGCAGCTACGAACAGCAGGAAGAGCGAAAAAATCGCTGGCTGCAACAGTTTTCACAGGCCTTTGGCAACGATGAAGGGACCGAAACGACGACCTTTAACGGCACGATCAGCCAGATTTTGATGCTGTTCAATGGCGAGTTGTCCCGTGAAACGACCAGTATCGATCCCGGTTCGTTCCTGACGCGCCTGTCGTCCGAGCCGGGAATGGATGACATGGACCGGATCGAGTACCTGTTCGAGCTGGGGCTGGCTCGCAAGCCGGTCCGGGACGAGCGGCAGGTGGCCGAGGCCCTGCTTTCGGCCCGCAACGGCAATTCGATGGAGATGCTACGCGACCTCTGGTGGATTATCCTCAATTCCAACGAGTTCATTTTCAATCATTGATACCGCCCGGCCAGATTTGATCTTGGCGAGCGGCAGGGGGTGAGCCCACCGGGTTTTTTACCCGGCACGGAGGGGTGTCGCCCAAAACCGCGCCAAAATCCACCACCCCGCCCCCCTGGGCCCGCCACCGCGACAGCGCCGGGAACGCGAGACACAAACCGAGGCCGATAAGCTGCAGAAACACGAACGGCCACATCGCCTTGTAGACATCGCCCAT
>JANOFL010000375.1:0-14890 GCA_031405895.1 Planctomycetota bacterium
CTGTTTCTTTGCACGGGCAACTCCTGCCGGAGCCAGATGGCGGAAGGTTGGACCAGAGCCTTGCGGGCTGAAGTGATTGACGCCTGTTCGGCTGGAACAGCGCCGCATGGACTCAACCCGCTGGCCGTCCGCGCGATGGCAGAATGCGGCATCGATATTTCCGGATATCAATCCAAACATTTCGACACCCTGCACGACGCCTCGCTCGATGTCATCGTGACGGTCTGTGACTCGGCGCTTGAAACCTGCCCCGTGCTGCCTGGTTCGCCACGGGTGGTCCATGTCGGGTTCGACGATCCGCCCCGGCTGGCTGCGGGTGCGGCCAGTGACGAAAAGGCGCTCCCTTATTACCGCCGCATCCGCGACGAAATCCGGCGATTTGTGGAAACTCTGCCCCAAGCCCTGGGCTGATAAAAAGTGAGCCTGAGGCGCTAGCCGAGAACGCTGACTCGACCATTAACTCACACCCAAGGGAATCGGCTAGCGCCTCAGGCTCACAAGAATTCGCTGTTTTATCAGCCCACCCAAGCCCTGTCAGGAGAGAAGTGATGTCCCGGCCATCTTGTGACGATTCCTGTTGTCCCCCAGACGCCCCGATTTCGGACATGGTCCGCGATCAGGTTCGCGCGGGCTATTCGAAAATCGCCCAACAAGGCAATTGTGGCCCAGATGGCGGCGGTTGTTGCGGCGCGACTTCGTTTGCTCCGGACCAGCTGGCCCAGGCGATCGGCTATTCGGCCACTGAACTGGCTGCCATGCCGGAAGGAGCCAACATGGGCCTGTCCTGTGGCAACCCGACTGCGATCGCGTCGCTGCGACTGGGCGAAGTCGTGCTCGATCTCGGCTCGGGGGGTGGATTCGACTGTTTCGTGGCTGGGCCCAAAGTCGGCCCGACGGGTCGTGTCATCGGTGTCGACATGACGCCCGAAATGCTGGGCAAAGCCCGCCGCAACATCGCCGTCTATCGGGCAACAACCGGTCTTGAAAACGTCGAGTTCCGGCTGGGTGAAATCGAATCCCTTCCCGTCGCCGATGCCAGCGTTGACGTGGTGATCTCCAACTGTGTTCTCAACCTTTCGCCTGACAAGCCGCGGGTCTGGCGCGAGATCGTCCGCGTGTTGAAGCCGGGTGGCCGGGTGGCCGTTTCCGACCTCGCTCTTGTGCAGCCCCTGCCCGCCGCCGTTCAGGCCGATGTGGAGGCTCTCGTCGGTTGCATCGCGGGGGCCGTGCTGGTGGAAGAAACCCGGGCAATGGCCAACGCCGCGGGTCTGGTCGAAGTGACACTCACACCCAAGCCAGAATACATCGACGCAATGACGAACTGGGAAGACCCGCTCTACCAGCGAATCATCGCCAGCCTGCCGGCTGGTTCGAAGCCCAGCGACTACATCACCAGCCTCGATCTGATTGCGGTGAAACTGTGAGGCGGATCCTTGCGGAAGCCGTCGGCACTTTTTGCCTCGTCTTTGCCGGCACCGGCGCGATCGTGGTCAATGAAACGACGGGCGGAACGGTCAGCCACGTTGGAGTGGCGCTGACGTTCGGGCTGGTGGTGATGTCGATGATCAAGGCCCTGGGAGATGTCTCGGGGGCCCACTTCAACCCGGCCGTTACCGTCGGATTTGCGCTTTCCCGCCGGTTCGAATGGCGGGAAGTGCCAGGCTATGTCGCGGGTCAGGTCGCTGGAGCATTCGCAGCATCCGGCCTGATGCGGCTCCTGTTTCCCGCCAGTGTGACGCTCGGTGCCACCTTGCCCACCGGCCTGCCCTCGCAGTCGTTTGTCCTTGAGGCCGTTTTGACCTTCATTTTGATGCTGGTCATTCTTTCAGTCTCGCAGGGTGCAAAGGAACGCGGGATTACGGCCGGAATTGCGATTGGCGGAGTGGTCGGCCTGGAAGCCATGTTCGCGGGTCCCATTTCCGGCGCTTCGATGAACCCGGCCCGGTCGCTGGCTCCGGCGATGGTGTCCGGTCACCTCGCGAGTCTCTGGATTTACCTGTTGGCGCCTGTCGTCGGGGCAGCCCTTGCCGTTCCTGTTGTCCGGGCAATCCGTTCCGGTACCGACGGTGTTTCGTCGCGGTGAAGGCCGGGGCCGTGTCGAACATTCAGCTGCCCCTTTTCGCCAGAACCGGGCGGCGGGGCGGTTGACGTTCGCCTGGCAGGCCCTGATGTCGAGGCTGTGCGATCACAGAGCCGACCAGCTAGGATGTTGGGCTGTTGCGACGCCCCTGTTCATCAGTTCGTGAGCCAACATGAATCACCGTTTTCGTCCAGTCGTTTCCTTTTTGGGACCTCGCGTGGTGGTGATGTTGGTCGCGACCGCCCTGTTGGGTGCGCCGTCGAGCGCCCAGAACCCCACAAACCCGCCGGCCCAGGAAACCGGGAATGCGACGCCTGCCGAAGCGGACCTGCCGGACGATGAGGAAGGATTCGAGCCGCTCTTCGACGGCCAGTCGCTCGCCGGATGGCACGGCGAAGAAGGACTCTGGCGGGTCGAAGAAGAGACCTTGATCGGACAGACAAAGCCCGACCAGTTGCTGGAGACCAATTCGTTCCTCGTCTGTGAACAGGATCTGCCCGGCGATTTCGAACTGCGGCTTTTGTTCCGGATTGTGGCCGGGAACTCCGGCGTCCAGTTTCGCGCCGAGGAAGACGAACCGAACCGGGTCTGCGGCTATCAGGCCGACATCGATGCCAACGGAACGTACATGGGCATCATTTACGAGGAGCGAAAACGGGGCATTCTTTGCCAGCGCGGCGAAGCCGTGACGATCGATGCCAACGGCGAGCGGCCGGAGCCTGGCAAGACCGGTCTGGATGAGGAGACGTTCGCGGCTCTCGCAACAGACGGCAACTGGCACGACTACCGGATCCGCGCCGTCGGCCCCAAAATCGAGCTGTTCATCGACGGCCATCCGACGGCGTTGCTCGACGACCAGCAGACCGACGCGGCCAGTCCCGACGGCATCCTCGCCCTGCAAATGCACGCCGGCCAGATGATGCACGTCGAGTTCAGGAACATCCGCATCCGGGCGGTAGAGGCGAAGTAGTCGCTGTCCCGCGGTGCCTGGAACAGCCCGCCGCGCGGTTCTTGATCGCCTGGTTTTTGACGGTGCGGTTGTTGACTATCGGCGCGGCCAGGCGCGCGAAGAAACTTTTCCTCCCCCCTCCTCCCACAACCGTTCCGGTCTTCCCGGAACGGTTGTGGGAGGAGGGGCAGGGGGCCGCGGCTGAAATCGAAGCGGCACATGTTTCGTCAACCAGCCACGCACTCCGGCTGCCTCCGGTCGCACGACTTCAGAGGGCGTGAGCAAATTCCATTCGGCGATTGACGACCGCGCCAACCTTGCTTGCGCCGCGGGCTGGTAGTGACTGGCGAAAACTGCCGCTGTGACCGCTTGCGCTTTGAGCCATTCAGGCAGCCTCCGGATCGCGGCGCGCGTTCGGATGCGTTCCACCTTCCCTCCGCAACAGCAACTCGCGCTGCGGGAACGGCACGACGATTCCCTCCGCCTGAAAGGCCCGCGCGATCGCGCTGTTAAGCTCGTGCCGGATGTCCGGGCGGCGTTCGAGGTTGGGCAGGAAACAGCGGATCCGGAACAACAGCGCGCTGTCGCCGAACTCTTCAAAGCTGACTGAGGCCGGTGGATCGGCCAGGACATCCGGGTGGGAGGTGACAGTAGCCAGCAGAATTCGCTGGACCCGGTCCACATCGGTCCCGTAGGCCACGCCGACGTTCAACACCAGCCGGTTGGTGACGTTGGAAAGGCTCCAGTTGAGCAACTTGCCGGTGATCAGGTCCTTGTTCGGAACGATCAGTTCCTGGTGATCGGATGTCATCACGGTCGTGGCCCGCATCTGGATCCGGGTCACGATCCCGTTCTGGTTGTCGATCGTGACGAGGTCGCCCACGCGGACGGGACGCTCAAACAGGAGAATCAGGCCCGAAACAAAATTGGCGACGATCTCCTGTAGCCCGAAACCAAGTCCAACCGTCACGGCCGCGACCAGCCAGCTGTATTGCGACCACTGGATGCGGAGGAAACTCAGCGCCGTCACGGCACCGATGACTGTAATCACATAACGGAAGATCGTCGTCGCCGCGTACCGGGCCCCCGAATCGAGCGACGAAAACTGTTGCACTGCGAGGTTGAGCAGACCTGGCATGTTGCGGACCATCAGCCACGAAAACGCTGCGGTCAAAAACGCAACGAACAGGTTTTTCAGTGTGACGCTGACCACCCGCTCGTTGACCGTCACTTGCCAGAGTTCGAGCTGGTCGAGAATGCCCACGGCGGGCAGCACATTCCGCCAGATCCACCAGAGACCGGCAAACGTCACGGTGCCGAGGACCAGCACCACGACTTCGCGGACTTGCCGCGAGACGGTCCCCAGATCGAGCAGCGTTTTCTCGGTGATCGCTGCCGCCGCGACTTCACCGCCGGGTCCAATCGACTCGCTGGCGGTCGCCATCGCCAACCGCTGCCGGCGGGCTTCTTCCATCGCCAGGGCCCGCCGCCGCATCAGCAGCCAGCGGAGCAGCACGCCGCCGACAATCACCATCAGGATCAGCAGCAACAGCGAACGCTCGAGGCAGCCGCCCAGCTGTCGCGCGGTATAGAAGTAGCCCATCACGGCGAGCACCAGCAGCATCAACGGCAGCCCGAGCGCCACCAGATGGATCAGCACCCGAAAGCGATAACTGCCCGGCTGGGGCTTGCGGAGTGCCATCTGCTGGAAAACAGTCCCCGACGGCCTGAAAACCCGGTGCAGGTACCACGCCGAGATGGCAAACAGCAGACACGAGACCACCCGTCCCAGCGAGTTCAGCCAGTTTTCGTCGGGCTGCGATTCGAGCATCCCCTGCACGAGCATCAACGGCAGGGCGAGAAAATAGAAACTGCGAATCGTTCGCTTGAGGAACAGCCGGCTGCGCTCGGGCCAGTCGAAGTGCGCGGCGGCCAGCCCGCGTTCGCTGCAGACTTGCCGGAGCAGCTCCAGCGGTGCCATGAAAATGGCAACACCCAGCAGTGCCTGTCCCACGCCGGAAACAAAGCCCCCCGGGACTGGCCCGTGTGTCAGCGTCCAGCCCAGCACGGCGATGATCATTGGCCAGAGTGCTGACATCAGAACAGTCGCCATCAGGCTGTTGAAGGTCGGCAGAATCCGGGCACAGCGGCCACGACTCGCCTCCTCGCCCGTTTCCCGAATGATCCGTTTCAGCCGCGCCCGAAAGAGAAACAGCACCAGCGTCGCCAGCAGGAACGGCAGAAACGCAATCGCGTTGGTCGTCAAATCCCGCCACAGTTCGCCAGCAACCTGTTGCCAGTTGGCAGGATGCACCAGCCAGCGGGCGGCGCTGACCGCCTGCCGCCAGTCTCCGGTCGCGAGGACGGGAGCACTTGCAATCCAGATCACGCGTTCGTCGATCCAGTTGGCAACCGTCTGGATTCGCGACGCGACCTGGCGTTGCTCGGTGTCGAGCGCCACAAGGTTGCGGAACCGCGTGTCGGCGGTGGCGTAAAGTTCTTCCAGCAGGTGTCGGCGACGCGCGGCGACTGTTTCCGATTCCCGGACCAGAACCGGGTTCGCCCCCGGAGAATTCACGGCGGCTGCTTCCAGCATTCCTTTGGCCTCCGCCGCGTCGTCGCGCAGCAAGGCCATCCGGTCCTGGAGCTCAAACAGCTCGATCTGGCAGGCCCGCAATTCGTCACGAGGGATCGCCCCCGCGCCGGTTTGCTTGTGCGCCAGGGCCAGATCGCGGCGCTGCTTCCGCAGCATTCCGCCGAGCGCGTCAGTCAGACCAACCGACTTGTAGCGCTCGACCGCCGTCTGGTATTGGCGATCAAGCTCTTCACGCTTCAGCCGCAATTCGCGCAGTTCGTCGGCCAGTGCATTGGCCTGTTCCGAGCGGGCGAGAATCTGTTCAGCAAGTGCCAGATTGCTGGCTGCCGCCTGTGTCAGCGGAGCCTGCACGCGACCCGCCTCCTCGCGCACGGCACGGACCTGCTGTTGCAGCTTCGATTCCTGCCGCCGGGCCAGCTCAGTCTGGTAAATCGCAAGCGCTTCGGTGCCCCGCTGGATCCCCAGCTGGGCCAGTTCCACCTGCAAGGGGAGCAAGTCCGTCGTCGCCGTGTAATAGAGCAGCTCCTTGCGGAGCGACTCGCTTTCCCGTTCGATCGACATCCGCCGGGCGAGCAGTTGCAATCGCCGGGCCTTGGTCTGAAGTTCAGGCTCGCCGGCGGGCGGCGCGAGTTGCAGTTGTCCCCGGCAGTCGATCAGGTCGGCGTCCAGCGCTGCGAGCAGGCCTGGAATCCCTGCGGTGCGGGCAACGCGGCGGGCCGGCTCTTCGCTCAGCGACGTCGCCTTGAGCTTTTCCTGCTCCAGCTCGGCCTCGGACTGGGCCAACGCCTGGCGGAGCTGATCGAGATCAGGAAAGTCGGAGGCCTTGGGCGGCAAGCCATTCAGCAGCCGGTCACGGGCCTCCTGGACAAGCTTCAATGTGGCCGATGCCTGCTCGATGCCGGCATCGAACTCGGCGATTTTCGCGTTGGTCTCCGCCGTGGCCTCCACGGTCTTCAAGGTCGCCTGGTGCAGCTGGCTGATCTGGCCCCGCAATGTCTCATCGAGCCCTGTTTGCGCCGCCAGTTCGGCCGCGGCTGCTGCGATGTCCTCCGCGGTGACCTGCGTTTCATCGACCGGAGCCACAATCGGCGCGGGTGGCTCGGGTTCCTGGGCGGTGGCCGGTCCAGTCAATGCGAACAGGCACAAACCGGCCAGCGCGGCAATTGCGCGCAGCAACGCAAGACGGAACAACGCGCGGACGAGCAGTTGGGACAACTGCTCCACACTTCCGGGCCGTCGTGCTAAAGCCAAACCTGCCATCCGTAGCGGTTCCTCGCCACAACATTCTGAAAAACCTGCCTCGATCCCGCCAAACATCGTCCCGCATCACCGATATTCGGGCAATCGCAAAGAGCGTCGCCTTTCGCTCCGCGAAAGTCCGCCCCGCTGATCGTTGTTCAATACGCAAGGGTGCGTTTCGTACTTTGCGGGAATCGCTCCCGGCAAACACCGGACCGCGTAGTGTTTCCCATTGTCGCTGATTTCTCCGAAATCAGCCGCCATCAGCCGCCCCCTGCCGCCATGTGCAATGCAGAGCTGGGAACGCACCGGCTGCTGACTTCGGAGAAGTCAGCGACATTGGGTGAACTCGCCGAGTCCGGACGCAGCACTTGTGAGTGTTTCGCAAATTGCGAAACGCACGCAACGCTTAAAAATGAAACACCCGCGTTTCTCAGTGTCGCTGATTTCTCCGAAATCAGCCGCCGCGGCTTCACTGCAGCCGATAAAATGATCTCCCAAACGCGCACGATCTGTCGACCATGCAACCAACAATCCTGCACTCCATCGACCGGCTCGACGATCCGCGGCTCGATCCGTATCGCGGGCTGAAGGCAAAAAGCCTCGCTGGTGACACCGGGGGTGGACTGTTTGTGGCCGAAGGCCGGCTGATCGTGCGGCGATTGCTCGCGAGCCGCTTAAAAGTTCACAGTGTGCTGTTGGCCGAATCGCGAGTGCAAGCCTTTTCCGGTCACGTGCCGGACCTTGCCGACGTCTTCGTCGTCCCCGACGCTCTAGTCTCGCAACTGGTCGGCTTCCAGTTCCATTCCGGCGTCATGGCTTGCGGCGAGCGGCAATGGGACCGGGAGTCAGTGGTTGGCACCTGGCTTGGTGGAAGTTCGTTTGTAATCTGCTGCCCAGACGTGGCGCTGGCCGAAAATCTCGGCTCGATCGCCCGGCTGGCGGCCGCGTTTGGGGCCAAGGGGCTGGTCGTCGGTCCCCGATCGATCGACCCATTCACAAGACGCTGCGTCCGCGTCTCGATGGGGCAGCTCTTTCGGCTGGCCCTGTTCCGTCCCGACGATCTGGCCGGGTTCCTCGAACGGTTGCGGACGGAGCACGGCTTTCGGCTGGTCGCGGCTGAGCGGACGGCGCGGTCCGTGTCGCTGGCCAGTTATCGGCCCTCCTCGCGCATAGTGTTGTTGCTCGGTAATGAAGGCCGCGGGCTGGAGCCGTGCTGGCTGGACATGGCCGATGAAGTCGTTCAGATTGATCTGGCCGACGGCGTCGATTCGCTCAACGTCGCCGTCGCCGCCGGGATTGTGATGTACGAGCTAACCAAGCGGACTGTGGGTTAGGCTTCCAGCCTGACATGACCGCACCAACGACAGGCTGGAGGCCTATCCCACGCCCTGAAGATCCCGAAACTGAAATCTCAAATTTCAAATCTCAGATTTCAGATCAATTCTGCCAAGTCAGCCAGTAAGCCTGTCCCACGTCCAAGGACCCGCCCGAAACCATGCTCCCCGCCATCATCAGCATTGCGATCATCGTTGCCGTGATCGTCACCGGAATTGCGGCGGCGGTTAAGTACGAGAAGAAACGGAAGGCCGAGATCGCGGCGGTAGCCGAATCACTGGGACTGACCTGGGTCCCCGGCGACGACCCTGCCATCCGCGAGCGCTTCGCCAGCCTGGCCCTGTTCAACCTCGGCCGCGGAAGGGCGATGTCCAACTGCATGACGGGCGACTCGGGCGAAGTCCGGATTTCGATCTTCGACTACCAGTGGACGACTGGGAGCGGCAAGCACCAGCACACGGCCCGGGTTACTCTCGTCGCCCTCGAATCGCCCCGGCTCCGGCTAACCCCGTTCTCGATCCGGCCCGAGCACATGTTCGACTCGATCGGCGGGATGCTCGGCTTCCAGGACATCGACTTCGACGACGACGCGGCCTTCTCTAAGTCCTACGTGCTGAAAAGTTCCGACGAGCCTGGTGCCCGAAAGCTCTTCGCCCCGGCGCTCCGGCAGTACTTCGTCTCCAACCCCGGCTCCAACGCCGAAGGCACCAGTCGGATCCTCGTCCTCCACCACCGCCGCGCCAAACCCGCCGACTACCCGAACCTGCTCAAACAGGCGTATGAGGTGTTTGGGTTGATCGTGGACATGGGGGAGGTGGATGCCGCTGCGCCTTCAGAGACCGCTCCATCCGAATAGAGGGTCGATTTTGTTCTGACAATCGGCAGCGAGTCCATCGTGGGTCACCGCTGTTCTGGGGTTTTCGGGAGGGCCAGTCCCTGTTCCGGCTCCCTCCCACGCCGCTGCTTTGAGCGGTGCGGGGAGGGCGGGGGAGCGGGTGTCCGCGCAACGGATAGGTGCCAAGGAATGGGCCAAGTGATCAGTAGTACAACGCGTCGCCTCCAGCTTTAAGTGTGACTTTCCGAGGGAATCCGGGGGCTGAAGTTGCGCCCTGGGAGTGAAGAGGCCCAGGCAAATCGACCGGCTGAAAACGACAAAGCAGGAGCTTCGTCGCCACGACAAAAAACGGGCTGTCTGAGCAACGCGGAGATTCTGCCTGACGCGAAACGCCCCTCGCCGTCCGGGCGGCACGTGGGTCCAGATGCAAAAGTCCAAACCTGCGCGCTTCCGACACGACGTCAAATGAGGCAAAGGCCAATCAGGACCCGCTCGCCCTTGCCCGGGGATGGGCACGTTCGTAGGCCTGGCGAAGGCTGGCGGTGCTGAGGTGGGTGTAGATCTGCGTTGTGACCAGGCTTTTGTGGCCGAGCAGTTCCTGGACGCTGCGGATATCGGCGCCGCGGTCGAGCAGATGGGTCGCGAAACTGTGTCGCAACGTGTGCGGGCTGGTGCGAAGATCGAGCCCGGCCAGCTTGAGGTGTTTTTCCAGCAACCGGCCGACGCTGCGGGTGGTCAGCCTGGTGCCAAAGCGGTTGACGAAGACCGGATTGCTCCGGTCGGCACGTCCACCGGGGAGTGACCTCTGTTTCAGCCAGCGGCCGAGAGCCTTGAGGGCGTGCGAGCCAAGCGGACCGAGCCGCTCCTTCTTGCCCTTGCCGCGAACGCGGACGAGGCCGGCGGCGAAGTCGATATCGCCGTCGTTGATGCCGACGACTTCGCTGACGCGCAGTCCGGCCGAATACATCGTCTCGAGAATTGCCCGGTCGCGCAGGCCAAGCGGCTCATTTGCCGGCGGTGTCGCGAGCAAGCGTCCGATTTCGGCAGTGGTGAGAAAGTGGGGGAGTTTTCTTTCGCGGCGCGGGTTGCGGAGCGGCTTGGCGGGATTCTGTTCGACGATCTCTTCGCGCTGGGCAAAGCGGAACAGGCTGCGGAGGGCGGCCTGTTTGCGGGCGATCGAACTCTTGGCGTAGCCCGCTTCGTGCAGGACGACGACAAAGGCCCGCAGGTCCTGGGGCGTGATACGGGCCGGATCGGCTTCAACGCCGAACCGCTGGTCAGTCCAGGCGAGAAGTCCGGCGAGGTCTTCGCCGTAAGACTTGATCGTCAAACCGGAAGAGTTGCGCTCGACCTTGAGATAGCGGAGGAACCGCTGGACGAGCTGGCCGAGCGGACTTGGCGTTTCGGCCGCGACGGTCGCGGGCTGGCCGGAACGGGCGGCCACGATCAGCCGTCCCAGGCGTCGTTGGGCGAGGGATCGTAAACCGACGAAAGGTTGTCCCGGTTAATGGTCACGGGGACGGCAGCGGGCTTTTTGCCGGCGCGAATTTTCTGGCTCAGCACGGCCGCGTCATACCACGAAAAGCTGAGTTCGGGGTTGGAGGCGAAGCGGCCGAGGGTCCGCAGGGTTTCCGTCCGCGAGGCGTCATTGAAGAGGAACAGGTAACGTTCGGTACCTTTGGCAAGGGCCAGAACATTGATGTCTTGCGACACGGGCAAACCTCAAGCGAACCCGGTGTTGGCAGCAGCCGGTGACTGCTGGCATTGCTGCCAAACGGTGCCGTGGCTGGAGGGACTGGAACAGTCCGCAAGAGGGGTTATCGGTAAAGACTCCTGTCGCCAACACACGGCGGCCGTCATTGGCGGCTGGAATCAGCGAACCAGATCGGCGAGCCAACAAAACCGGCAAAACGCGGCACGCCTGAATGCACCGCCAGCGCCAGCCTGCCGGTACAACCGTTGCCACGCCATCAAGCGGCCTCGAGGCCGTTTTCCGGCAATGCCCTGAACTTTGAAATCTGAGATTTGAGATCTTACTCGCAACGACAGGCTGGAAGCCTATCCCACGTCAAGACTCTTCTTCCGGCGGTGGAGGCGATTCCGGACGACTTCTTTCAAGACACCGGACAATCGCCTTTTCGCCAATCCGCGCGATTCGTGTGGTGGCAGAGAGGTCGCCGTCGAGGATGTCGACGCGGCCGCCCCGTTCCGGGGCTGAGAAACCGAATTTGATGACAAAGCCACCGCACTGGATGCCCTGCGAAGTGACCGTGGGTGGCCAAAACTCTTCGGCCTGGCCTGCCAGCGTCCGCGCCAGCAGTCGCGTCGCCCGGCCGGAGAATCCGCCCATCACCATCTCGAGGCGTCCCTGGCTTTCGCGATGCAGATAGAAAAGGAAGGCACAGTCCTCGCGGTTGGTGCCGCCCTTTGCCAGCTGCCACTTGCCACTTTCGTCTTCGTACCAGATGCCGGCGTCTTTGGACGACTGGCCCTTGCTGAGTTCAAGGCCGGCGAGACAAGAGCCAAAATGGGGGTCTTTGTCGCGATAACGCAAGAAGAACGGCACACTGCGGTCTTGCGGCGAGGCGACATGATCCTGCGAGACAAACGGGTCGCAGTTGAAGGCCTCGGCCATCATGATTTCGACGACCGGGTTGCTTTTGGTGCTGCCCAGCCCGATCAGAGCCTTGTCGGACTGCGATTCGTTGAAAGTCTTGTACGCGGCTTTGGCCCTTTCGAGCACCTTTTTGTCGGCCGCTTGGCCGGGGCTCCAGACGAGGGTTTGTTTCAAGTGATCCGGATGAGGCATCTGTGCGGCCGGGCTGCCATCCGACAGGCCGGATTTGCGATGGCGGGCCGACCCGCCGAGGGTTGTCACTCCGTTAAGCAATTCGCCCAGCAGCACGGAATCGGAAGCGACCACAAACGAGACCTCGGGATTATCGGCTTCGACATCCCGCCGCACGCCGAGACAGAACTCGACCCGCTGGCGCCTTGCCAGCAATTCCCAGAAGTTTTCCGGCTCAACGGCAAACAGCGATCCCGGCAGACTCGCGGCCTCGGCGTGGCCGTGCTCGATCAGATAATCGCAGAGCCGTGAAAGGGCCTTGATCGGAATATACTTGACTTCGTTTTTGAGCAGAGCCGCGACTTGGTGCCGGTCGAGTCCGGTGTATTCCACGATCGCCTTGATCGTGCCCGGCCGTTTGCGCGGGTCGGGAATATGACCCAAAAGTTCGGCGAGCCGAAAGCTGTACTGCATGGCCGATTTCCTTGGGTTCTTGTAGGAGAGAGCGGAAAGATTCCGCGCGTCGGGATGGTGCTATTGCCCGGAAATTCATTTGGAGCAACGTGCGTTGTGATCAGGCTCTGGCTTTTTCTGGCCTCAACAATCGACACGGAGGGCTGACGCCCTGCCGCTCGCCCACCAATCTAAGGGCGATCAACCCGCCCTTGAAAAACAGACGCCCCAGGGGGCGATTGATTTCCGTCTGACAGCATACCCGGGCTAGTGGCCGCAAACCATCCATTAAGGGGCTTCCAGGCTGGTCTTGTGCGGAATGGACGCCCCAAACCAGGGCTGACAAAACGGCGAATTCCTTTGAGCCTGAGGCGCTAGCCGATTCCATTTGGTATGAGTGAATGGTTGATTCAGCGGTCTCGGCTAGCGCCTCAGGCTCACTTTTTTCAGCCCACCTCAAACCCCTGCCACTTGTAAGCGCTGATTCGTCTGGAAGTGGCAATTGCCTCCTGCTAAGGTCCGCGCGCAATCGAAGGCCCTTGCGCTGGATTCCCGCAAGACCGAGCCGCTGCGACCAGGAATCATCGGGCGACCCCCCCGCCGAGGAGCTGTTTGCGATGAAACTCCAAGTTCTGGCTTTCGCCGCCGTCGTGGCCCTGACAATCCTGGTGCCAGCCACGGACGCCCAGCGGCGACTGTTTCCGTTTGCAGCCAGCCAGCCCGCGGCCGGCCCTCCGACGACCGACCTGACCGAGAACGCCGGCCCGTGGCTGGTGATGTGTGCTTCGTTTGTTGGCGAATCGGCTTATGCCGACGCCGAACGGCTCGCAACAGAGCTGCAGCAACAGGGCTTCCGGACTTACACCTTCCGCCAGAAATTCGACTATTCGCAGCCGGTCCCGGGTCTCTTCTCCAGTGAAGTCCCCGATGTCGATGCGAATGGAAACGTGATCCCGCGCCAGCAGACAATGAAAGTCGCCCGGGGCGACAGCTCCGAAGAAATTGCCGTCCTCGTCGGCGACTTCGCCACCGTCGACGACCATCGCGCCCAGGAAGCCCTGAAAGCGATCAAGTCGATGCACATCCAGTCGCTCGGCGGCATGGCCCGGGAAGAACTCAGCGGCGAAGTCACGACCGACATGGCCCGGACACATACCAGCGCCGGGCAGCTCGCCGGTGCCTTCCTGATCGTCAACCCGACGCTGCCGGACGAGTACTTTGCGACCCAACCGATTGAGCAGGACCTGCTGAACCTCAACCGCCAGTTCGCTCACAGCCTGCTCAACTGCCCCGGTCCCTACAGCGTCCGGGTCGCGACTTTTCGTGGTGACAATACGTTTGAGACATCGAAAATCAATGAAGTCGAACAGCAGCAGCGGGGCGGACTCTTCCGCCAGGCCAAGTCGAGCAAACTGATGGAGGGCGGCCTGAAGGCGAGTGTGCTTTGCAAGAAGCTGCGCGGGCTGGGCGTTGAAGCCTACGAGTTCCACGACCGGTTCGAAAGCTATGTTTGCGTCGGATCGTTCAGCTACGTCACTCGCGAAAATTCCGACGGCACCGTCGAGTCCAATCCGGCGATGGTCAAGACGGTCGAAGAGTTCCAGGGCACGATGACCAACGCCTTCGGTCAGGGAATGGTCCGCCAGGCACGAACTTTGGACGGCCTCAAGTCCTATGACATCGCCTTCGACGTCCAGCCGATCCCGGTGCTGGTGCCCAAAACCGGTGCCGACCGCCGCTCGGCCAGCAACCGGTAACAGGGGGTCGTGCGCCCACCGAACTCCGTTTCGTCGACGCGCGTCATGCTCCCTTCATGCGCGCGATGCTGTCGATCAGGGTCTCCTGCATCTGGTTCCAGCGGCGCCACGGGCCCAGCGGGCACTGCTGGTTGATTTCCAGTTCGATTCCCAGATACCGCTCGCCCGCAAACTGTTTTCGGAGGGCGGTGGTCAAGCCATCGCTGGTGCCGCGGTAGGGGTAGTTGCGGCGGACCACGAGGTTGGGACAAGCCGACTTCAATTGTGCCTGCCAGATTCGACAGAACGCCAGCTCCGCCGCAACCTTCGGGTCGAACAGCAAACCGGCGTCCGCCGTCCGGACCTCGCCATCGAGTTCCGGCGTGAAACTGTGAAGCGAGAGGTGCAGCACTTTCTTTCCGCGCTGCAACTGCAAATCGACCGCCGTTGAAACGGCAGCCCGATACGGTTGCCAGTACCGGTCCACCAGAACTTTGCGTGCGTCAGCCGGCAGGGCCCGCGAGTAACTGGAAAAGAGCCGCGGATGGTGAAGCGAGCGGTTCAGCTCGATCAACAGCCGGGAAACCTCCGCGACGATCAGCGGGCAGCCCAACCGCCGGGCCAGCCGTTTTCCAAACTCCAGAGTTCCCGGATCCCAGCCGCGGTGGGACTTCAACTCGACCGACGCACCCGGAAAAAGACGGCGGTACTCGCGCGGGACATGATGAGTCGCATGTTCACAGGAAAGGACGATCAGGAACCCTTCAAGTGTCGGCACGTGCGAGTCCCCTCCGTTACACTCTTCGCGGCCGCAATGGAGTTGTTTTGGCGAGCGGCAGGGCGTCAGCCCTCCGTGTCCGGCCCAAGACACGGAGG
>JANOFL010000385.1:0-4057 GCA_031405895.1 Planctomycetota bacterium
GATCGGAGTGGGGGCCGCGAAGTGTCTGGACCATGTGCGACACGGCATCGAGTCGTTTCGCCTGGCGTAGACGAGTGGTTGGCGAGCGGCAGGGCGTCAGCCCTCCGTGTCTGTGAACATGGACCGTGGACAGGGTCGCGCCACGGAGGGCTGACGCCCTGCCGCTCGCCAACCAATCGTCTACGCCAGGCGAAACGACTCGATGCCGTTTCGCACATGGTCCAGAAAATTCGCGGCCCCCACTCCGTTCGCGACGCGGTGGTCGAAACCGAGTGTCGCGTTGACGGTGGGACGGAACCGGAAACCGCTGCCGTCGGGAACCGGCGTCGGGACAACCTGGCCAATCGCGAGTGTCGCCATGGCCGGAGTCACGATCGCCGGAATGCCCCAGCGCATGCCAGCCTTGCCGATATTGGAAACGGTCAATGTGGTCGATTCGTCGGCCTGATCTTTGTCATCGCGGGCCTGGTCGACGGCGGCGGCGAGGGCGGAGTAAAAACGGGGCTGGTCGAGCTGGCAGGCGTCACGCACAACGGCCGTCACCAGCAAGTCGCCCGGCAGTGCCACCGCGACCCCCAGATTGATCCGGCGGAAGACCCTGAACGCACGCCCGTCCGCAGCGATCGCGCTGCGAAACCGGTCGTGAGTCTTCATCGACTGGACGACGCACCAGCAGGCCATCGCGAAAGCGGTCGGACCGCCGCTGGACCGCGCGGCGCTCCGGGCGGCCTCGAGCGCCGACCAGTCGACTTCGGTCATGACCGTGACGGGAACAGCTGCCTGGGTCCCGCGAACCAGCCGGTAATTGAGCGTGATCTGGGACTGGGAAAGCGGAACCACTTCGAACTGCTCGTTGCTGACCAGAACCGCGGCGGGAGGTGCCTTGACGGCCAACGCGACGTCGCCATTGGCGGAAGTGGCAGCGGTCGGGCCGCCTGCGGCCAGCCAGGCTTCGACATCCTCCGGCATCAGCTTGCCGCCCTCACAGGGAATCTGGCCGGCGATTTCCAGCAGTCCTTTTTCCTTGAGCAGGCGGCGCGTGCGCGGTGGAATCTGGATGTCGGTGCGAGGACGGGCCGCGACGCGGGTGTTTCCGGTGGTTGCCGTGGGCGCGGATGAGGCGGCACTGTGTGCGGCAGGGCCGTGACCGGCCGGCATTTCCTCGATACCGGCGGCGACTTCCATCCGCCCGATCTCGGTCCCGATCGAGAGCACGGTCCCCGGCTCGACGATCCACTCCACCAGCGTGCCGTCGTAAGGCGATTCGACGTCGGTCGTCGCCTTGTCGGTCTCCATCACGTAGATCGGCTGGTCGCGCTTGATCCGGTCGCCCGGTTTTTTCAGGAACTCGACGAGCAGGGCTTCCTGAAGGCCTTCACCCAGCTGGGGAATCCGGACGGAAATGACGGGCATCGAACCTCAGTCCTCCAGGGTCTTTTCAATCGCCGCCACGACCTGCTCCAGGTCCGGCAAGGCGGCAAACTCGCAGATCGGGTTATAGCCGATGTGAACGTCGGGCTTGGCGACCAGCCGTGGAGCGCTCACGAAACTGCCAAACGACTGCTCGTCGCCGACCAGGTCGCTGATGATCATCTGGCCGATGCTGCAGGTGCTGCCGTCTTCCTGGACGACCACAAGGCGGCCAGTCTTCTCGACGCTGGCGGCGACCGTGGCCCGGTCCCACGGGACCAGCGAGCGGAGGTCGATCACTTCGACTTCGGCCTGACTGGCGAGCCGCCCGGCCGCGGCGAGCGCCAGCTCGATGCCATTGCCCCACGCAACCAGCGTCACGTCCTGTCCCGGCCGGCGAATCCGGGCTGAGCCAAAGCCAACCGCCGGCACCTCGGGCGGGCAGTCCATCTGCAGCCGGAAGAGATGTTTCGGAATCAGGAAGATGGTCGGGTCATCGGCATGGAGCGCCGTCCACATCATGGCAGCGGCGTCTTCGGGCGTACTGGGGACCATCACCCGCAGGCCGGGCACATGCGCGAAGAGGGCTTCGTTGGCCTGGCTGTGCCAGAGCGATCCGCCCGGCAGGTAGGCTCCGTAGGGTGCGTAGAAAACCATCGGCACGGACCATTCGCTGACCGTTCGCCAGCGGAGGGTCGCCATATTCTGCGAAATCTGGTTCCAGGCCGGGCCGACAAAGTCGACGAACTGCAGCTCGAAAACCGGCCGCATGCCGCAACTGGCGAGGCCAATTCCGACGCCGGCGATCGTGGCTTCGGCGAGCGGCGAGTTGAAAACCCGCTCGGGGAAGCGGGTCGAAAGATTCGCGGTCAGGCGGAAGACACCGCCCTTGGGGTCCTCGATGTCCTCACCGAAAAAGATCCGCCGGTCGTCCTGCTCAAGGGCCTTTTCGAACACGGCATTGATCGCGTCGACCATCCGCCACTTGCGGCCACCTTGAAGCGGTGGGGGTTCCGCTACTGGCAGCGGGGCGAAGAGATGGTCGAGCGTTTCCTCAGGCCGCGGATCGGGTTCCCGTTCGGCTTCGATGTAGTCGCGGTCGACCCGGACGTCGATCTCGTCCTTCATTCGCTGCCATTCGTCGGCTGAAAGTTCGCCGGCCTCGATCAGTTCCTGCGAGAGAACAAGGATCGGGTCGCGCTCGGCCATCTCGTCGATTTCGTGCTGCGGCCGGTAGACGCGATGGTCGTCGCTGCTGGTGTGGCTGCAAAGCCGGTCGACCTGGCAGACCATCACGGTTGGGCCGTCGCCGCTGCGGGCGCGGTGGATCGCGACGGCCGCAGCTTCATGCACGCGGTCGGGATGGCGGGCATCGACGTGCACGATGCCGAGTCCTTCGTTGAAGACGCCGAGGCGGAAGGGATTAAACTTTTCAGTATTGGTGCTGATGCCGTAAAGGTTGTCTTCGACGATCAGAACGATCGGCAGCTGGCGTTCGACGGCGAAGGCTACCGCTTCGTAGAATTCGCCCTGGCGGCAGGCGGCGTCGCCGACGGTCGCGACCACGACTCCTTCGCGGTTGTTCAGCTGCATTGACCAGGCGACGCCACAGGCGGGCAGGGCGTTGGCACCGGTGGGCGTCGGAACGCTCCAGATGTTGTGCTGGCGGGATGAATAGTGGCCGGGCATCTGCCGGCCGCCGCTGCCCGTGTTGCGTTTCGCGAAATAGGCCCGGGCCAGTTCGGCGTTGCTGACGCCCTTGGCCAGAACCATCGCCCGGTCGCGGTAATAGGGAAAGAGGTAGTCACTGCCGCGGAGCAGCAGGCTGACCGCGGCCATCGGTTCGTGCCCCATGCCAGCCACCTGGAACCAGCCCTTGCTCTGGCGATGCAGGACGCCCTCGCGCCGGTCCCCCTCACGGCTGAGGTACATCAGCTTGAGCATCTCCAGCCGGTTGTAAGTGCCGATCGAGGTCGTCGGATTCATGAGCGCTGACGGCTCCCGTTCGGGAATGGAAGTGGCTGGGGAGGGGCGGCTTTCGAGGCTGAAATACCGTCCGCACCTGGACTGGCCTTGGGGGGCATAAGCAGCGCATGGCTTCGCTACAGGGGCGTGCTTGCAGCCCGGTTTTCGAGCGACTGGAACGGCAAAAATGACCCCCAAATCAACAAAAAATCTAGCCCAAACCGGCAGCCGGTTCAAGGATGCCCGCGAGCTTTGCCGCACCCCGGAGTCGCGACCCTTAACGCGAACCGTGGTGAACAGTCCCGTTTCGGGAGGCGGCCGGAATCCGGTCGCCGGTCGGCTTGCTACAATCTGCCCGCAATGTGGGTCATTATCAGGTTCACCGCGCGAAGCAGTGGCGGTTCCCCTCGTTCAAGGCGCTCCTTCATGTCCGGAAAGTCCCGTTGGCTGTTGTCCCTCCGCCATTCGGCCGCGTTTCTGCTGGTTGCCGCAACAGCTTTCTTCCTGGAGGGAAAAGCGCAGGGAGCAGTTCCGCAGTCTGCCGACGACGACAAGACGTCCATGTCGGCGCTGGCCCGGCTCACGGCCGACATCAAGTATCTCGCCAGCGATGAACTGGTCGGCCGGTTGCCCGGTTCGCCCGAAATGGTGCTGGCCGAGAACTACATCATCGACGAGTTCA
>JANOFL010000401.1:0-14112 GCA_031405895.1 Planctomycetota bacterium
CTTTAATGGATACGGAGAAAAATATTGCAAATGCTATAATTATTTCAAAGACAAAGAAAAATCAAAAAATAACAGGGGCAGAAACAAGTCATGTAACAATACTTCGGACAATTCTTGAAAAAGAAACAAAGGTAACCGGGACACAACTTTCAAAATTTGAAAAGAGACACCGTTCCGTTGGAGGAAATGCAATCAGGGCACATCAATCCGGTTTTCATGGTGCGAAGTCCGACCGTCACCGCTGGCCAGACTTGCCGGGCCTGCAGATTCTCGATGAGCTTGGTCAAGGCGGTATGGGCATCGTCTACCTGGCGGAACAAGCCGAACCGCGGCGCAAAGTGGCGGTCAAACTGCTCGCTTCTGGCAGTCAAAGTGAACCCGAAGCCCGCGTCCGTTTCCGCCAGGAGTTTGAGTCGGCGGCCCTGCTCAGTCACGAGAGCATTGTCCGGGTTTTCCAGGTTGGCCAACACGCCGGTCAGGACTACTGCATTCAGGAATTCGTTTCGGGCGGAAACCTGAAAGACTGGTTGCGGACGCAGCGCTTGCCACCAGCCGACGCTGCGCGGTTGATGCTGGTGCTCGCGCGAGCCGTCGCGCACGCGCATGCCCGCGGCGTGGTCCACCGCGATCTCAAGCCGGCAAACATTCTGCTTGAGCCGGTCGGATCAGGCTCGCAAGCAAGCCCCACGTCCCTTCCATCCGGTGTTGTGCAACAAGATACGATCGCCGGTTTTCGCCCGAAGATTGCCGACTTCGGACTGGCCCGGCGGCTCGACGCTGCTGAGACAGCCCACACGCAAACGGGGGCCGTTCTTGGCACGCCTTATTACATGGCTCCCGAACAGGCCGGTGGCAGCAGCAACGCCGTGGGCCCGTCTGCCGATGTTTACGCCCTCGGGGCAATCCTGTTTGAACTCCTGAGTGGCGAGCCGCCCCACCACGGCGCAAGCCTGATCGAAATCCTGGAGCGGGTCCGACGCGAAGCGATCCCCAGCGACCTGATCCGAATGGCCCCGCGCGACTTGCAGACGATCTGCCTCAAGTGTCTGGCCGCTGAGCCAAACAACCGTTACCCGGACGCCGCGGCCCTGGCCGACGACCTGGACCGCTTCGTCGCCGACCAGCCCATTCATGCCCGGCGCGCGGGTCCTGTGGAGCGGGTAGCCCGCTGGGCGCGGCGCGAGCGCAAGGTAGCGGCGCTGGCCCTGGTCGTTGGGCTGCTCGTCGTGGCCGGGCTGTCTGCGTTCACGATCAACCGCAGTTTTCAGCGGCGCCAGGCGGAGGCCCGCTTTCAAACCGCGCAGGACGAACTCGACACCGAACTCCAGTTCATCGACCGCGAAGAGTTCGCCGTTGTCTCGAAGATGGACGCCGTTCGCCGCGATTTTCTCCAGCGGCTGGCGGCCAAAGCCGAATCGCTCGTCGCCAGCGACCCGGGCCTGCCATTGTTGAAGCGCCAAGTCGCCCGCATCCATCACCAGCTGGGCGTCATCCACGAGCTGATCGGTCAGCACGCACTCGCCGAGACTGCGTTTCGCCGCGCGATCGAGGAGTTTCGCGACGTACTCGATAGAGGAAATGTCCGGCCCGGTGACTGGCTGGAACATTCGCGCTTTCAGTTCCGGCTGGCAAAGCTGCTGGAACGGACCGGGCGGTTCGCACGGGCCGAAGAGCTGGTGAACGATGCCCGTTCCGGCCTGGCCCATGAAGCAGCGGCAACGGAAACCCGGCAGTTTCAGGGAGTCCTCCTGCGGCAACTCGGCACCTGGCGAGCGGAAAAGTGCGATTCGACAGGGGCCGCAACGTTGCTCCGCGAAGCCCTGCTATTGCACGAGGACTCGGCACCGGAGTCTGACCCCCTTCCGGCCCCACTTCCAGGGCCTTCGAACAAGGCAACCATCGACCTCAACCAGAGCCGCGCGGCGCTTGCCAGGTTCCTGACCGCCCGGTGCGAACTGGTGCCCGCCCTGGAATTGCTCGATTCCGCTGTGACTGCCGGTGAAGCACTGGTCGTCTCCGACGCGACACCTGCAGCCCGGTCCAGTCTCGCGCAGTTCTGCCAAGCCCGCGCGCGGGCACTGGAGCTGGACGGACAAACAGAAAAGGGGGTATCCGACCTTGTTCGCGCCCACGAGTTGTTCCACCAGCTGGAGCGAGTTCCACAACGAACTGGCCCGCTGTCACCAGCGGTTGGGAATCGTTCTTGTCGCCCTCGGCCGCGCTGACGAAGCCAAAGCCGCCTATCAGGAATCAATCGAAGTCCAGTTCGGACGTGCCACGTCGAACCCGGCCGCCCTCGCCCACCCCTTCATCCTCAGTGCCTTGAACAACAACCTCGCCGTGATCGCCGACCAGGCCGGCGACTTGCCGGAAGCCGAACGGCTGTTCCGGCTCGCCCGCGAGCACTCGTCCGCCGTCCTCGCCCGCGTCCCGTGCTACTTCAATGCCATCATCCTGCAAAGCAACCAGTCGATGAACCTTGTCGATGTCCTGATCCGCATGGGCAAGCTCGACGAAGCCGCCGCAGAGTATCCGCGGATCAGCGAAGACTGGCAGCCCTTCTGGTGGGCTCATCGGCCGGTCTTTGAACTCGGCCGGACTCTGATCGCGGCAGCCCAACAGTCCCCGACCGACGGCTCCCCGCCAGACCCCGAATGGGTCCGCAAGTTCGAACGCCTGATGCTCGACGAAGTGGCCGACATGATTGGTCGTGCGGATTCCAACACCGCGGAACTGCCTGCCTTTCTCCAGACCGACCAGCTTTTTAACTGCCTGCGTCACCGCGAGGAGTTTGGAGACCTGTTACAACAGGCTGCCCAAGAATTCGGGCCGAAGGAAATACCATAGCGCAGGCAGTTTTGCGCCATTTCCCGCTGTTCCCGGTAGCGGAAGGGCGTAAGCCCTCCGGCCCGCGCGCCAACCGCCAACCGACTTCAACCGGACGATCGCGCCGGAACCCCGCCCGTCCCGCCAGCCACAGACTTCCGCGTGAAACGATTTGTTCGCCACGTTGGCACCAACTCCCCCGCCGCCGGAGGGCTTTCGCCCTTCCGCTTCAAATTGGAACGGGCTGCTTTAGAATGTGCTTTTTTCCGGCCAGCCTTGAACATCCTGCAGATCATCTCCGGACGTGACGTCAATGGCGCGCTGGTTTATTGCCGGCTGTTGTCGCAGCGTCTGGCGGCGCGGGGGCACCGGGTCACGCTGTTGTGCCGGAAGGGATCCTGGATTGCTGGTCTGCCGCCCGATGGCGTGGAGGTGTGGGAGTCGGGACTGGAGTGGTTTCCCCCTCGCGAATTGAAACGGATTGCGGCCCTCGTCAGCGAACGGCGGATCGATCTGGTGCACAGTCACATGAGCCGGGCCCATAACTTCGCGGTCCTGCTGAAACGTCTGGTTCGGATCCCGGTCGTGGCGACGGCCCACGCCCGGCTGGTCCAGCTGCACTGGCGGTTTCACGACCTCGTGCTGGCCAACTCGGCTGCGACAGCGGCGTTTCTGCGGTCGAGAAGGCTCGTCACGCCGGAGCGGTTGCGAACCGTGCTTTGCTTTGCTGACCTGGAGAAATTCCTTGACACGCCGGCGGACCGGAGCCGCTGGTCGCGGGGCGAGCTGGGGGCCCGGGATGGCCGCTTCCTGATGTGCACGGTCGGCGAGCTGGTCGCGCGGAAGGGACACCGTTACCTGTTCGAGGCCCTGCCCGCGATACTCCGGGCGATTCCCGATGCCCGGCTGGTGTTGCTGGGCCGGTTTCATCGTGAGGAGACCGAAACGCGCTGGTTGCGGCGGTTTCAATTGCGGAACGAGCTCTTTCGCCGGGTCCACTGGCTGGGCCGCCGTGACAACGTCCAGGATTACATGGCGGCCATGGATGTCTGCGTGGTGCCAAGCATCGAGGAACCGCTGGGACTGGTCGCGGTCGAGGCCCAGGCGGCCGGCATTCCCGTGGTGGCAACGCGGATCGGAGGCTTGCCCGAGATCGTCGAGCATGAACGGACGGGGCTGCTGGTCCCCGCGCGCAATCCGGCGGCGATTGCAAAGGCTGTGATCAGGTTGCGCGGCGACGCGGAGTTGCGGCAGCGGCTGGTCCTCGCCGGCCGGGAGTCAGCCCGCACGACGTTTGATCCGGAGCGGTTGACCAGAGAGGTGGAAGGAGCCTATGAGGACCTTCTGACCAAAACCCGGGCGGCTTAATAGGTGAACCGCGCGCCGAAGGTGACGGCGTGCCAGAAGACGGTGTTGTCGGTCGGCAAGGTCTCGATCACCGACTGGTTGAGGAACTGGACAGGAGCGAGCGCCACGCCGTCAACCCAGGTGGCTTCGTAGCCGACGTAAGTGTGCAGGCTGCCCGGCAGGATCTGGAAGTAGGCCCGCCCGCCGGTGTGGCCGATGAACATGCCGGAACTCTTGTCGCGGTTGTCGAAGACCGGGTCCGAAACATTGTCATCGGTCGTTCGCTCGACGGTACTCTCCTTGACCATCCCTGATGTGCGGATGTATCCCTGAAGATAGACATCGCGCGAAACCGGCTGGTTGTACTCAAAGCCGATCTGCCAGCCGATCGCCGAGTTGCGGACTTCGAGGAAGTCGCTGGTGTTGAACGTGAATGGCCCCTGCGGAGTCGCGAACTCGGTGCTGGTCGAAAGGGTCAGGTCTTCGGACAGCTGGAAGTAGCGCGGGCCGGTGGTGAACGTCAGGCCGGGAATGCAGGGCTTCCGCCAGTTCAGCTCGAGACTGTAAAAGTCCGATTCGTAGTCGAACCCGACATTGTCCGGGTCGAGCCCCTGGAAGAAAAACGATTCGAGGTCGGGGCCGACAAAGTCGAAGCTGGAATCCCAGCCGCCGAGCGACATGCCAAAGTCCCAGTCGCAACCCCAGCCGGTCTGCGAGCCGAAGCGGATTTCGGCTCCTGCCGCCGAGTTCAGGTCGAAGACCTGATCGCTCGTGAAGAGCACCTCATTGGTGACTTCGTTGGTAATCAGGGGCAGGCCAAGGGTATTGCCGGGCCGGTCGTAGGCCTTCGCGCCAGCTTCCATCCACCAGCGGCCGTTGTCGGTTCGCGTGGTTTCCGGCCACTGGGCCATCGCTGCCTGGGTGCCGGCCGCGACCAAAGCGACAGCCAGCAGACTGTTCAGCAACTTCACGTCATGTACCTCCAGACAATGGCCAGGCCGGACTCGGTGCCTGCAAAGAACATTCGGCTGTCATGCGTGGAACAATAAGCATGACCGCTACCGCCGGCAGGGTTTGCCCAGCTTGTGGGGACGCAAAGCGAGCCAGAAATGCTGGCAAGAGGAGCTTGCAGTGGCGTCGGAGGATGCCGACCGGGTTCCCCCTCGTTGGGCTCGCAGCGGGGAGGGACGATGAAAATGATGTGGTCGCCGTGGTGACCAGGCTAACGTCCGGTCTGTCGTTGTCACACGCCGTAGTTATCTGGCTTCTGCCTGGTTGTGAACGCCGTGGAGACCAGGCTCATGCCTGGTCTGTCGATTGCCACCATCCTCTCAGCTGTGGCGACGTCTGGCGGTCGGCACATGGAATGTGCCTGCTACTCTCAGGCATCAGAAACTCAGAATCGCGTCGATGCCGAAGGAGGTGAGGTCGTAAGTGGTTGGGCCGACGTCGTGGCGGACTTCGGTGCGGATGCGGAGCCGTTCGGCGGGGGTGAAATTGATTCCGGAGGTCCACTCCCAGAAAGAGAGGCCGTCGTCTTTCCACCACTCGGCCCGGCTGCCGAGCTTCCAGCGCGGGTTCAGTTCGTAGAAGAGATACTGCACGAGGCTCACGTCGTCATCCAGCGTTTCGTTGACGCGGAGCAGATCGCTCATCGCGACGTAATTGAGCTTTTCAGTCAGCTTCCAGTCGAACACGACGCATTGCCACAAGGCGTCGCTGCCGCGGAGGCCGCTGTTGCCGGCGGTGGAGACCCAAGCGAGCATGGCCCGTTCGGACAGATTGGCCGTCAGTCCCGCGATGAACATGTTGCCATTGAAGGCGGTCTCGAAGCCGGTATCCCAGCCGGCGACCCAGCCGCCCTGCACGGTCAGGCCGTCCCGCAGCTCATGGGCCAGCAGGACGCCAGTGTGCGTGAACGGCTCGCTGTTGAAACTCGTCAGCGAGCGGGTGTAGAAAAAGTTGGGCTGCGACGGGACGGCTTCATGGCCGGCCGGCGTGAAGAAGTGGCCGATCTTGACCGAGGTGTCGCCCCACGCCAGTTCGCCATACAGCTGGGGGATGGCCCAGCCGTATACGCCGTTGTCAAAATTGTTGTCCCAGCCACCGCCGCCGAAGGCCTGCGTCTTTTGGGCGTCGGTGCCGTAGACGCCGTCGAGCCGAAAGCCCCAGTCGGCGAGGTCGCCTTCGGGAGACGCTTTCCGTTCGACAAAGGCCCAGGCCTGGTTCAGCTCGATGCTCCCCGGCACGTCATTGAACGATCGGCCGTCGCCTCTCGCCCGCGAAAGCGGCAGGGACTTGTTGTGGTAGCCGGTCGCGAGCCATCCGCCGAGGTTCAGTTTCTTGTCGCTGGACGTTTCGTCGGAATCGGAGTCCTCAGTCGGCTCCTCAGCGGCAGGGTTTTCCGAACCGTTAGTGTCGGCATGACCCTCACTGTTTGGCGCAGCCCCATCGCTGCTCGTGTCGGCTTCGGTGGGTGAACCAACTGTGGACGGTTGGTCATCTTGCGGAAACGGGGCGAAGGTGCCGGTTCCCTGGAGCGGGTAGCGTTCGAGCTGTTGGCCCCCATCGGGTCCAGCAGGAACTCTCGTGGCGGCCTGCCAGCTGCCAAAGGACTCTTGCGCCGATGCGTTTCCTGCCAACAGGGCGGCAACGATCCAGCAAACAACACGAATCCCGCGCTTTGACCGGTCAACCATGGTGTGCATTGATCTCTCCGGTCGGGCTGCCATGCGAACGTCCCTTCAACTGGCAGGACCGGCACGCACGAACTATCCCGCAAGATCGTCCGGGAACAAAAACCGGGGTCAGCAAAGCAATTGTTAACGGAATGACCGGTCCAAACGGAACATTCGAAATCCAGTCCGGACGTCGTCGCCGCTGGGCCGGTTTTCTGCGCGTTTCCCGGACAAACCAGGAGGGTTTTTCTCGACCGGCTGGTGCCATTCTCCTGGCACAAAGACAGTTGCGGGCCATGGGCCCGAAAATGGGCAGGCCTGGCCGTTGGCGCCAGACTGCCGATCAGGGTTTGACCGAGCCCTTCTCAGTCTGGCTTGGCCAAGACAGGGCCGAGACCCGAGAAAAATACACCCGACACGGCTCGAACGTGTAACCTTCGGTTCCGTAGACCGATGCTCTATCCAATTGAGCTACGGGTGCAGGTTGGCGGTAAGCCGCCCAGTGGGGCCGAATTTAGCGATCCGGGGCGGGGGTGGCAAGCCGGACGGTGGGAATCGGCGGGTGACGGGGCGATTGGCGGAATCGCCGAGGGATGGAGTCAGGAGGGTGGCGGGTATCGGCGGGTTCGCGCTGGACGGGGAGCCAGGCAGCGAAGTGAAGGCGGAGCCTTTGGCTCCCGGCGCGCCGGGATTCCAGGGCGGGAGTTCGGGAACGAGTGCAGACGTCAATCCAGTCAATGATGTCAATCTGGTCGACGACAGGCTGAAAGCCTATGCCCCGGACGGCGCGGATTGACAAAGCGGAGCTTTGTCACCACGTCAGCGGGCGCCGACGAGTTTGCCTTCCTTCTGGGCCTTGCGATCGGCGATGACGTCTTCCTGCAGGTTGCCCGGCATGCGACGGTAGCCCTTGAGCTCCATCGTGAACGTCCCCTGCCCTTGCGTCAGCGAGCGGAGGTCGGTCGCATAGCCGAAAGTCTCGGCGAGCGGGACTTCGCACAAGATAACCGTGTTGCCGTCGGCCTGCATGTCGGTCGATTCGATGATTCCGCGGCGGGACGTAATGTCGCCGACGATCCCGCCCTGGAAAACCTCGGGGGCTTCGATTTCAACCTTCATCACGGGTTCGAGCAGCACGGGGCGCGTCTTCGGAAAATACTCCCGGAAGCAGTCCTTGGCGCAGATCTGGAAAGCCATTTCCGAGCTGTCGACGTCGTGGTACGAGCCATCCTTGAGGTGGAACTTGAAGTAAACGACCGGGTACTCGGCGATCGTGCCTTTGCCGAGCATCGAGCGGATGCCCTTCTCGACAGCCGGGATGAACTGTTTCGGAATCCGGCCGCCGATCACCGAGTCCTCGAAGACAAATGACTCGGGGCTGTCTTCGGGCAGGATTTCCATGGTGCCGACAACGTGGGCGTACTGGCCCGAACCGCCGGTCTGTTTCTTGTGCTTGTAATTGAATTCGGCCGGCTGGGTCGGCATTTCGCGGTAGCTGACCCGCGGCGCGCCGACATCGACTTCGACCTTGTACTCGCGGCGAATCCGCTCGACGTAGATTTCGAGGTGCAGTTCGCCCATCCCGGCGATGATCGTCTCGCCCGATTCCTCGTCCGTGAAGACCTGGAAAGTCGGGTCTTCCTTGCGGAACCGCTGCAGGGCCTTGCTCATCTTGTCGGTGCCCGAGCGTTCGCGCGGCGTGACGGCCATCTTGATGACCGGCTCGGGAATGAACATGTTTTCGAGCGAGCACATCTTGGGGACGGCACCGTAGGTGTCGCCGCTGGCCGAATCGATGCCCATGATCGCGATGATGTCGCCGGCACCTGCCGTATCGAGTTCCTCACGCTTGTCGGCGTGCATTTTCACAATGCGGGAGAAGCGTTCCTTGCGGCCGGTCCGCTGGTTGACGTAAGTCTCGCCTTTGGCGATCGTCCCCTGGTAGATCCGCATGTAGGTCAGCTGGCCGTACGGGTCTTCGACAATTTTGAAGGCCATTCCGACGAACGGCCTCGAGCGGTCGGCGGCGAGCGGAAAGTCCTCAGCCGGGTTGTCGAACTTCTTCGCCTTGATCTCGCGGTCAAGTGGTGAGGGCAGATAGCGCATCACGCCGTCGAGCAGGGCCTGGACGCCCTTGTTCTTGACGGCCGTGCCTACGAAGACAGGCGTGAAGCTCTGGTGCTGGCAGGCGCGGCGGATGACGTCGTGGACCAGCTGTTCGGGGACTTCTTCTTCGGCCAGCAGGATTTCCATCAGCTGGTCGTTGTACATCGAGAGCGCCTCGAGCATGTGCTGGCGGGCGTCGGCGGCATCATCGGCGTAGTTGGCCGGGATGTCGTACTCGACCATCTTTTCGCCGGTGGTGCCGTCGAAGCGGAGGGCTTTCATTCGCACCAGGTCGATCATGCCATCGAATGTCTCGCCCGCGCCCATCGGCCACTGGACAAGGACCGCGTCGGCCCCGAGCTTGGCCCGCATCTGGGCAACGACCTTGAAAGCGTCGGCGCCGGTCCGGTCCATCTTGTTGATGAACGCGAGCCGCGGGATGTGGTAACGCTTCATCTGGCGGTCGACGGTCAGCGACTGGGCCTGGACGCCGCCGACCGAACAAAGGACCAGCACGGCCCCGTCGAGCACACGGAGGCTGCGTTCGACTTCGACGGTAAAGTCCACATGGCCCGGGGTGTCGATCAGGTTGATATTGACGTCTTTCCACTGGACGCTGGTCGCGGCACTGGTGATCGTGATCCCGCGTTCTTTTTCCAGCTCCATGTGGTCCATCGTGGCACCGTCCCCGCCACCCTTGACCTCTTCCATTTTGTGGATGCGGCCGGTGTAGTAGAGAATCCGCTCACTGAGCGTGGTCTTGCCCGAGTCGATGTGGGCCGAGATGCCGATGTTGCGGATAATCGAGAGGTCCATGATTCACCTGGTGCGGCGGAAAAAACGGGTCGCGGGCGGACCTGGCGGCTACGGCAAAATGCCGGTTGCTCCGGCCCCCGACATCAGGGGCCGACCAGAGCCGGTCTGCCATTGAGTACCGCCCGTTCGCCCGTCCTGAACGAACTGGCAGCCAACACTCCTGATCGGACGTGCCAGAGAGGACGTCCGGCCCGCGCGGAGGTTCAAGCTGCACTTATGATAGCCAAGCATGCTTGCCTGGAAAGGCCAGAATGCCGGGAAATGGCGGGTTTTGGGCTGTAACGAATTGTCCTGGCGGGTGGCGCGGACGGGTTGGAAACGGCCCTTCGCGTTACCGCACCGGCCCCAGTGCGGACTAGCGGAGCGGTGACAGCCGTTCAGCGGCGTTGAATTCGACATTAAGAGGCGATTCCAAAACCGGAAAAAAAAGCGGGTCAGACCCTGCCGGTTCCTCAATCAATCCGGAAAGTCATGCGGATGCGGACACTCATTACGGGCGGAACTGGTTTCGTGGGCCGCACGCTGCTGCGACGGTTGTCCGGCGCGATCGTGACCACGCGGGATTCGAGCCGCGCGGCGGATCTGCAGGCTGCCGGACACCAGATTGTGGAATGGAACCCGGAAGCAGGTCCGTTGCCTGTCCGCGAACTGGTGGCCGAGCCGCCGCAAGCGGTGGTGAACCTGATGGGCGCAAGTGTGGCAAAAGGCCGTTGGACGGCGGCACGCAAACGGGCGATTCGGTCCAGCAGGGTCGACGGCACGAACCGTCTGATTGAAGGGCTTCGCCAACTGCCCGTTTTGCCCGAAGTCCTCGTTAATGCTTCGGCGGTTGGCTTTTACGGTGATCGAGGTGAAGAAGCACTGGTTGAGGAGAGCGGGCCGGGCACCGGTTTTCTTGCCTCGGTTTGCGAGGAGTGGGAAACGGCTGCCCGCTCGCTGGAAGCCGACGGAGTTCGCGTTGTCTGGCTGCGGATCGGGATAGTCCTGGGACGGGAAGGTGGTGCGCTGCCCAGTCTGTTGTCGCTTTTTCGCTGGGGGCTTGGCGGGCGACTGGGATCGGGCCGGCAGTGGATGCCCTGGATTCATGTCGACGATCTGGCGGCGATGATCGAGTGGCTGTTCGGTCCAGACTCGCTTTCAGGGCCAGTGAACGCAGTGTCACCCGGGCTGGTAACCAATCGCGATTTCACGGCGGCGCTGGCCGAAGCGGTTCACCGGCCGGCGATCCTGCCAGCACCGGCGTTGATCCTGCGGGCCGTTCTGGGCGAGTTCGCGGGCAGTCTGCTCGGTTCGCAGCGGGTCATTCCGGCCAGAGCCCAGGCGGGCGGGTTTGAGTTTCGCCACGCGACACTGGCTGGAGCGTTGCGTGACCTTGTCGGCAGCCCGCATAATTGAGCTTGCGTTGGTCCCTCGCGGCGGGCAGGTGTTTCGACCAGATGGTTCATGGCGATTGCAGGAAAAAAAGCTGACGATGGTCCGCTTCGGGCAGGGTCCGAAAACGGGGACCGCGCTGGATACGCTGCCGGGATCGAGCGGGAACGCCAACAGCTGGCAGGGATACTCGAGGCGACCCGCGCGGGAGGCTGGATGCTGGACCTGGCGTTGAACCGTGGTGAAGCCGACTACCGCTGGCTGGCGATGCTGGGTTACCGGGCTGGGGACTTGCCTGATTGCAACTCCGACCTCTGGCGACTGCTGATGCATGCCGACGACCGTTGCCATTTTGAACTGGCCCTCCAGACGGTGCGGCCGGAAGGAGAACCGTTCGGCAGTTTTGAGGCCCGGCTGCAGCATCGGGACCGGGGCTACATCTGGTTTCTGCACCGGTTCAAGATCCTGTCCCGTGACCCGACCGGCCGGCCTGTCCGCGTCGCCGGCGCGACGATTGACATTGCGGAGCGCAAGCGGGTCCTCGACGCGTTCAACCGGACGCGCGAACTCCTTGAACAGACCAATCGCGTGGCGCGGGTCGGTGGCTGGGAGCTTCAGTTCGAGCCCCCTTCACTTTTCTGGTCGGAAACGACGCGCGAAATCCACGAAGTGCCAGCGAACTACGAGCCCGAGCTGAACAATGCGATTGCGTTCTACAAGGAGGGTTATTCGCGTGAGCGGATCGCCGGGGCCGTGACCCAGGCCATGACGGAAGGGACACCATTTGACCTTGAATTGCAGGTCATTACAGCGCGCGGTAACGAACTGTGGGTGCGGGCGATCGGCAAGGCGGAATTCGTGGAGGGGTGTTGCCGGCGGCTGTTCGGCACGTTTCAGGACATCGACGCGCAGCGCAAGTCGCGGGACAAGATTGCCGAGCAGTCCGAATTCCTTGACCGGATCGTGATGGGCTTGCCGGAAGGCTTTGCGCTGTTCGAGAACAATGGCCGGATCCTGCGGGTCAATCCGGCGTTCTGCGGCATGACCGGGTACTCAGCCACGGAACTGACAGGTCAAGTTCCACCCTATTCATTCTGGCCAGTTGCCGAGGCGGGCGCGTTGATCGTGTTTACGCGGCAATCGTCTCCGCAGCGGGTCTTTCCCGACAGCATGGAACTGGTTTTCCGGCGCAAGAATGGCGAGACGTTCATGGCTTTGGTCAACCCGGCCACGATCCGGGACGCGACGGGCACGCCGCTGTATTCGTTTGCCACGATCCAGGATGTCAGTGAGCGGAAACGGGCGGAAGCCGCCCTCTTTGAAAGCCAGCAGCTTTACGCCGGACTGGTGGCTTCGGCCCCGGTTGGAGTCTTCAAAACCGACGCCGCGGGCCAGTGTCTGTTTGCCAATGCGACGTGCTGCGCCATTGTCGGGCTGAAGTCGGCGGAAATCCTTGCCCAGGGCTGGCTGTCGGCCCTGCCATCATCTGACCGGTTTGCTGTGCAGGCCGAGTGGCGGCAGGCGCTGGCCACAAAATCCGCTTTCAGTCGCGAGTGCCGGATTGTACGGGCGGACGTCGCGGATCGCTGGGTACTCGTCCAGACCGCGCCACTGCAGGATCCGGCCGGCATCCTCGTCGGCTACATCGGGACACTGACTGACACCACGGAACGAAAACGGATCGAAGATGCCTTGCGGGAAGCCGACCGGCAGCGGACCGAGTTCCTCGCCCTGTTGGCCCACGAGCTGCGCAATCCGCTCAATCCCATCCGCAACGCGGTCAAGCTGATGCAGCAGACCGCGGACCTTTCCGAACAGGAATGGTGTCGCGAAGTCATCGACCGGCAAGTCAACCACCTCGCCCGCCTGATCGACGACTTGCTGGATGTCAGCCGGATCGCCCAGAACAAGCTGGAGCTGCGGCGGGAACCGGTCCAGCTGCAAGACGTGATTGAAACGGCGCTTTCGATGACGCAAGGGCTGGTCGACCAGAGGAGCCACGCGGTCACCGTGACGCTTCCGCATGGGCCGGTCTGGCTGGACGGGGATCCAGTGCGGCTTTCGCAAGTCTTCATGAACCTGATCAGCAATGCTGCCAAGTACACGGCGGAAGGAGGACGGATCAGAATCCGTGGCGTCCTGGCTGGCGATCAGGTTGCCGTGTCGATTGCGGACAACGGGGCCGGTATCGCGCGTGATCACCTGCCGTATGTGTTCGACATGTTTTTTCAGGTGCCAGAAACCCGCCAGTTCGCGCTGGGCGGACTTGGAATCGGCTTGTCCTTGACCCGCCAGCTGGTGGAGATGCACGGCGGGAAAGTCCACGCTTACAGCGACGGACCAGGTGATGGAAGCGAGTTCGTGGTCCGGTTGCCGGTCGAAAAACGGCTCGAACTGGTGCCACGAGCACCCGAAGCACATGCAACCGGGCCCATGGCTTCACGACACCGCGTCCTGATTGTCGACGATCACCCGTTTGCCGCCGACTCGCTGGCCCGTCTGATGCGGGCCAGGGGACAGGACGCGCGAACGGCACGCGATGGCGAAGCGGCGCTCGTCCTCGTCGAGGAGTTCCGCCCGGACTGGATCCTGCTCGACATCGGCTTGCCCGGCATGGACGGGCACGAAGTCTGCCGGCGGGTCCGTCGACTGCCCGGTGGCGATTCGATTCGCATTGTCGCGGTCACCGGCTGGGGGCGGGAAGAAGACCGGGCCCAGTCACGGGCGGCCGGATTCGACCACCACCTCGTCAAGCCAGTCGATTTTGCCGAGTTGGCCAGTTTGATGGATCCATGCCCGGCCGAATCGGTTTGAACGGTTTGGGCGAGCCGCTGGGTGTTGTACAGCGCAGGGGCGGATTTGATCTTGGCGAGCGGCAGGGGGGGAGCCCCCCCGGTGCCGCCCAAAAAAACGGGGGGGGTACCCCCGCCCCCTGGCAAAAAAACAAAAAATAACCCACCAATAAAAA
>JANOFL010000004.1:0-13017 GCA_031405895.1 Planctomycetota bacterium
CAGTCCCAACGCTAACTTCAATTATTCGCGATTCGAGGCTTGCTGCGAAGCTGGCTGACTCGCGAATCGAGTGCCGCTGGGTTTACAGGCGATGCCCCCTCCCCCGGCCCCTCCTACCGCAACGGTTCCGGAAAGACCGGAACCATTGCGGGTGGAGGGGGGAAGATATGAGTGTGCGGGGGGGCGCTTCGCATGACAGGAAAAAAAGCAATGCTCTGGCGTCACGGAACGCGAACATCGTGGCCAAATCAACCAAGTGCGTCCTCTACACCCGTTTCGCCGCTGCCGCGTAGGCGATCAAGGCCAGCCCGGTAAGCAGTCCGCCCTGGTTGACGCAGAGGACGATGATGATCCGCCGGATGAACTCGCGACTGAATCCCAGTCCGGTCAGGCGCCGGACCAGCTGGTACTGCCAGAACAGGACAAACACCAGGAGCGCACAGATCACCGCCACGGTGGCCCAGCCCTGCCAGGCCGGATTCCAGACAGCGACGATCATTCCACCAAGGACCAGGAACACCGGCACAATTCCGCCCGCCAGCCGGTGACCGGAGAAGAGTTCGACCCAACCCAGCTTTTCGCGGTCAGTCAACCGTTTCAGGTTGCGTTCGCGTTGCAGGAGCCAGTGAATCCAGGTCGCGGCCAGAATCGCCGCGCCCATCAAAGTCAGCCGCGTCTCGTCCATCAGTCGCCTTTGTTTACCAGAGGGATTAGCCGATGGGCGCTTGCCCCGATTTCTTCGCGTCAACTTGGGCTAGCGCCCATCGGCTGATTGATGCAGCCCATCGTTCTGTCTTTACCGGCCTACCAGCGATTCAACTTCCCAGGCCGTGACTTCACCTGCCCTTGCCAAAAACAGAATGGGCTGGCTGGCGACTGCGGACCAGGCCAGTCCTTCCAGGCCGCGGAATTCCAGTCGCCCTTGCGAAACCATCAACCGGTCAAAGACGGTAACGCCGCCCTGGCTGTCGGCGACGGCGATCCAGCCCGCAGGACTGACGGCCAACGGCTCGATCTGCGAATCGAACAGCTGCGGGCCGACCTGCCCTTCCCGGCCAGACCGGCTGGTCTCGGCCAACAGTTCCTGCACGACCCAGCACTGGTTGCTTCCCAGCCCGACCGCCAGCCAGTCGCGGGATAAAGTTTCATCATCCGGCTGCTGCGCTGTGACCTGGCTCGAAACCTGCCGTGTGGGAGTTGCGACAGGTACGTGCCTGACGCCGATCCCGGTCACCTGCATGCCCCGGCTCAGTTCGCGGGGTGCCTCGTCATTCCTGATCAGCCATGCTTTGCCGTCGCGCAGGCCCATAAAATCCTCGCCGGCCGCAATTGCCGCGTCCCAGCGGCCCGACTGGACAGGTTCCCATTGGCTGCCGGTCGCATCAAAAAACCCAAGGCCGCTGCGCTCCAGAGCGACGAGCACCCGGGCACCCGGATCATCAGCGGATCCGGTTGGGGCGGCATCAAGAATCCGGTCACCCGGCTCGGCATTGTTGGCCAGTGTCTGAATCAGCTTCCAGTCGTGGTCAAACAGCCAGGCGGCCTGACCCAACACAGCCCAAGCCAGCCAGCAGGGCCGGCCGTCCACTTTGATGGCCCTCAGCCGGCTGATCGCGGCTCCTTGCGGCAGCTCCAGTTCGCGCCATCCCACGAGCCCGCCGTCCGCACCGAGTTCCACCACCGAACGCCAGCCATCGAGGATCAGCACGCCGCCCGATCCGGTCGCTACCAGGTTGCCCGCGTGAAGTGCTTCGGCGGAGCGCCAGAGTTTGCGGACGGCAAGATCCTTGATCGCCGGCCGGTCCACTGTGGCCTCGGATGCGGTTCCAAACGCGACCATCGCCCGCCGCCGCTGATAAGTCTCCAGATAGGCTTCGTAATCCGATCGCATTTCGCTCGCCAGGGGTTCACCGGCCGCGACCCTGGTTGCCGCTGCGATGAGTTTTTCTTTCCAGTCGGGGCTGACAAGGTCCTGGGCGTACTGAACCGTGCCATCGCCATCGACCACAGCCGCACTCGCCGCGGCGTGAAACTTCATCGCCCGCATTCCCGCCAGCCCTTCGTCAAACCAGCAGCTCCACGCCGGCTCGAGTGCGGTCATCGCCGGAGTCACATCGCCATGCCAGACCCGCGGTTCATTCGTTGACTGAACGTGCTCGTCGTTCAGGATGACTTGCCAGCGGTAGGCCGGAACCGCCCGTTGGCAATCGAGCAGATTCTGGATCAGCTCGGCATCCATCAAACCGGGCAGCCAGACGAGCACGCGAACAACTTTCCCAGTGCTGTTGTCGGCTGATGCTTCCCGACGGATGGCCTCGAGACCAAGCTCTGGCAAGCTCTGCCCAAGCAGGTCACAGGGAAACTCCTCGGGCAGTGTGACGAAATGCCGGACCGCGATCGCCGCCTCAGGAGCCGTGACGGCGAAGAGGCTGGCTTCCGCTGTTGGAGCCGTGGTCTGCCACTGGCAGTCATGAAACCGCGCGAAGAACTGCAGCTCGGCAACTTCGTTGCTTTGCCGGACGCCAGGATCGAGCAGTTCGGCCGGCAACGTCATCTGCCGCAACAGCCGGGACTCCGCATCGATCCAGAGATCGGCAACCTGGTCATCGCGATGAAGCCGCAGATGATGGCAACGGCGGCCATCGACTGTCGCGTCGTCGAGACGCACCGTCAACCCGGGCTGGTCCAGCAAGTCCCAGCGGACCGTTCCCTGGAGCCAGCCGATCACCGGCGGCACCAGGACGGTCCGCGTCGCCGGCCCATCGCCTGCCAGCGGCAGTTCCGAATGGCCTGTCACAAACTGATGCGCGATCGGGTCGGCCAGCAGCGCATCGAGCGGCACTTCGCCGCCGGTCGGCAGGCTCAGCCACTGGTTGTCGAGATTCGCCGTTTCGATGTCATAGACAAAACACCCCAGCCGCGATCCGTCGCAGCGAATCCGGGCGTTAAACCAGTCCGCCGCCAGCTTGCCCGGTCGTTCAAAGATGACTTGCCATGGCTGCTGCTCCTGGATCAGCCGTCCATGCAGCCGGTAGCTGAGATAGAGCAGTCCGCGGTCGCAGTAGCCTGGTGCCGCGCGATAGGCCTCGCGCGTTGCTGCAAGAATCGCCTCCGCAGTCAGTCCGTCCGTGAGCGGGCTGGAGACCACGGGCGATTCCGCCGTAGGTTTGTCGCAGCCGCTGGCCGCAAGGCCGATGGCCAACAGGGCGAAAACCAGCCACCTGAATGTTGTCCTGCAACTTCGTGCACGAATCACATTATCCATCAGCTTCTCCCTCCCTGAGTTGCAGAAGGATACCGCCATCGGGCCGTTGGAGTGAAGCCAGTTCCGGCGGTCAGGCCCGATTCACGCCACATTCTGGCCTTCCTCGCCCCCGCCCCCGTATCCTCGGTCCGGGGCTCTCGCCGTGGAACGAGTGCCCGCGGTGGCCCGAAACTGATCGAGCTGCTTCTACTTGTCCTTCATCGCGGCAGGCAATGCCGGATCGACCAGGCCCAGGGCCCCTTTGCCCTCGTGCTGAATCCGCTGGTCGACGTCGGCGATGATCGTGGGAACGTCGGCTTGCCAGAACGATTCGCGGACGGCGCGATCGGCCGGTGGAGACAACGGACGAAGCAGGCGGAAGCCGACCCCGGTGGCCGGGCTGTCGGTGTACCACCAGGGGCTTTTGGGAATGTTGGGGTCTTCGATCTTCCAGGCTTTTTCGTCGCTGGCCATCCGCGCGGCGCTGCGGCAGTCGACCGCCTCCAGCTCCCACGATCCGCCGCGGACGACGCGCGGGCCGGCCGTGGTCGCGGGCAGGTACCAGCTGCCCGTCAGTTGCTCAGGCGTTTTCCGCCGCCCATGTCCGGCCGGCTCATAAGCGTCGAGGACCCACTCGCCAACATTCCCGAACATATCGTGCAAGCCCCACGGGTTGGCCGCCAGTTCGCCCACGACATGCCGCTCGTCGTCAGAGTTGTCGAGAAACCAGGCATGTTCCTCCAGTCCGCCCGGGTCGTCGCCAAAATAGAACCGCGTTGTCGTGTCGGCCCGGCAGGCGTATTCCCACTCGGATTCGGTCGGCAGCCGGTAGAACTCACCGGTCAGCAGGCTGAGGAACTTGGTGTACTGCTTGGACGCGAATTGCGTGACCGTTGCGCAGGGCTGGTTCGAGCCGCCGCCCGCGTCAAACGTGAAAGTGGAATCGTAAAGCGAACTGGGCGCGGCGACCGCGTCGATCCGGTTGCTGTCATCGACCGTGCGGACCTGGTTCTGGTTGAACTTTTTGAAAGTCCGGTCGAGGGCCATGAACCGCTTGTACTCGCCCCAGGTGACTTCGTATTGGCCCATCCAGAACGGCTCGACTGCAATCTCGACCTGCGGGCCTTCGTCTTCGCGGCGCAAGTTGTCCGTGTCCGGGCTACCCAGCAGGAACTTGCCTCCGGGAATCGGGACCATTTTGAAGACAGCCTTCGAGCCGGGAATCGTCTCTTCGTAGGGGACCATGAATGTGCCATCGGGAAGTTCAACGAACTGGCCTTCGGCAGGTTGGGTGGTGGCGATTCCGGGTGCGGCGTCCTGGGCGAAGAGCGGGGATGTGGGGAGACAAAAAAAGAGTGGACAGAAAAATTGGAGACAGAAAAATGCGGCGGAGAAAGCAAACGGAAAGCGCGGACGAGCAGTTGGGGACAACTGCTCTACTTTGGGAACGCCATCGATCACAGGAGTACCGGTTCGGTGGAGTGGATTGTGTGCGGTTGTTGGGTCTTGTAGCGGAAGGCCGTAAGGCCTCCGGCCCCGCGTGGGTTCGGTTGAGCAGGTCGCTTGCGGTTGTTGGGTCAGCAGGTAACGTGCCATCATAACTGCATTGCCGCGTCGGCTTTCGGCAATGCTCATCGCGACGGGTTGCCGGAGGCGCCCCGAATACGAACGCGGCCGCTGTCGGTGCCGAGCAGGTGACTGGCGTTCGGGCTGGTGTTGGCCGGTTCGGGGGTCAGTTCGCCGACCAGTGACTGGCCGAGCTGACTGCGGATTTCATCGACCGGCGCGCCGCTGCTGAAAAGGACTTGCAGCTTGGCGAGGGCGGCTTCCATCGTCATGTCGCGGCCACTGGTCACGCCGGCATCGGCGAGCATCCGGCCGACTTCGTATTCGGCCTGCGACACGCAGCCGTGCCGGCACTGGGTGCAGTTCACGATCACGATCCCGTTCCGCGTCGCCGCGGCAACCGTTTCGATGAACTCACGGTTCGCCGCCGGACCATTGCCGACCCCAAAACTCTCGAGGATCAGGGCTTCCAGCGGGGATTGCAGGAGGTGCCGCAACACGGCCGGACTCATGCCGGGAAAAAGCCGGAATGTCGCCAGTTCGACAGATCGCAGCGGGGCCACAGTAAGGGGTGTTCCGGCGGCGGGTGGTTCGCGCAGCCGGTCGGTGAAGACTTCGAGCGCGGTCTCGGCCGATCCGAGCGGCGGGTAGTTGGGGGAATCAAACGCATCCAGCCGCGTGGCGCTGGTCTTCGTTGCGCGACAGCCGCGGAGCAGGACTTCGCCAAAAAACAGACAGACTTCCGGAATCGCGACGCTGCCGGCCAGCAGAATCGCCGTTTTGAGGTTCTCCCGCGCGTCGTTGCGGACATGGCTGAGCGGCAGCTGCGACCCGGTCAGGATCACGGGCCGCGAAAGGGCCGGCAACAAAAACGCGAGCGCCGACGACGAGTAGGCCATCGTGTCGGTGCCGTGAAGCACGACAAAGCCGTCAAACCCGACGTGCCGCTGCACGATGTCGTCTGCAATCCGCAGCCAGTGCTCCGGCGTCATGTTGGCCGAGTCAATGACCGGGTCGTACTCGACGACCTCCAGCTCGGGCATCGAGCTGGCGGAAAGCTCCGGCATGGCCTGCAATTGTTGCAGGAGGTAGCCTGGTTCGGGACAAAGCCCGCGGGCAGACTCCCGCATGCCGATCGTCCCGCCCGTGTTGAGAATACAAACCCGGCTCATCAGTTGGGCAGTCTGGGCAACGCGTTGACCGGGCTCTTCCGTGGTGACCAAGCTCCCGCCTGGTCTGTCCGCACGGGTAAACACTGCCTATCTCGGGGGCAGCATCTCCAGAGCAGGCGAACCGTGCTGGCGGACCCTGAATGGCAAGGCCTTGACTTGGCGGAAATCAAGTGGCAGTCTAGCCGGCGACAGGTGAGCGGCAAACAGCCGGACTCGCGCGGCCAACCGCTCGCCGGACCTTCCAGTGCAGGAGTCGAAGCAATGGCCGAACAGGACAAGCGACCGGCAAACCGACCGGTCCTGGTGGAGGAATCGCGGGCGGTCTGTTCCTATGCCAATTTCTGCCGCGTGACCGGCTCGCCGGAGGAGCTAATCGTCGACTTCGGCCTCAACAGCCAGCCGATGGGGAGCAACGACAAGCCGGTTGACATCGTTCAGCGGATCGTGCTGAACTTCTACACCGCCAAGCGGCTTCTGCACGCCTTGCACGTCTCGGTGCAGCGGCATGAAGAGGTTTTCGGCAACATCGAAACCGATATCCAGAAACGGGTCGTGCCGCGCGCGCCGGCGATGCAGTAACGGCAGCGGAAGGGCGTAAGCCCTCCGGCCCGCGCGCCGGAAACTATTCTGCTTTGCAACGGAACATCGCGCCAGGGCGCGACCACTGGAAAGTCGCTTCTTTGGCGAAACAATCGCCCACGCCACGCCTGCCCTCGTGCGGCCGGACGGCTCGCGCCGTTCCGCTACGATTGGGCTGGAAAAGCCATGCGGTTCAATAAGCGTTTTGGCGCGAGAAAACGACGCCGAAGGTGCGCCAGAGGATTTGCAGGTCGAGCGCGAGCGACCAGTCGCGGATGTAGCGGTGGTCCCAGAAAACGCGGCGTTCCATTTTCTCAAGCTGGTCGGTTTCGCCGCGGCAGCCGTTGACCTGGGCGAGGCCGGTGATGCCGGGTTTGACCTTGTGCCGGAGCATATAGCCGTCGATCTGCCCGCGGTAGAACTCGTTGTGGGCTGTTGCGTGGGGCCGCGGGCCGACCAGCGACATCGAACCGCCGAGCACATTGAACAACTGCGGCAGTTCGTCGAGGCTCGTCCGGCGGAGGAACGCGCCCACGCGGGTAATCCGTGGATCGTTGCGGGTCGCCTGTTTGACTGTGTTGCCATTCTCCATCGCCCGCATCGTGCGGAACTTCCAGACTTCGATCTCGCGGCCGTCGAGACCATAACGCCGTTGGCGAAAGATCGCCGGCCCGGGGCTGGAAAGTCTGACCAGCAAGGCGATCACCAGCATCGGCAGGGCGGCGACCAGCAGTCCCGCGACGGCGAACAGGACGTCGCAAAGCCGTTTGCAGATGCCGTCGACACCATAAAACGGGTTCTCGTAGACGCTGACCGCAGGGATGCCCTGAATGTCAGTCCAGCGCGAGTGAAGGAGCTGGAACACGAACAGGTCGGGGACGATGTAGACACTGCAGGTCGTGTCGGCCAGCCGCTCGACGATCTGGCGGATGCGGACTTCGGCCCGTAGCGGCAGAGTGATAAAGACAACCGGAATTTCGCCCTTGCGGGCCAGTTCGACCAGCCGCTCCATGCCGCCGAGCCGACGGTTGGCATCTTCTGGCAACGGCTCGCTGCGGTCTTCCGGCCGGTCGTCGATGAAGCCCAGAAAACTGAGGCCGAGGTCGTTCTGCTGGCGGATGTTGCGGACCAGATCGACGCCCAGCGAGTTTGCGCCCACGACAGCGAATCCGCGCGTCGCTCCGGCCGACTCGCTGTACCAGCGCAGCCCGCGGCGAAACAGGATCCGGAAGCCGAGCGCAAAAACCGGTGTGACGGACAACCAGATTCCCAGCGCTCCGGCCGACAGTTCGGTGCTGTAGATCGAAAAAGTGCCCAGCACGAGCAGCCCGAGCACGGTCAGCCCCCAGCAGGCCCCCGCACAACTGCCTTCACGCAGAAACGCGACGCCCTGCCAGTTGCGATAGAGTCCGGCGAACTCGCCGGCCATGCTGAAGATCCCCATCGCCACCAGCCCGACCACGATCGTCGAGCGGCTGTTGCACTCCGGCATCCAGGTCACGAGCACGAACAGCCCGGCGACGATCGCCGCGAGGTCGAGCAGCTTGAGTACAGGCCGGACCCAGCTGCTGAAGCTGCGGATCGCGGAGCGGCGGGTGTCGGTCATGAAGGGTGAACGGGGGCTAACCCGCATTTCTCACGAGGGGATACCGTTCGAGACAGACTGTTCCTGATAACCCGACGCGTTGGCGAGGAATCTGGCTGGTTCCACCTTGCTTGCGCTTCGGGTTACCAGTTGTTGTGAGAAATGCGGGCTGATGATCTGAAATCTCAAATTTCAGATCTGACAGGCCAAGTGTCAGTAACTGCAGGTCGGTACATGGGAGGCGCAGGCGGATGCCGCCGCGCCTCGCGGAAATGGAAAAAAAAGGTAGGTTGCGTTTGACCTGCCGCGTGCGAATCCGGCGGCTTCGGAAAGGGCACCTGGTCGAATCGTGCCGGTTAAACCAGCTGCAACGGAGAAGAGGCAGGGGGGGCGGCAAGAGAACGAGATGGAATTCGAGTCGGAGTACGAGTACGAGATACGTCGCGGTTGGCGACGAAACGCGCGGCTGGTTAAAGAGCGCGGACCAGGATGCTGCTTGCCTGGCCCTGGGGAGAAACGTTGAGACTTAGAAAACTTGATCCGGCGGCTGTCGATCCCGTGCCGTCGATGCGGATGGGGCACCGCGGGTCGGGCTGCTCGCAGTTGATCTGGGGAAAGAGCCGCCCTTCACGAAGGGCCATCAGGCTGGCGACCAGTTCGACCATGCCGGAACCGGCACCGAGGTTGCCCATGTTGGCCTTGGCCGCGACGACGGGAACGTCGCCCAGCAGTTCGCGGATCGCGAGGGCCTCTTCCTCGTCACAGCGGATCGTCGCGAGACCGTGGGCGTGCACATGACCAATTTCTGAAGCTTGCAGGCCCGAGGTCTGGAGTGCCATCCGGATTACGTTGCAAAATGCCTGCCGGAAATCAGGCACGCCCTTGCGGCTGGCGACCGTCGACGAGCCATAGCCGACGACTTCGCCAAAGACCGTGGCACCCCGAGCCCTGGCGAACCCGAGTTCTTCCAGCGTCACCACGCCGGCTCCTTCGCCGATGACCATTCCGGTGCGGGCGGCGTCGAACGGCCGGCTGGCGGCGGCCGGGTCCAGCCCCTTGGCCGCGAGCTGTTCCTGCATGCTGCAATGGAGAGTCCGCAGCGGATGAATCCGCGAACCGGTCGAACCCGCGAGGGCCGCATCGGCCGCTCCGCGGCGGATCGTGGTTACGGCTTCCGCGACCGAGAGATTGGAGGACGCTTCGCGAAGTGTGATCGAATTGCTCGGGCCGCGAAAGTCGTTGAAGATCGCGACGTGGCTGGCTGGCATGTTGGGCAGGTATTTCAGCAGCCAGAGCGGCTCGACCTGGCCGAGGCCCTCGTCGCCCCAGCGCGTGAAGTCGAACGCATGGTCCGTTACGCAACGGGAAATCCCGGCAATGAACTCGTCCGGTTCGGTGATGATGTAGTCCGACCCGAACATCGTGCCGATCCGTTCAGGCGGATAAACGCCGGGCGTCCAGCCGGCATGGCCAATCGCCAGCTGGGCGGCTGCCACCCCCATCTGGATTTCGCGGCACATCAGCTTGAGGGCCTTTTTTATCCCCCGCTGCATCTGCTTGTCGAGCGGCCCAAAGTCCTCGATCGCGCCGCTGAACCGGTCGGCCGAACCGGCCATGTCGGTCGCGAGATAATCCGGCGCGACGCGGGTCAGGCGGCTGACACCGGAGCGACCGGTGGCGAGGGCGGACCAGAGTTCCTCCGCCGAGTTGCCGAGCGGGCAGACCAGACCCATTCCGGTGATCACAATGCGGCGATGGGTCGTCGACATGAGGCTGGTGCGGGCGAGGCTCCGGGCGGCGTTGAACGGGTCAGATTGTGCCCTTTGGACCTTGCCGCGTCGAGACCGGAGACGGCCTGCCGCAGCAACCGTTTGTTGACATTAAGTGCTGGCATTTTTACACTTGCGCCAGAGCGTCCTGTCCGGACCGGCCGGGGATTCAGCGCCGTGCGGCCACTGGTCACGGGCCCTGAACCGAATCGGGTTTGTGAACAAGGCCAGCTGGCTGGCCGTTATCAACGCTTCCACGAACCTCCGCGGTTCGTCCCCTGCCCCAGTCACCGGCGAACCGTGGCGAAACGCAAACCCAGGCCCGAATCGCCACCCGGTTCCGGCCGCACCAAACGCGACATTGCCAAACGGATCGCAGACGAATTCGGCTTGTCGCAACAGATGACGGCCGAAATCGTCCAGCGGATTTTTGACTCGATCCTCGAAGCCATCGTGCTGGACGACCGGATCGAACTGCGGAACTTTGGAGTGTTCCATGTCAAGCGGCGAGCGGCGCGGAAGGCCCGCAACCCCAGGACGGGAGAGGTGATCGATGTGCCGGCCCGCTTTTCTGTCGCCTTCAAGGCCGGCAAGGAAATGGAGGCCCGCGTCCGCGAACTTGGTCTCCGCGAACGGGGTCAGCTGGATGGTTCCCCTGGCCCGATGTCGGAAGGCGGGTAGTTGATGGTGATCGCCAAAACGCCCGAATGGGCCCTCGCCTGCCGAAGCCTGGTCAAGACCTACCCCGGCAAGCCACCGGTCGAGGCGGTCCGCGGGATCGACCTGGCCGTCCGTCCAGGGGAGTGCTTTGGAGTACTCGGTCCCAACGGCGCGGGCAAGACAACGACGATTGAAATCCTCGAAGGCCTCCTGTCCGCCACCAGCGGCGAGGCCGAAGTGCTGGGCATGCACTGGGGCCGCGACGACCGGCAGATTCGCCAGCGGATCGGCATCTCGCTCCAGGAGACGCAGCTCAGCGAACGGCTGACCGTCCGCGAGACGCTGCAACTCTTCCGCAGCCTCTATCCGCGCGGCATTTCGGCCGACGAAGCGATGGACCGCGTCTCGCTGCGGGAGAAGGCCCACAGCTGGGTGAAAAAACTCTCTGGCGGACAGAAACAGCGGCTTGCCGTCGCCACGGCGCTCGTCGGCGATCCGGAACTTGTTTTTCTCGACGAGCCGACCACGGGGCTTGATCCGACCAGCCGCCGACAGCTCTGGGAAATCATCCAGACGTTCACCGGCCAGGGGCGGACCGTGCTCCTGACCACGCATTACATGGACGAAGCCGAACGGCTTTGTGGACGGGTCGCGATCTTCGACGCGGGCCGCGTCATTGCCCTCGGCACGCCCGCCGAGCTGATCCGCTCGCTTGGTGCCGAGCACCGGATCGAGCTTTCCTGGGAAGGTCAGTGGCCCGAAGCGGCGACCCGGCTGCTGGCCGGCATTCGCGGTGTCGAGTCGGTTGTCCACGGCGACCAGCAAGTCACTTTGACAGTCGAACGACCCCACGAAGTTCTTCCGCCGCTGGTCGAACAGCTGACCGCCGCCGGCATCCGGCTGACCAACCTCGCGACGCGGCAGGCCAGTCTGGAAGACGTCTTCGTCAGCCTGACCGGCCGGCATTTGACGGATGAAGGCGTCACAGCCGTACCTGAGCCATCCGGTCCTGAAGCCAGCCGGGAGCGCGCTGGCCCATGAATGACAGCCCAAAAACCCTGACCAGGACGAGTGCTGATTCCGCCAGCGCGCTCTGGATGATCGTCGAGACCCGGCTGCGCGAGTTTGTCCGCCAGCCGGAAGCCATTTTCTGGGTCTACGGCTTTCCGATCCTGATGATCGTCGTGCTCGGGATCGCCTTCCGGAACCAGGGAGCCAAGGACGTCATCGTCGACATCGCCGCGGGCCCTGGTGCGGAACAGGTCGCGACGTGGCTGAAAGGCGACGAGCACCTCCAGACGGAAATCCTGCCTGAGGAAGAATGCCGCAAACGCCTCCGCTCCGGCAAGAGCCCGCTCTTTATCCGCTCCAGCGACACCACGGCGAAAGCCCTTGAATACTTCTACGACCCGACCCAGCCGGAAGCGGCCCAGTTGCGTTCGGACATTGACCGGCGAATTCAGGTCGCGGCGGGGCGGGCCGACGTGCTGGCCACGACCGACCAGCACATCAGCGAGCCGGGCGGCCGTTACATCGATTTCCTGGTCCCCGGCCTGATCGGGATGGGCTTGATGGGAGGCGGTCTGTGGGGCGTCGGCTTCGCGATCGTCGACCTGCGGATTCGCAAGCTGCTCAAGCGGTTTGTCGCGACCCCGATGCGGCGGAGCGATTTTCTGTGGGGCCTGATCATCAGCCGGATGATCTTTATGATCCCCGAGATCGTGCTGATGGTCGCCTGTTCGTGGCTTTTCTTCGGCGTCAGCGTCTACGGCAGCTGGCTGGCGCTGATCGTGGTGATCCTGACCGGAGCGATCCAGTTTTCCGGGATCGGACTGCTGGTCGCGGCCCGCTGCAAGACGATCGAGTCGGCGTCGGGGCTGATGAATCTTGTGATGCTGCCGATGTGGACGCTTTGCGGGATTTTCTTTTCGTGGGAACGGTTCCCTGAATCCGTCCACCCGCTGATCCGCGCCCTGCCACTGACGCCGCTCAACGATGCCCTGCGGGCCGTGATGAACGAAGGGGCCTCGCTGTTTTCCCTCTGGCCGGAACTGCTCAACATGTCGCTCTGGGGCGCGGGGACCTTTGTCCTCGCGCTGGTCATTTTCCGCTGGCGCGATTGAGGAGGGCACTCCCAGTGTCGCCTATCGCTCCGCGAAAGGACGCTCCTTTCGCGGAGCGAAATGCGACCATGGCGACCGCGATCCGGACTCACTCGATTGCCCAGCTGGCGTGCCGGACGATTTCGCGCAGCAGCTCCGCCGGCGCGCCGAAGGATTCCAGTTCGACGAGCGCGGATTCCTGAAATTCCTGGCCGCGGCGGCGCGCGCCGTCGGCACCCAGCAGCGTGACGGCCGTGGTTTTGCCCGCGTCCCGCCCGGTCGACTTGCCCGTCTCGCGGCTTGAGCCTTCCACGTCGGCCACATCGTCCAGAAACTGGTA
>JANOFL010000338.1:0-9780 GCA_031405895.1 Planctomycetota bacterium
GCCGGCCGTGTCGCTGAAAGTCACCGCGTCCCTCCCACCCCGCCCCAGGGCGTTGATCCGTTCGGCCCCGACGATACTGACGCCAGTGCCGCCCAGATTCGCGGCCGAGCCATGTTTGCCCAGCGAGAAGATGTCGTTGCCATCGGTTCCGTGCAGGTTCACCAGATCGCTTCCGTTGCCTCCGGCAAAGCGAACGTTTTCAAACGAAACCGCGACCAGCCGGCCCTCGCTGTTTGTCAGCTGGGCCCTGTCGCGACTGACCCCCAGCCGGTCGTCGCCCGTCGAGCCAGCCAGTTCCGCCCGGTCGATGCCGGCCTTGCCGTCAGCCACGACTGTGCCAAAGCCGACGCCGTAATTCCAGTAGTCGCCGCCGCGCAGCGCTGTGGTCTGGCCGGAACTGTCCAGGACATCGTTACCCGACGTGCCTGCCATCAGGAGCTGGCTGTTGCCGCCGGTGGCCGTCACGACGATGGTTTCCAGCGAGTTGCCGAATCCGTCGAGTCCGCCTCCCGAAACCGTCAACCCGTGACGGCCCAAAGCTGCCGTCATTCCATTGCGACTGAGTTCAAGGTCCAGCCGGTCGTAGCCTCCGTGGCCATGGACCCGCAAGGACTGGATGTCCTGCTGCTCAAACTGGTAAGCGATCCCGTTGACTTCAACAGTCCAGCCGCCGCCGGTTTCGATCTCGATCCGGTCGGCCGCCGCCGTGCCGTGAACTGTGAGCTGGCCAGCATCGAGTCCGACCAGATTGACCAGCCGCAAGTCGGCGGAACCGGTTCCTTCCAGCTGGAGGAAAAACGTCTCGCCCTGGGCCGACTCGAAATCGATCCGGCCACCCTGGCTGCCGAGCGGACTGCCATGAACGGGATTCATGTTGGCGTCCAGCACGCTCCAGGTCAGGTTGCCCGAATTCGCCCGTCCGACGAGCGAAAGCAATCCGGACTGCGATGCGCTGAATTGAAACAGTTGTGGACCGTTGACCTGCACGCCAGCCTTGATCGAGTCGGTCACGGATCCCCAGTCGGCATTCACCGCCGCGCCGCTGATTTCGGCCGCCATCCGGTAATGGCCGATTCCGTCGCCGGTTGAAACGGCGAATTTGTATTGTTGGCCGGCCGTGACGCTGAAGCTGACTGTGTTCCCGGACCAGGTCGCGTCGCTGCCCAGCAAACTGACCACGGTTTGCATCGCGTGGGTGGTCTCGAACGTCAGCGTCATCCGCCCCGAGCGGCCGGCGGTGAAACCAAACGTGTCGACGTCGCTGACCCGCCCGATCGTGCCCTCCACGACCAGTCCGCCGTTGATCATGCCAAGGCTGGAAGCCGCCGCCCCCGTGTCGCCGTGCAAATCGGTCACAACCTGCGAGATGGCGCGCTGGAGGTTGATCCGCGAGTACCAGCCGCCCGTGATCGAGTCGAAAACCTTGTCAGCCGAAGCATGGAACCGCTGGAAGAGCGTGTCCTGGTTCACGCTGGACTGGCCCATGAACTCATAGGCTTCGCGCAGGACAGCGCTGGCCCCGGCGACCCACGGCGCGGCCATGCTGGTGCCCGACGCGGCGAGGTACTGGTTGTTCTGCGTGCCGCCAAAAAGATGGTCGGGCACGGTTGAGCGGATGTTTTCGCCCGGCGCAACGAGGCTGCGCCAGTTGCGCTGGCTGAAGTCGCTCAGGTTGCCGTCGGCGTCATGGCTGGCGACCGGTACCACATGCGGGCTGGCAGCCGGATAGCTGACGCCGGCAGTTCCGTACTGGGCGAAAGAGTTCCCAGCCGCGACTGAAATGAAGATCCCGTCCTGCCGCAACTGGGCGAACTCTTCTTCCAGCGTTGCCCAGTCGGGCACACTGGCCGAGTTCCACGTCGTACCGAGCGAGAGGTTGACCGTCGTGATCGGGTTGATGAAGTCGTCGCGATGCTCGTGGACCCAGCGGAGAGCCTGTTCGACCCACTGCAGGTTCCCCTGGCCGGCGTCGTCGAAGACCCGCAGGCCAACCAGGTCGGCACCACTGGCCACGCCGCGCGTCCCGGCGGCAGCGCTGCCAATGATCCCGGCGACATGTGTCCCGTGAAATCCGGCCGGTCCATCGTCGTAGGGATTGGCGTCGTTCTCGGCGAAGTCCCACCCGCCGACCACGCGCTGCCCGGCACCATAGCCTCCGCCCAGCGCGTAGTGGTCCCACGCGATTCCCGAGTCGATCACGGCGACCGTCTGGCCGCGTCCGTTGAAGCCGTAGTCCTGCAGCAGATGTTCGATTGCGGCGTTGGTCGCCTGGGCGGTCCAGGCCGAAGTCTGCTGGAGGTAGCCGGTCAGTTCGGTCTCGGGCTGCACCTGCTGCTGGACCGGGATGTCGGCAATGGAATGGGCGGAAAGCGCAAGCCTTGGCTCAAACGCCTCAAAGCGGCGCGGCGTTTCGCTTCCTCGCGGTTCGGTGCGGCTCATTGATGGTCCCGGCTGGGCAAGGCGCCAGTACGACCATCAATGGTCCAGTTCCACAGCCCGGGTCCATCGCGCTGCAGCGGGGAACGGCGGATGGCAATGCCCGGCTTTCGGGCGAAAGGGGCCGTCGTTCCTGTCGCGCGGAACTATACGTTTGCAACCTGCCAGCCGGTCCGATCCTTGCGCGAGATTGGGACCCGGCTGTTTCGGCGGTGGCAGCAAGTCAATCTGGGCGGACTTTGACGGCAGCCAGCTTTCAGCCAGCCATCAGCGACCGGACAAAAACCGTGAACAAGGAATCCCTGGAAATATCCGGACCGGAAATGTCGATGAACGACGATAACGGTTGTGCCGGCTGCAACGATTCATCGGGGCCGGGACCGCCGAACTCGGCGACAGCAGTTACTGGGGAAGCAAACGTGAAACGCCTTTCGACGCTGGGCTACTGGAAACTGGTTCTGTTCGGCAAACCCGAAGCCGACCGGATGCTCTACCGTTTCGCCAACCGCGAGCTGCCGGTCAACATCCTCGAGTTCGGACTGGAAACGGGTCGGCGGGCCGAGCAGCTGATCCAGGTCGTCCAGCGGCGTTGCGGCGAAGCGGCTCCGGTTCGTTACACCGGCGTCGACCTGTTTGAAGGCCGGCCGGCGGGCGATGCGAAGTACCCCCTGATCGAGGCCCATCGCCGCCTCTCAAGAACGGGCGCGAAAATCCGGCTGCTCCCCGGCGACTTTGCCACGTCCCTGCCCCGGATTGCCAACCAGATCCAGCAGGTTGACCTGTTGATTGTTTCGGTTCGCGAGTCGATGGCGGATCTCGCCGGCTGCTGGTTCTACGTCCCGCGCCTGCTCTCGGAAAAGGGCGTGGTAATGCTTAAGTGTGCCGGCGAGGGCGATACGTCTTTTCTCAAGATTGGCCGGGCCGAAGTCGACCGGCTCGCCCAGCGCTCCGGCCCCGGGAATACCCGCCGCGTGGCATAGGCTCTGTGCCGGCCAATTCCTCAAATACCAGCCCGCAGCGCAAGCAAGGGAAAAACAGCCCTTAAGCTGGTCCTTGCTTGCGCTGCGGGCTGGTATTTTCACGGCAGAAACCGCAAAGCGCAACTTCAAAGCGCGCAAGCAAGGTCCTTGGCCCCGGGTCTTGTCTTTGATCCCGCCAGTTACAATCCTGGTGTGACTGGCCTCCAGCCTGTCAACGTGTGACTGGCCTCCAGCCTGTCAACGTGGGATGGGCTTCCAGCCTGTCGTCCGCCCCCTCTCGCGCACTTTCGCCCTATCTGCGAAAAGTGCCGACCAGGGACTGTGCATCTCCCTGCAAGCTGGTCAGTCCGTCGTGAACACCAAACGGTCGCGCGATTCTTCGCAGATCCTGCACGTCGATGACCGCCTTGCCGGATCGACGCTGGCGGCTGTGGTCAAGTCGGCGCAGCCCGGCCTCTCGTGGAATGCTGCCCGCCAGCTGGTCACCAGCCGTCATGTGATGGTCGATGGCAACCTTTGCCTCGATGTGGGTCGCCGGCTCAAGGCGGGTGAAGTGGTCAAGCTCTTTCGCGAATCCCGCGCTCCGTTGCCCGGCATGAGCGATATCCGGATCGTCCATTTCGACCAGGAGGTGGGTGTCGTTGTCAAACCACCGGGAATGAACTCGGTCCGGCACGAGGAAGAGCGGCACTGGAACGCGCGACGGAAACAGCATCAGCCAACGCTCGACGAGCTGTTGCCGGAACTGCTGGCCCGGCAAGGGCCGGTGCAACCGCTGCGAAGCGCCGGCGCGCCCCCGTCCCGCCGGCGTCAGACGCAGCCCCTTCCCGCCCGCAGCAACGTCGGGCGTGGTGTTCTGCCGGTCCATCGGCTCGACCGCGAGACCAGTGGATTGATGGTCTTCGCCCGCACCGAGACGGCCGAGGCGAACCTGATTGCCCAGTTCAGCGACCATTCCATCGAGCGGGTCTATCAGGCACTGGTGGTTGGCGAAACAGCGGCTGCAACCATTGAGACGATCCTGATCCGTGATCGGGGCGATGGCCTGCGCGGCAGCGTGGCGGCGGACGATCCCCGGGCTTCCACGGGACAACGGGCCGTTACGCATGTTCGTCCCTTGCGACAGCTCAAGGGCTACTCACTGGTTGAATGCCGGCTGGAGACAGGCCGGACCCACCAGATCCGGATTCACCTTTCGGAACGAGGCAATCCGCTCTGTGGCGACCGGAAGTACACGGGCCAGCCGGTGCCGGGAGGCCCCCGCGATCAAAGCGGTTTCACGCGTGTCGCCCTGCACGCTGTACGCCTCGGATTCAGGCATCCAGCGTCGGGAAAGTTCATCGGGTTTGACGACCGGCTGCCAGACGACATGAAGCAGCTCGTCGACCGCCTCTCCCGGCCAATCGCTCCCCTCGCCCCCCGCGGCATTGGGAGGGCGGAGAGGGACCGGGGGTGAAACGAGCCGGAAGCTTGAGTTTTGAAGTTGCGCTAAGCGGTTTTTGCCGCAGGAATACCAGCCCGCAGCGCAAGCAAGGAGCCGCATTGGGGCCGCTTTTGCCTTGCTTGCGCTGCGGGCTGGTATTGAAAGCGCAACTTCAAAAAGCGTCAGCGACGGGGACTGGGCGGCACGAGACGGGCCGGAAGTGAGGGGGGAAAAATGTGGTTGACCCACCAGTCAACGGCGACCAAACCATTGGGGGCACGCAGCACTTGACCGAACGCAATCACGAAGCAGGTTCGCCGCAACCCGGTCCGCGCCCTTCCCTCACCCTCGACGCCGCCCAATCCGCCGTGGACGACTGGATCCGTTCCATCGGCGTCCGTTACTTTTCCGAATTGACCAATCTCGCCCAGCTGGTCGAAGAAGTCGGCGAGCTGGCCCGGTTGATGTCGCGGAAGTATGGCGATCAGAGCTTCAAGGCTGGCGAATCGGCCGAGCGGATTCCCGAAGAGCTGGGCGATATCCTGTTCGTGCTGCTTTGCCTTGCCAACCAGATGCAAATCAACTTGAATGATGCCCTGGTCGAGGGTCTGGCGACAAAAACGCAACGCGATGCCCGCCGGCATTTCGACAATCCCAAACTTCAGCCGCGTTCCAACGGAACTGAACCATGAGTGTGACCGTCATGCGCAAGGTGGAATTCTGCGCGGGCCACCGCCTGTTGCACCATGAAGGCAAGTGCGCCAACCTGCATGGCCACAACTATGTCGTCGAGTTCCATATCACGGCGGACGGGATGGACGACCTCGGCCGGGTCGTCGATTTCGCCGTGATCAATCGCCTTTTTAAGGGCTGGATTGAACAGCACTGGGATCATGGCATGTTGCTTTGGGAGGCCGATCACCAGGCCATCGAAGCGTTGCGCCAGGTCGAGCCGTCGCGGGTTTACCGGTTGCCGTGGAACCCGACCGCCGAGAGCATCGCCCGCTACCTCGCAGAAGAGATCGCCCCCGGCCTCCTGGCCAGCGTTCCCGGCTACGACTTGGCGGTGGAAAAGATCGTGGTCTGGGAAACGGCCAATTCGTCAGCGACGTGGAATGTGCGATCCACATCGGTCCCCCGGTCTGCATTCGACGAAGCTGCCCAGGTGGGGTGAATGTGGGATAGGCTTCCGAACGTGGGATAGGCTTGCAGCCTGTCGGCCGGAACCGGAGCTGTCGACAGGCTGGAAGCCTATCCCACGCGACAGGCTGGAAGCCTATTCCACGTCTGCTGTTGAATCGCCGTACTGCCATGGACCTTTTCTACTCCGACACGTTTGAACTGCCTCTTCCGGCCGGGCACCGGTTCCCGATGGCCAAGTACCGCCGTTTGCGCGAGCGGGTGGCCGAATCCGGTCTGCTGGAGCGAAACCGTTTGCTGATTCCAGTGGCAGCGACGCGTGAGGAGCTGGAACGGGTCCACGATCCGGAGTATGTCCGCCGGGTCTTTCAAGGCGAACTGGACGAACGGGAAATCCGGCGGATCGGGTTTCCCTGGTCAGCGCGAATGGTTGAGCGCAGCTGTCGCAGCTCGGGGGCCAGCATCGCCGCAGCGCGGGCGGCGTTGCGCGATGGCATCGGCATCAACCTTGCCGGCGGCACGCACCACGCGATGCCCGACTCGGGCGGCGGCTATTGTGTCTTCAATGATGTCTGTGTGGCGGCCCGGGCGGTCCAGGCTGGTTGGGAGGGAGGGCCGCGCGTCCGCAAGGTCCTGTTCGTCGATCTGGACGTTCATCAAGGCAATGGGACGGCGGCTGTCGCGAGGGGAGATGCGACACTGTTTGCCTTTTCAGTTCACTGCAACCGCAATTATCCGTTTCGCAAGACGGCGGGCGATCTCGACATCGAACTTGAGCCGGGCACGGGCGACGAGGAGTATCTCGCCGCGGTTGAGCGTGGGCTGGACCAGATTCTCGCGGTGTTCCAGCCGGATCTCGCTTTCTATCTGGCGGGGGCTGATCCCTGGTCCGGCGACCGGCTGGGGCAGTTCGCGCTTTCGAAAGAGGGCTTGCGGCAGCGCGATGAACTGGTGCTTGACTGGCTGTTGGGTTGCGGCATTCCCGTTTCCGTTGCGATGGCGGGAGGCTACGCACCCAACGTGGAAGACATCGTCGATATTCACTTGCAGACGATTGTCGAAGCCGACCGGCGGGCAAGTCGTCTGGCGGTGCGTTGACTGCCATGTTCCGGCCCCGCTTGCTGTTTTTCCCCGCCTTTTCGGGTGGCTTTCGATCCATTCCGCTGGCGGTACAATCGCATGGACAAACCTGGCCGGGCCATCAGCCCGGTCGAGGATCTGGCTGCGAAAGGGGGATTCGCAATGTCCATCGTCGAAACCGAACAGGTACTCGTCATCCCGACCGGGGCCTTCTACGATTGCGGCTATTTTCAGGGTTTTTCGCGGGAAGCCGGGGGTTACGTCGAGCGGTTGCTCCGCAGCGACCAGCTCGAATTTCGCCCGCGCGGCGATATGGAGTGCAACCCGTCCTTCAAACAGCTGATTCCGTATTGCCTGTTCCGGCATGTGGACGGCGACGGGGTGACGCGGCTGTTCCGTTATCGCCGGATGGGGGGCGGTGAAGCCCGGCTCGACGCCCGGATGAGCGTCGGCGTCGGCGGTCATATCTGTTCGCTGGACGCCGGCCGGCCGGGCAGTGACGCTTACCGCACGGGTTTGCAGCGGGAACTGGACGAAGAAGTCCGGATCGACTCGGCTGCCTCCCAGTCCTGCATCGGCCTGATCAACGACGACGAAACCAGCGTCGGCCAGGTTCACCTGGGGATCGTGCACCTGTTCGACCTCGACGAACCAGCGGTCTTTCCCCGCGAACCCTCGATGGGCGACGCCGGGTTTGTGACGCTGGCCGAAATGAAAGACGATTTCGAGCAGCTGGAATCGTGGTCCCAGATTTGCCTGCGGGCGCTGTTTGAGCTGTGACCAGGCAGCTTTGGAACTGTCAGGAAACACCCCGCAACCAGTCGCAGGTCCGGACAATACCATCCCGCAGCGCAAGCAAGGTCCGTATCCTGGAGCTGCTCCATTTCGCATGAACGGTCACCCCCGCGCCGGGAAAACTGGTCATGCCGGCTGAAGATTCACTGATCTACTTCGACCACCACGCCACGACGCCCTGCGATCCGCAAGTGCTCGAAGCCATGTGGCCCTTTTTTAACGGCCAGTTTGCCAACGCCGGCAGCGTGACCCACCGCGCGGGTCAGGCGGCGCATGATCTGGTCGAAGAACGCCGCGCGACCGTTGCCCGTTTGCTCAATGTCAGCCGGCCGGGCGAAATCGTCTTCACGAGTGGGGCGACTGAAAGCAACCAGCTTGCGATTATCGGAGCGTGCAGCCGGTTCGAGGGCGGGCATGTTCTCACGGTCGCCACCGAGCATCCATCCGTGCTGGCTCCGTTCGGGCAGCTCAAGCGATCCGGATTTGAGGTCGGCTTCCTGCCCGTGGTCCAGGCCGGTCATCCCGATGCAGGTCTGGTCGGGCTGGACCGGCTGCGTGAAGCGATTCGTCCCGACACACGCATGGTCAGCGTGATGCTGGCCAACAACGAGATCGGCGCGCTGCAGCCTCTCCGCGAGATCAGCGCGATGTGCGTTGAGCAGGGCGTCATTCTTCACTGTGACGCGACGCAGGCGGCCGGAAGGCTCCTGGTTGACGTCCAGTTGCTGAACATCGACCTGCTCAGTTTTTCGGCTCACAAGTTTTACGGGCCGAAGGGCGTGGGCGCGTTGTTCGTCCGCGGCAGCGACCGCCGCGTTCGACTGAAACCGCAAGTCACCGGCGGTGGGCAGGAAGGCGGCCGGCGCGGCGGAACGCTCAACGTGCCCGGCATCGTGGGCCTGACCCGGGCACTCGAGCTGGCCGTGGACGTGATGGCCGAAGAAACAACGCGCATCGCCGCCCTCCGCAACCGCCTGTGGAACCAGCTGCAAGCGGCCATTCCGGACGTCGTCCTCAACGGCCCGGACCTGGCCCAGCCCGACTGGCGGCTGGCCGGCAACCTCAACCTGCAATTGCCTGGCTGCGACGGGCATTCGCTGATGGTCCAGACTCCGCAGCTGGCGATCTCGAGCGGCAGCGCCTGCACAGCCACCAGCAGCGAGCCAAGCCACGTGCTGCTGGCCCTCGGGCTTTCCGCCGACCAGGTCCGCAGCAGCCTCCGCATCGGCCTCGGTCGCTTCAACACGGAAACCGAAATCGACCGGGCCGCAGAACTCATTTCCGGCTCGTATCGTCGCCTGCGCCGGTTCGCGGGTTGACTCGCCGGTTGGCTGGCCAGCGGCACTCTCCAGTTCCGGAATTCGCATCAAACGGGCCGAACAGCCGTTTGGGCTGGACAATCGCGGGCCAGCGTGAAAAATGGCATGGAGCGGCAATCCAGGAACCGGAATCCTCCGGTTGACCGCCCGTGAAAAGGCTGGCGTTTGAAACCGGCCCTGTCCTGAACCGGGGAGCTGATAGCGATGAGTGTGGTACTGACTGAAAAAGCTGCGGTGGAAGTCAAGAAGTTCATCACCGATGGCGGCTATGGCGAGGAAGCCGTGCTGCGGGTCGCAGTGGTTGGTGGCGGCTGCAGTGGCTTGAACTACAGCCTCAACATCGCCACCGACTACGACGAAGCCAACGACACACGCGATGAACAGCACGGCGTGCCAGTGGTTGTCGACCGCAAGAGCGCCTTGTTCCTCGAAGGCACCAGCGTCGACTATCACGACGGCCTCGAACAGCGCGGCTTCCAGTTCCTCAATCCGAATGCCAAGCGCTCCTGCGGTTGCGGCAACTCGTTCAGCACCTGACGAAGGGCGGTTTAGGTAGCGGAAGGGGGCCAGCCCACCCACAAATAAAAAAATTTTAAAAACAAAAAAA
>JANOFL010000068.1:0-54256 GCA_031405895.1 Planctomycetota bacterium
ACTCCGGTCGTTTTCTGGAAAGCCGCCAATTATGGCAGACCGGAGGCGGCGTTTGTCGGTGGTTCGGCGTCTTCCGTGGCGACAAAGCTCCCGCTTTGTCGTTGCCTGCTGTCAGGCTTGGGGCGTGAAGCGGGAAATGGATCGGAAGTGTGCAAATGCCTCCGGGGCGAAAGGCATGGCAAGTAACGACAAAGCGGGAGCTTCGTCGCCACGAATCAGCCAACACATTCGGACGGAGCAATTGGGGACAATTGCTCTACCGGATGCTGACCGTTGAGCCGACGGTGAGGATGTTGAAGAGGTCCTTCGCGTCGGCGGAATGGAAGGCGATTCCGCTGGATGTGCTGGAGGCGGCGTCGGCGGCGTGGAGAGCGAGACCGGGCTGGTTGAGCTGGAGGCAGTACGGGCCGCAAGTGTGGCCGGCTTCTTTCTTGTCCGCGATCTGCCAGTTGCCGCTGGCCAGGCCGGCCGAGGCAGTGGCCAGCGGAAAGCGGCCGGCGTAGAGACTGTTCACATAGAGCGTCAGCTCCTGCTGCCCGGCATGGACCACGGCATGGAATGGGCCGCGAACCTGTTTCAGTTCGGTCCCCGGTGTCAGTTCAATCGGATTGGGAATTTTTTGCTGGTTGACGTTGTAGACCAGCTGGGCAGGCACCGACCACGCCTGGGCGATGGAGTCGAGCGTGTCGCCGGACTTGACGATGTAGGGAACCGGATCGAGGTGGTGTTCGACCGAGTAGATGACTTTGCCGGCGAGCGCGTCGAGCCATTCGTTCAGACGGACGCGGGACGGATCCGAAGAAGAAACCTGTCCGTGCAACGGAGTCAGTGTCTCCAGAGCGCCACGAAAATCGCCGGCGGTGACTTTCTGCTCGACCACCGGCCAGATCGCGTCAATGGAAGCCGGAGATGACGCCGACGACGATCCGCCCGCCACAGGTGCCGTCACGAAGGCACCCGCCGATGATGCCGGGACTGGCTGGAGCTGGCTGGCAGCAAACTCGGGCTTTGCGGGTACCTGGGTCAGCCGGTCGTCGAGCGGTGCGTTGAAGGCGGATGTGCCGCTGTTGCCGGGCTGTCCGGTCAAACCTGTGGGCACGGTTGAACTGGCCGGCGGTGGCAACGTAATCGAGGCCGACGACGGGGCCACTGGCGGCACATCAAGCGGCTGGCGGACCGGATTGAGTGCGGGAATCGCGCTGATCGCCGGTGCGGGTGCCGAACCCGGAGCGGACGGCTCATCCAGCGTCCGGCCGGCGGTCAGGGGCGGAAAAGTCGATGGGGGCGGCGGGAGTGCTGCCGTGTTCCAGTCGTCATCATCAGAAGTTGTCGCCGGCCCTTCATTCGCATCCGAATCGCCGCTCATTCGCATCAGCCCCGCCAGCGGGTCGCCGCCAGCTGGCGCGTTGATCACCTGGTAGACGCCATACGAAACGCCAAGCAGCAGGATCGCGACAACGGTATTCTTGGCAGAATGCACGGTTGAACTCCCTGGACCGGAAAGGCTTGCCCCGCGCCGCCTGACCCGTCAGGCTGGATCGCCCGCGGTCAGGTTGGGAACCGTGCAACTCCGGAGCCGCACGATGAACTGGTCAGACGACGAGGACGATGAACTGGAGGACTGGCCGGACGATGAGGACGGAACCAGCGATGACGTGATGGAGGACGAAAACGAGCCGGTGGTGGCTTGCCCGCATTGCGGCACGGACGTCCACGAGGACTCAGTCCGCTGTCCGGTTTGCGGCGACTACATCACGACAACACCGCAAGCTCCCTGGTCGACCAAGCCGTTGTGGCTGCGCCGGCTCGCCGTGATCCTGCTGGTATTGACCCTGCTCGGATTCGTGGCGATCGAGCTGCGACACTGGCTGGGCGTGCCGCTGCCCGATCCGACCGGAACTTTGCGCGACGGAGATTAGAAGAAGCGACCGCGCGGCTCCAGAGCAGTTGCGATGCCAGCGACGGGTGCTGGCAAGAGTGTAGAGCAATTGTCCCCAATTGCTCGACCGCGCAATCTCCTGCCTTTATCCGGTCGGCCAGACGAGCAATTCGGGACCCGCCACAGTTGGGCTCTGCATCGTTGGCAGACGAGCAATTGGGGACAATTGCTCTACATTCCTTTGAGCACCTTACGAAGTTCGGCGAGGCGGCGGGCGAAGGCGGCTTCTGAACCGCGGTCAACGGGATGCCAGTATTCGCGATCGACGCCGAGGTACTCCTGGGCCGCGACGCCGTTGGCCGCATCGTGGGCGTACTGATAGCCTTCGCCCCGTCCGAGCGAGCGGTTGCCAGCGTTGTGGCCATCGCGAAGGTGTTTGGGCACGGGCAAGACCGCCTGCTCGCGGACGTCGCGGCGGGCCGCACCAATCGCCGTGGTCGCCGAGTTGCTCTTTGGCGCAATCGCAAGGTAGAGCACTGTCTGGGCGAGGGCGAATTGGCATTCGGGCAAACCGACCTGTTCGCAAGCCTGAAAGCAGGCCACGGCCATCGGCAGCGCGGCCGGGTCGGCATTGCCCACATCTTCACTGGCGAGGATCACCAGCCGGCGGCAGATGAAGCGGACATCCTCGCCCCCTTCCAGCATCCGGGCCAGCCAGTAAATCGCCGCGTCGGGATCGCTGCCGCGAATGCTCTTGATGATCGCGCTCGCCGAGTCGTAATGTTCATCGCCGGTGTGATCGTAGCGCTGGGCCCGCGTGGCCATCGACTCGCGGAGAAGATCGGCAGTCAGCGTCACCGGCGGCGACGTGCTGAGCACGGCAGTCTCGAGAACAGACAGCGCCCGCCGCGCGTCGCCGTCGCTGATCGCGGCCAGCCAGTCCAGCGCGCCGGCTTCAACGTCGACTCGATACCGCCCCAAGCCGCGATCCGGATCGGCGATGGCCCGCTCGAGCAGGGCCACGATGTCGGCGTTTTCAAGGGGCTGAAACTCCATCAAATGCCCGCGGCTGACGAGGGCCGGGCTGAGCGAGAAGAACGGATTGCTGGTCGTCGCCCCGATCAGCGCGACCATCCCTTCCTCGACATCGGCCAGCAAGGCATCCTGCTGGGTCCGGCTGAAGCGGTGGATCTCGTCGATGAAGAGCAGCGTCCCGCCGGCTCCCGTCGCCAGCCGGTCGCGCGCCGCCGTCAGTACTTCGCGCAGTTCCTTGACGCCGTGGAGGACCGCGTTGAGCTGTTCAAAGTGCCGTTTCGTAGCGCGCGCAATCAGCTGGGCGAGGCTCGTTTTCCCGGTACCGGGTGGCCCAAAGAAAACCATGCTCCCCACGCGGTCGGCATCAATCAGCCGCCGCAACAGCTTGCCCGGCCCAAGCAGGTGCCCCTGCCCGACAAACTCCTCCAGCCGCACCGGCCGCACCCGCGCCGCCAGCGGCCGGGCAGCAGCGAGGTTCTTCTGCTCGCTCTGGTAAAAGAGATCCATGCCGCCGCCGCGAATTCAACGGAAAGTCCGTCGATATTCTAGCGTCCGGCGATATCGCCAAGGATCAGTCCAGGCACAGGGCGTGCGGATTGATCGCGCGGGCCTGGGCCAGCCACTGGTCGGCTTGGCCTGAATCGCCGCCGGCACGGGCAATTTCGGCGGCGTGGAAGTAGAGGGTCGCGTCGCGCGTGCCCGGCGCGAGGGCTACGCGAATCTGCTGCAAGGCCTCCGCCGTGTGACCATTCTTGTGCAAGGCCCACGCCAGCGTGTCACGGGCGAAAACGTCCTGACGGGCCTCAAAGTCGGCCCGGGCCAGGCTCAGGGCTTCGTCGATCCGCCGGTCGTGGTTGAGCAGAAACAAAGCCCGGTCGCGGCGGTGGGCCGAACCGGTAGTCGCAAGCTCCCGCTCCATCAACCGGTCGGCGTTGTCGATCCACTTCTGTGCATCGGCCGGCTGGCCCATCCTCCGCAGAAGCCCGGCGTATTCGGCCATCGCCGCCGGTGAATTGTTCTTCCAGACGGCCTGTTCGTAAAGCTTGCGGGCGTCGGCAAGTTCTCCCGCCGCCATTCGGACCCGGGCCATTGCGACCAGCATTTTCGGGTCGTCGGGATTCCGCTTCAGCCCGGCCTCCAGATGAAGGGTTGCCGCATCAAGCTGTCCCTGGTCGAAGCAGAGCGTACCGAGCCGGTACTCGTACCACGCCGTCGTCTGGGGGCGCTCCTCGAGCCGGGCCGATTCCTCCAGTGCTTTCGTCACCAGCCGGACAGCCAGCTCCGGATCGCCGCGCAGTTCGGCAACGCGAGCGAGCCGCGCGAGCATCCCTGGCGTCTGGACGGTTTTAGCCAGGGACTGAAAAATCGCGTCGGCCTTGTCCAGCTCGCCCAGTTCCAGATACGCGTCGCCGCGAGCCGAGAGAATCAGTTCGTTGCCGGGGGCGAAACGCAACGCGGATTCTGAAACTTCGAGTGCCTCGCGGAACTTGTGCCGGGAATTGAGCGCCGGGACGAGCCAGGCGTGGGCCGGCTTGCTCTCCGGATCGACCAGCAACGCCTGCCGCAGCCAGCCCTCGGCTTTTTCCAGACTGGCGTGTTGCCCGGTTTCGCGACCGTCGCGGAGGTAAAGCTGGGCCGCGATTACCATGCTGAAGTGGTCGGCCGGGTTGGCACGAATCCGGTCCTCCATCTTGCGGATCGCATCGGCGGTCGGAATGAACTCGAGGCGGACGTCGCCGGCCGGTTCCGTCGCTGAGAGAAGCGCAGGGCCGACCGTCAACTGGGGACCGACTGTCGCCGTCGATTCGGCTGCCTGGGCACCTGATTTCCTGGCCGTTGCAACAATCCAAAGGCAGGCGACCAGCAGCGCGATTGCCTTGAATGGTGTGGCGATGCAGATCTTCATGGCGGCAACCCGGGTCTGGTCAGTTTAGCCGGCACGCGCTAGCGTCCGGTTTGCGATGCCGCCATGCATCTTGTACTCGTACTCAGACCGTCAGGTCGGTACGCGTACTCGTACTCGCGAGGAGCAGCCATCGAGGAGGAGGAGTACGATTACGAGTACCGTCCCGGCGCGCCGGGACTGAGTACGAGCACGAGTTAAGGCCGGCGATTTCTGTCACGACTGAGTCGTTTCAGTTTGGCGACGCCAGGAACGGGAACAGGCTCGAGAACGCCCGGTCATTCGCGTCGACCATGTCGGTGGTCACCGCGCCCTGGGTGAGCAGGTTCAGCTCGGCGTCGATCACGTCGTCGGCCAGTTTTCTTCCGTTGAGAAATCCCGCCGAACTGGACTGGTCGAAGGTCAGCGTGTCGGGCAGCAGGACCATCGTCAGCATCTCGGCGTAGGCCGCGTCGCCCGAGAGCTCCTCAATCCGGTCCCGCACCGTCAGGCCAAAATTGGTCATGTCATTCTGCGGCAGTGTGGCATTGAAGAAATCCTTCATGCCCGAGGGGATCAGCGCTGTGTTGATCGCGGGGCGGCCAAAACGGTCTTTCTGGACACCGAGCACCGTCGTCCGGCCGACGAGCGAGATGTTGTTCACCCCGGCGATCCGGCTGCGGGGCATCTCGACCACGATCGCGCTGGTGTTGAAGCCTTCGAAGAAATCCATCCCGGTAAAATTGAAACCGTTCTGGAATCCGAGCAGGTCGAAAAAGAACGGGTCATCAAACAGGTCGGCCCGCAACTTGCCGCCGCCGAGCAGGCTGATGTTCTGGCCCGTCACGCCGCTCCCCGCGAAGACCTCAGTCGTTCCGTATTTGAACCGCACGGTCACGTTCTGCCGTCCGGTGAGCCGGTTCAGTGCTGAAAAACGGATGATCAGCGAGAAATCCGCGGCCCCGTTGCCGTTGCGGTCGATGTCGAAAATGTAGGCCGTCTGTGAGCTGAACGTTGTTGGGCTGAGAATTCCCGCCGCCGGGTTGACGGTCATGATCATGGCCGTGCTGTTGGCCGCGTCGGTGGATTGGAAGATGTAGGTGTCGTTGATGTCCATCCGGCCGTCGATCGTGATCGCCGGCGCGTCGAGATGGTCGGAGGCCTTTGTCAGGCCCGGCAAGCAGGCTGCCAGCAGGACAGCTGAAATCAGAGTTTTCGCAGAGTGTGGCGTTCGCATGAGCAACGGCCTCCCGGATGGTGCCCGATCAGAATGGGCAATGATTCAGTCCGGCGTTTCACGGCCGGCGCAAAAGAAAACCGGGCCGCACGACCAAAGCCACACGTCCCGGCTGAAATACGGACGAACTTCCGGTTCGTGACAGAAATTCTGGCGAAATCAGTCTTCGCCGCGAACCTCTACCTGGATCAGGACCAGCGTCAGGCTCTTTTCCTTCCACGGCTCCGCGCCGGGGTTGTCCGCGTCGTCAAACGACTGGACGTCAACCGGTTCAAAGGGAAAGCTCGATTTGTTCTTCACCAACAGGCAACACCAGCAACCCGGCTCAGAATGGAAACCTGTTCTCACCCTGCGCGTCTCGAAGTCGAGCAGCGTTGGGTCGGTCTGGACCGGATGGACCGGCTTGCCTCCGAGGACCGTTTCGCGCCAGCCTGAGAGCTGGAAGCTGGCTTCCACGTTCAGCCGTGAACTCCCGTCCTCCGTCGAGCAGAGTTGCGGGCGAAGAGAAAGGCTCAGCGAGGCATGCGCAGGGAACCCGGTTTGACCTTTCGGAGGAGGCGGACATTCCGGCTGTGACTCAAGTGGGTGGGGAGGCGCGGTTCCCATCGCCACTTCGCCTTGTTGGCCGTCCAGACAGTTTATCCTCGGAGCCACAAGCACTTCGACGGAACCCTCTCGCGCGCGCTCCAGCAGCCGTTCCACGGTCGCCGACGGAATGGAGGGATCCATCGCGAACTTGCCGGCCGATCGCGCGTTCTCCAGCAGCCGGTCTACGGTTGCCGACGGATTGGAGGAGTCCATTGCGAGCTTGCCGGTCGAAATCTGGTCGCACAGTTTTTGCAGTTGCTCGTCCTCTGTGCCGGACAGCAGTTTCAGCATGTCATCAATCGAGCCGCGGAGAATCCGAACCTGGGCAGTGTGCATGAGTGCATCGGGCTCGTCAGCAGCAGGTTCGACGCAACTGGCTGGGAGGATGGCGGCAACTGGGCAAGCCGCGTCCGTGTGACAGCCCGGTTCCTGAGACCATGACGTTACGGAAAGCATGGCCAAGGCGACTGCCGAGACCACCGACAACGGCCCAAAAGTTGTGACTCGCGAGAAAACGAACGCATGCATGGGTTGCTCCTTTGCGGGACTGCACGGCCTGAGCAGGCGTTAGCAGAAATGCTGCTGCGATGGCAACATCAACCGTCACGCCTTTGTCGCGCAATCGCTCAGGATGCGTTTCGCGGATTGAAAATTTCACTTCAACAACTGGCGGCGGCACCAGTTTTTCTTTTCCGGCTCTCTCCCACGCCGCTGCTCTGAACGATGCGGGGAGTCAACACAACTTCTTTTTCGGCTCCCTCCCACGCCGCAGCTTTGGGCGGTGCGGGGAGGGCGGGGGGAGGGGGCGTCTGCGCAACGAGAACGCATGGACGATCGCGTGCAATCCAAACCACAAAGCAATCCAGCCATGGATGTCGCGCACCCGTTCGCGTTTCATGTACTTCACGCGCGGGGTTTTTCAAAAGGAAGACCTCCATGCGTTACACTGAGGCTTCACAAGCTTGCCGCCGATCACGAGCTGTGCGCCGGTCACCTGCGTGGTGCGCGGGCCATCTGACCCCGCACGAAGTGGAGACCTTCGGTCGGGCGTTTCGGCGCGGCCGGGAAACCCGTGCCGAACGCACGATCGAAGGGACACCATCCGCCATGCCCGCATCGCTTCCGCTCAGGATCCGGACCGTGGCATCGCGCCGTGAGCGGGCCGACTTTTACCAGGTCAAGCGCGACCGCTATCGCGAGGATCCGGCCGCCGTCATTCCGCTCAAGAGCATGGAGTGGCTGCAGCTCGATGAAGCCCGGCATCCGTTCTACCAACATGCCCGGCGGCAAGTCTGGGTCGCCTATCGCGGCCGGCAACCGCTGGGCCGGATCGTGGCCGTCGTGGATGACCTTCACAATTCGCACTACCAGGACCGGATGGGGTTCTTTGGGTTCTTCGAATCGCCTGACGATCCGGACGTCGCCCGCCTGTTGCTGGACACGGCCTGTGGCTGGCTGCGCGACGAAGGCTGCGACCGCGTGCGGGGGCCGGTCAACCCGTCGATGAAGAGCGAGTTTGGAGTTTTGCTGGAGGGCAACGAGCATCCGCCGTTCGTGATGATGGGCCACACGCCACGCTACTACGACGGCTTGCTGACCGGCTACGGATTCCAGCCGGTCAAGCAGTTTTTCAGCTTCCTGACCACTCGCGAGGCCGACTACGAGGCCGGCATGATCCGCTTTGCGCGGCTGGGCGAACTCAGCCTGCGGCTGAAACAGCGTTTCCCCGACCTCGTGATCCGTTCGGCAACACGGGCGACGCTTGAGCCGATGCTTCGCGACATCAACCGGATCGGCAACGTCATCCGCAGCCAGGGCTGGGGCTTCGTGCCACTGACCGAGGCCGAACTGGAGTTCAACGTCAGCCAGCTCAAGCGGATCATCAACCCGCAAACGGTGATCGGCGCGTACCTCGAAGGCCGGCTGGTGGGCTACAACATCTCGATCCCCAACGTGAACTGGGCGATTAAAAAATGCTGGGGCCGGCCGGACTGGATCCGTCTGCCGCAACTGGCGTTCTGGCTGAAGCGGATTCCCGAAGTCCGCCTGATCGCGCTTGGCGTCGATCCCGAGATCCGGGCCAAGGGAATCGCGGCCCTCGTGACCAAATCGATGACCGACCTGTGGCCCAACTATTTGCGCTGGGAGTTCGGCTGGATCGCCGACGACAATCTGGCTTCGATGGACGCCCTCGACCGGGCCCTCCCGCTGCACCGCTACAAGACCTACCAGGTCTACGAAGCCAGCCTCAACGCCTGACGCGGTTCTCCCAAAGTAGCAGGCACATTTCATGTGCCGTCAGCGAGCGGACGGGAACAAAACGGCACATGGAATGTGCCTTCTACTTTTTCGGGGACTGCTAGCCCTTCAGAAGCTCAACAACCTCCGGATGGTTGCGGCGGGTCGCCCACGTCAGCGGCGCTGGCAAGGATCCCTTTTCGTTCATGGTAGGTTCCCTCCGGTCCGGTTGTCAGACGAAGCCTTTTCCAGGAGGTCGGCCACGTCCTGCCAGAACTTCCTGAATTCGGCCCGCTGTGCCTGGGTGAGTCGGGCGAGTTCTGCCGGTTCGCGGATGCTGGCCAGGTGCGGATTATTCTGCCAATCCCGCAGCGTTCGAACGACCAACTGCCGCTGGGAGTCGCCGTCGGTTTCGATGGTCTCTTTCCATTTCGCCAGTTGCGTTTGTATGAGACTGTATTCTGGATTGTTGACGAACACCTCTACCTGATCGAATGATATCGACAGGTCCTTCAAGAGCGGCGCCAACATGCGTTTCCCGTCAACCGATTGATCCTGGCAACGGGCCAGAAAAGACCTGGCGGCAGTGGTCAGCCTGTTCCGGACCAGCATGTCGTCAGGAAACGTCCTTGCCAGGCTGGCCAGATGAAACGTCGCGGAATACCAGTTCATTTCTGACTCGGCCTGATCCGCCTTCTCCCGGTGCCACCAGGGTTTGTCCGCCAGCAACTCCCTCAACATCGCCTGCCTTTCCGGTCGTTGGTGAAACATTCCATCGCGCAACTCGATGCTGTTCTGGTAAAGCTTCACCTTCCATGCCTCGTGGGAGACATCCAACAAAGGCGAGCAAGGTTCCTGCGCCGGCGCGCCGGCCAAATCTTCGCCGTTCTCCAGGTCGAGGAACCAGGCAGGCTTGTCGGCCGGTTGCACGATGATTTTCTTTCCGGTCGTGTCAAAGCTGATGAACTCGAGATCGTCGGCAGATGACAAGGCACGCGACCAAAGTGTGCTGGCGGATGCCACGTCCCAGAGCTTCACGACATTGTCGCTGTCCCGCGAGATGACCTGGCTTCCGTCGGGACTGAAAAACGCCCCCTCCACCCGTGTGGAATGTCCGGTGAGCTGATAGACTTCGCGCCGCCTCGTGGCTTCCCAGCGCCTGATGCCGCCGTTTCCAACTGCCCACAACGACTCCCCGTCGCCACTGAATTCCAGAAACTCAATTCCTCCCGGAGGGCCTTCCAGTGACCGAAGTTCTTCGCCGGTCGCTACATCCCACAACTTGACCACATTTTCTCGCGGATGCCCCGTGACTATTCGCGAGCTGTCCGGGCTGAAAGACATTAGTGGTGTTTCACCGGTCCGTTCGCCGAGCATCCTGAGTGACTTGCCAGTCCTCACATCCACCAGCAGCACCTGGCCGTCCGCCTGCACGATCGCGAAACACATGCCGTCCGGACTGATCGCGTGCGGAGTGTCGTCGCGCACTATCCCAAAAGGCGCCGTCCATCCAACACGGGCATGAGCCAAATCAATGCAAGCTGTCCGTCCGTCCCTTGGCGACACGACGATGGTCCTGTCGCCATCCGGCGTGAAACAGAATTGACAGCCCACCAGGAATCCATCTGACGTTGTGCCTTTGAACGGTGTGAGCTCGAGGTTGGACTTTCCTGTTGCCAAATCCCATCGCTCCAGCGTCCCTTCGGAACCAATCGTAACGACGGCTTTCTGATCCGGCGTGAATGCGATGCCAATGATCACCGGGTCTTTTCCCCTGAATTTCGACACTTGCCGACCAGCAGTCGTTTCGCAGAGCGACCAGAAGCCGTCATCATGCGCGACGATTAGTTGCGAACCCTCCGTATTGAAACCGCAGGCCGGAAAAGCACGCTCAAGGCCGGGGATCGTTGTCAGCAGCTGACCGGCATGCGCGTCCCACAGCGCCAGAGTTCCCGAGTTGTCAATTGAAATCAGTCGCGCTTCATCTGGACTGAAGAACGCATTGGTAGTGCTGTCATCGAATGGGCGATTGTCTTGTGCGCATCGCGACCAGACGGCTTCGCCCGTGGTCGTATCCCAGACCGTTACCGCGTGTCGATAGCCGCGATCGATGCCCCGGGTCACGATCCGGGAGCCGTCCCGGGTGACATTGAGAATCTTTGCGTCCTGGTGTTGTTCATCCCAATGGAGATAACGGCATCCGACCGGGCGCGATACGTCCAGGACCTGGGACCCGTTTACCACCAGAAATGACCCATCCGGAGAAAAAGCCAGGGACCCAGCCACCCCAGCCCCTTTGATAGTTTGAATTCTGTAACCCGTTCCGGCCTCCCAGATATCGATTGCATCACCCTGGCCTGGTCCGGCAACAAGGCTTCCGTCAGGACTGAAGTCCATGGCTGGTGTGCCCCAGTCCTGGCGCCAGGGTCCCAGAACACCAACGACCTTGCCCGACAGGGCGTCAAAAAGCTTGATCAGTTTCGTTTCATGATCATCGCCCGTCTTGACTGCAAACCGGGATTCGTCCGGGCTGAATGCGACCGGGAAATCCGACCTGTCCTGATCGAATTCGTAGAGCAGTTCACCGCTATTGGTGTTGTAAACTTCCATCCTGCGGGAATAGCTCTTCAGGATCAGCGAGCCCTTCGGGCTGAACGCAAGCCTGGTGCCGGAATCGGCCGTTTTCGACCAAACCAGGCTCCTGGGCGAAACGCTCCAGAGGGACAGCTTGTGTTTAAACGGTGTATCGGACTCTTCCAAAGTGACGATCATAGTGCCATCAGGATGAACGGCAAACAACTTCGTTGTCGGGCTGAAGAAGGCGATTGCATCACCAGCGGCGTTTTTCGTTCCGTCGGAGCTCAAGTCCCAAGTGGTCAACAAATCACCGGTTTTCTCCCAGAGCCGGACGGTTCCTTCGACTGAAACTGTTGTGCAGGCCGTCGAAGGCCCTTGAGCATTGTCTTCCCAGACCCGCCTTCCATCGGCCAAATCCAGCAACTGGAGCTGTCCATTGAATACGGTTCGGCAAAGCAGTCGCGTGCCGTCATAACAGAGCCTGACTTCTCCACGGCCTCCGAATGTCTCAATGGTCCAGTGCGCGCTGCGACTCAAGAGATCGCGGACGCCCACCAAGCCATCCTCACCAACCACCAGCCGCGGTCCGTCGAATTCGTTCTTGGCCAGGTACCATTCGAACCGCCGACGATTGGCGGGAATTCTCTCCAGAAACCCAAGTGCTTCATCGGTTCGGTTGGATTCCCATCGTGCGATCGCCATCTGGTAGTAATAACTGGTGCCAGCGAGGTTGGCCTCGATCGTCTCCAGTGCGGATTTGGCTTCTCGCGCTGCCAATTCGTGAAGTCCGGCATTTTCTTCGGCCCGTCGGGCTTCGGCTTGGGCCTGTCTGGCCCATCCATCACGTTCCTTTGCCATGAAGCTGGCGCGAAACATCCCCAACGTCGTGCCGGCGATGGCCAATAGACCGAGAAAAAGAAGGGCGGCGACGCTGGCCACAAGGCCCTTGTGCCGTCGGACATACTTGCCGATACGATACCTGGTGGAGGGAGGTCGCGCGATGACCACGTCTCCGGCGAGAAAACAGGTGACGTCCCTTCCAAAATCCGCGACCGACTGGTATCGGCGCGAAGGGATCTTGTCCAGCGCTTTCATCACAATCCAGTCGAGGTCGCCACGCACCAGCCTGGAAAGGCGTGCCGGTTCCGTGTGCCGCCGGGCGGCGATTCCGGGAAGTGAATCGCCCGACGAAAGCCGTGTGCTCGGTTTGGGGGGCTCTTCTTCGCGGACGATGCGGCGAATCTCGTCCCAGGCCGCTTCCTTCAGGCGCTGGCGCTCAATGGGCGTGGTTCCCGTCAGAAGTTCGTAAAGGATCACACCCAGGGAATAGAGATCGGCCCGGGTGTCGACATCCAGTGCGCTGGCGCCGAGCTGCTCGGGAGCCATGTACAACGGTGTCCCCACCACGGCGCCGAATGAAGTGTGCAACGAGAGGTCGGTCAGCGAACTGGCCCCATGCAGTGCCTTGGCCAGCCCAAAATCGATCACCTTGGCCGTCGGCCGGCCATCGTGTTCCGTCACCAGGATGTTCGAAGGCTTCAGGTCGCGATGAATGATCCCTTTCTGGTGCGCATGTTGCACGGCTGAACAGACCTGGCCGAAAAGTTCCAGCCGCTCGCGAACGGACAACTGGGCCTGATCGCAGTATTCGGTGAGTGGAATCCCCCTGACCAGTTCCATCACAAAGAAGGGCCGGCCCTGTTCGGTCACTCCCCCGTCGAAGACTTTGGCTATGTTCGGATGATCCATCACGGCCAGCGCCTGCCGCTCGGCCTCGAAGCGGGCCAGCACCGCACGGGAGTCCATGCCGGGTTTGACCAGCTTGACAGCGACACGCCGTTTGACCGGCTCTTTCTGCTCCGCCAGCCAGACGGTTCCCATTCCACCTTCGCCGATCCCTTCCAGCAGCCTGTAGCGCCCGCCAATCATGGTGCCGGGAGCCGTCTTGTCTCCGGGCAGCAGGGTAGAAACCAGGCCGCGAGCCTCGAAGTCGGCGAGGACCCCTCCCGTGTCGTCGTGGGCTTTCAAAAGCGCGTCCACTTCACGTCGCAAGAGGGAGTCCTTCCCGCAGACCGACTGCAAATACGCCTCGCGCTGATCCGATGCCAGCCGTATCGCAGCGGCAAAAATTTCCTGCTCGGTCATTGGGAAACCGGTTTCCTGAAAGCGGCTGTGTGCGTGCCCCGATCAACCAAGCGAGATTTTCAGCCCGATGCCGGGAAAAATCCTGGCTGGTTTTCATGAAGTTCCGTCGGGAGCGCCAGGATTCGGCCCGGGGGCCGGTTGCTGACCCACGTGAGGATATTCCGGATTACCGGCCGGCCGGACCCCTGAAGACAGGATTTTTCCCGAATGGCGATCAGCGGGGGGCCTGGGGTTGCCAAACCCGGGCCGCCCAAACCTGTTGATTGGGCCCGCGCCAATTCGGGCTACCCGGATTGCCAGGCCCGTTTGAGCCAGGCCCGCGCGTAGGCCCAGTCGGCTTCGGCGGTGTCGGCTGACAGGTCGAGAGCGGCCGCGATTTCCCGGAACGTCATCTCCAGGCAGAGCCGCAATTTGGCCACTTGCCCCGCACGCGGATGTTTTTCCGCCAGCCGGTTGAGCAACTCGGCGATGGCGAGTGTGGTTGCCGGATCCTGGTCTTCCCCGGCAAGTTCGAGGGGGGCATCGAGGCGTTGACATTGTCCCCCGTGGCGAACGGTCAATTTCCGCCGCGCATGGTCGATCAGGATCTGCCGCATCGCCTCAGCGGCCACGGCAAAATAATGACCGCGATTCACAAATTCACGCGGCTGCTCCCCCCCGAGCAACTTGAGATAAACCTCGTGCACAAGGGCTGTTGCCTCCAGTGTATGGCCGGGGTCTTCCTGCAACAGCCGGGCGGCGGCCAGTCGTCGCAACTCGTCATAAACCAGCGGCAGGAGCTGGTCCGCCGCAGCCGGATTACCCGCTTCGACCTCCGACAAAAGACGTTGGATGTTGGACATGGGCGGTCCAATCAGGAAAATGAAGTGGGGTCGCTGGACGATGTCCTGTTGCTGGTTCCTGATCCGGAAAGACGACTGTTTGGCGGCCGGCACACCCTTGAGGACCTGAGCAGTTCGGCAACGTCCGGCTGGTTGCGGCGAGTCGCCCAGGCCAGAGGAATCGCCCAGGGAGGATCTTTGGCGTGGATCGCCGGTGAGCCGCGTTCCAGCAGAAAGCGGACCATGCCGGCCTGTCCGAAACGGGCCGCCCAGCCGAGCGGCCGGGAACAGAGGTCTTCGTCCCGCGCTTCCAGATCGGCACCCCGGTCGGCGAACTGAGCTGCCCGTTCGATGTCGCCATTCCGCGCGAAGTGATGCATGGCCGTGATCCCCAGCCAGTCGCGTGTGCCCGGGTCGAAACCATGTTCGAACAGCAACTGGTTAATCGCCGCCGTCTTGCCGGCGACCAGCCAGCCCGGGAAACTCATCCGCCGCGGCAGGTCGGGCTGAAAGCGAAGCATCAGGCGGACGAACAGCTCATGTCCTTCGCCCGCCGCGTTGGCGAGAGCCTCCGGATCGTCGGCGAGGGCCGGATTTGCGGCAAACACCGCGGCGGCTGTCTGCAGGTCGTTGTAACAGGCCAGCAAGTGAACCCGCCGCGCCGCGCCATGCGAACAGAGCAGCTCCACCATTTCCCGGTCACCGTTGGCGATCACACGGCTGAGCGTGTCGGCCGAACTTTCGGTCTCGACGTTGGGAAAGGCACCATGTTCGAGCAGCAGCCGCACGATTTCCCGGTGGCCGTTGGTTGCCGCCGAGTAGAGCGCGTGGCCACGCGGCGCGATGCCTTCTTCCGGCAAGTTGGGATCGGCCCCCCGCTCCAGCAACAGGCGGACGATGTCCAGCTGTCCCGCCGCAGCAGCGTTCCGGATCGCCGTTCCTGAACAGGCGTAGTAACTCACATAGGCGTCGGGCTGGTTGGCCAACGACGGATCGCGGTCCAGCAAGGCGCGGACATACTCCAGATCGCCGATGTGTGCGGCCGTGCAGATATCGATTTCGGCCCCCTTCGCCCGCAGATGATCGAGCACCTGCCGCGGTGTGGTGGCCTGGCTCTTCGGCACATCGCGCCAGCCGCGGTAGTGGTAGTCTCCGTTGGTCAGCTGAACCGGCCTGGCCCCATCGATTCGGCGGGCATTGATGTCCGCGCCACGGCCCAGCAGCTCATCGATGCATGCAATCTGGCGGGTCATCGCGGCCCAGTGGATCGGCCGGTTGCCGCGCTGGTCTGCGGCGTGAATCCATTCCGGCGAAGCGTCGAGCAGGGCTTTCACCTCCGACAGGTCCCCCGCGCGAATCGCACCCGCCAGCTGCTCGCCTCCTTCCGAGACTCCAAACCGCCGCGCGAGTCCCGCCTCCAGTCGCCGCTCCATTTCTTCATAACCGCGATCACGGGCGATCTCGATCAGGCTGTCGCCAAAGGCCAGCCCGGTCGGGTCGGGGTCCCGCTCAAACAGATACTCCGCGACTTCAATCCGGTTCTCGCGGACGGCGAAATAAAGCGGCTTGCGGTACGCGTAATGACACCGCACCAGCGCCGGGTCTTTCTCCAGCAGCGCCTTGACCCGCGCCAAATCCCCGTCGAGGCAAGCGCAAAACAGGTTCCAGGCATCGATCCCGTTCCCCGCCGACCAGACCAGCGGCCGGTCGTGCTTCAGTTCCTCAGGTTGATTCATGGTTGGCGGTCCGCCGATAAGGGTCCGGCGGTTGCTGGGCACGATGACCGTTCACGGACCAATGCCATCGCGCCGCCGCACCATTCGGATATCCCCGGGCTACGTTTTTGTGCGGGCCTTGTCGACAGGTGTAGCAGAATGATATCCGACGATGTCCAAACAGATGCCGGCTCCCGCTTCCGTGCCAAATCCGTGGACAACTTCAATTGGCCGATCCGCCCAAGGCTGGAGGATTGGCAGGATTGTTCATGGCACTGGCCCGCCTGAAACAGTTGATCGTTGCCGCGTTGGCGAAACGAATCTGGAACTGGACGAGCGGAAGAGGCCCGGGGCAGTCCAGGATTTGCGGCAGGACGCGATTCACAACCGGTGCCGACCGATAGTAGTCCCGCCAGCCGGTCCCTGTTTCAGGACCTTCACATCGCCACACCGGCACTCCGTCAGCCAGATCAATTCCGTAAACGACCTCGTCCACCAGGACCGGAAGGCAGACATTCTGGCCGGAAGGTTGGGAAGAGGTTTCCAGCAGAACGACCGAGCGGCCAGCCGTGGTCCATTTCCAGCGAAGTTTGCCAGTTGTCGAATCGACCAGATACAGGACAACCATGTTCGTGGCGGAGTCGAACGTGGTGAACAGAAGCTCATCTACGCCATCCAGATTGACATCCACCACTTTGATGCTTCGTGCCCGAAAGCTTGGGTCCGGGAGCGCGAATTCAACGGATTCTGCGCCGTCCGGGCCGGAAAGCCGGCCGACACGGTCACCGCGCCGGAGGCTCGCCAGCCGGAAGGTTCCATTAGCTCCCCGCAGCACTTGCGCCGGGAAATAGATGGCGCTCTCCAGATCGCATTCCCACACAACATCTCCTTTCTCCGGATCGAGGCCGATCACTCGGGCCTTTTCGTCGATCTGGTCAGGGACATTCTCGAAAACCAGCCAGGCCAGCCCAGCAGCCTCCAGGTCGGTTGTCCGGACGACGGATAGCTGCCGGAACTCCCCAACAGGATCGGGCTCGCTGGCTGGGCGTGTTTGCCGCCACAGAACGTGGCCGTTCGCGCCGTCGAGCGCCACCACTTGCGCCTGATTGATGTCCCAGTCCGCAAAGGCGATCAGGGCGTCGTCTGTTCCATCCCGGTTCAGATCCGCGATGTGCAGCTCCGTATTGTGGTTCCCCTGGGAGACTTGACCACCAGCGCCAATCAGTTCTTCAAGTTGAACGTCCCAGACCAATTCTCCGGACTGGTTGCTGATCTTCTGAACCCGCAGACCATTTTCCTCGTCATGGTAGTCCTTCTCCAGGACCAGCAAGGCTTCTTTGCGTCTGGAAAACGCCCGGAATTCCAACAAGCGCAGACCGTGGGTGGCGAGATCCCTTTGCCACAACTCGCGCCCGTCCGCGCCTGACAGAGCGGAACAGCAACAGTCGCTCCAGCGGCGTTGGATGACAAAAACATCTGCGACTCCGTCCTCATTGACCTGAAAACTCCGGTGTGATGTCGCTGACGCAAGATTCTCCTGCCGATTCGTCCAGAGAAAGTCGCCGTTGCGCCCCGAAACCGCCTTGCCGCCGGATCCGAAATACTGCAGAAAGTCCGGGTATCCATCACCGTCGAAGTCCACGTTGCCGGCGCGGCTTGCCGGTCGAAGATCGCCGGTCATCTGACATTTGTCCGGGTGTACTCCTCGCGACATCCGCAAGGAAGGTGCTGCCCCCAGTCCTGAACCAGGCATCGCGCGTGGGTAATCGAGTTCTGGCTGGTTCATCCACACCAGGTCGCTCATTCCATCACCGTCCAGATCAACGGCGAGGGGGCGCATGGCACCCGCTACCGTCTTCCAGAGCAAGCCTTCACTCGCTGTCAACATCAGGGTTTCCGGAGGCGTGCGGTCGGTGTTGAACGAAGCAACCACCAGCGGCAACCCGTCCGGCCCTTCGTCATGGAAAACCAGCTCGCCAATTGTGGCCATGGGTGTGAAGGATCCCGTCGCGATGGGTCGGGCGACTTGCCATAGTTGGGCCCCGGTCCGGCCGCAGACCGCGAGCACACCGCAACTCCAGTCTTCCCGGAACGTGCCCGGACCGCAGGTGGCGACCACCAGATCGGCGACCGCATCACCGTTCAGGTCAGGCCCCGCGGCGCACTCCCAGGCCAGCATGCGCTCATTGCTCTCGCGCAGCCAGTTTCTGCCACGCAACTGGTGCTCCCAGCGGATGGCGAATCCGGAAACATCCACGAGGCTCAGTTTCATGGATCCATTGGCTGTGGCCGTCTGAATGAGAAGTTCCTTCCGGCCGTCCGAATCGAGATCCACGGAGCTGATCCTCGGCCTTGCATTGCCGTGGATGTTCGCGTTGGGTTCCGCGGCATGGGAGAAAGCACCGGACAGCGCCGACTCCATGATTCGTGTTCCACGCACCATCGAATAACCCGCCACGTGGACGGGATCTCCCTCACCGCCGCGGCCGGCTGATGATTGTGGGACCGATTCAAGGCAGACAAAGTCGTCGCGGGCGTCTCCGTCCAGATCGACGAAACAGAAATCAATGACTTGCGCACCGGGCAAGTGGTTTTCACCCAGCAAGTTGCCTGTCAGCAGATCCACGCACCGGACGGAAAGACCATCGAACCACGCTACGGCTTCCTGCCCGCTGCCAGATTGCACCAGATGAAGAACGCCGTCCTGGAATTCCACCGGCAAACCAGTCCCGTTTTTTGCCCTCGACGGTGGGGCTTCCGCCATACGGGTGCTCCATAAATCGCTTCCATCTTTCCCCGACCAGGCCACGACACGACAATCCATGCTGCCCGAAAGCTCGTCGGCCCCCGCTGCTGAAGGGTTGCCGGATGTCGAGGTCCGGCCCGTTACTTCGATGACCAGCAGATCGGCGATGCCGTCGTGGTCGACATCCTTGATGAGGGGAGCTGACAGGCTTGTCTGCGCCTGCGACTGGCTGGAACGGCTCGGCGGAGAGGCCAGATGTTCTTCCCCGGCCACTTCAGGCTTTGACCAAAGCGGCTTGCCGTCGAGGCCGGAGAAAACGATCAATCCGCCTGGACTGGCCGACCAGGTGCCTTTTGACCAGACGCAAAAGTCCTTCTCGCCATCGCCGTTGACATCTTCCAGCGACGCGACGGGCCGCTGGTGCCATGGTCCACAACATGTCTCGGCACTGCATTCCGCCCAGCGCTCCCACGACATCCGTGGCGGCAACGCGCGATAGCCTTCTCCGGTCGCCGTATTCCATTTCCAAACCACGGAACCATCCGGTCGTCGCCGGGAGACTCCGTCGCGCGGGTCAACGAGAACAAGGTCCGCTCCCACTGAGAACGGCACAACTGCCGCATACGCCCTGACGGACTCTTGCCCTGCCAGTGACACCTCCGGCCAATGGGCCTGATCTTGCAGCTCCATGCGCATCGGGAGCACGCCGCCGCCGGGCACTGTGATCAGCGTCGAATGTCCGATCCGGCCTGGTGCCGAGACCAGAAGGCGGTACCTTCCGGCAGCCAGTTTCCCTGGCGAACTGGTTGGAATCGTGAACGCTTCACAGGCGGGCTGGTTGGTGCCATCCAGGAACAGCTCGGCCTTCAGGGCTGGCCCGGCACTTTCAATGACGAGTTCACCCTGCCGGGCCGAACGCCAGGCTGCCCATCCGGACCAGGCCGCACCAACAAAGGCCAGCGTGCCCAGCACTACTCCTGCCACCGAGGCTGCCTTGCGACGCCTTTTCCAGAGCCAGCGCCGTGCCAGCTCGACCCTTCCCAGGGGCCGGGCCCGAATTGGCAAGTCTTCGAGAAAACGCCCTAAATCGTCAGCAAGGTCCTGGGAGGTTGCGTACCGGTCGCCGGGTGCCTTGTGGAGACACTTCAGGCAAATCGTCGACAGGTCACGCGGTACCGCCGGATTGACCACGTGGGGAGCGAGCGGATTCACCGCGACAGCCTGGGACATGGTTTGTGCCGGCGTCGCCGCCTGAAAGGGCGGATGTCCGGTCAGCATGCAGTAAAGAATCCCTCCCAGCGCATAGATATCGGCGGCTGGAGCGACGGAATCAGCCCCGCCGGTGATCTGTTCCGGAGACATGTAGTTGGGTGTCCCGACCAGCTGGCCTGAGCCGGTCAACGAGCTGTCCACAGAAAGTCTGCGGGCCAGACCGAAATCAACAACCCGGGGCTGGTCCCGGTGATCCAGCAGGATGTTGCCCGGCTTCAGGTCCCGATGGATCACGCCGCGTTGATGGGCGAAAGCCATCGTCACCGCGATCTGCGCCAGCATCCGCGCTGCCGCACCGGCCGGCAATGGTCCGTCCGCCAGTTGCTGGGCGAGGCTCCGGCCTTCCACATAAGCCATGGAGAAAAAATGCTGCCCATCGTGTTCGCCGATCTCAAAGACAGGCACAATTCCCGGATGCTCAAGACCTGCAGCCGCTTCTGCTTCCAGCTTGAACCGGCGAACTTCCGCGGCGCTGGCCAACCGGCCCGCCAGAATCATCTTGAGTGCAACCGTGCGATTCAGGTTGACCTGCCGTGCCCTGAAGACCACTCCCATGCCACCGCGGCCAAGCTCCTCCAGCAGTTCGTAGTCGCCAAAGAACCGCTTTCCTGGGGCCACTGGCTTGCCCGCAGCAGGAGTAACGGCGGCGGGCAATCCGGCCCGGGGTACCTGACCAAGAGTTGAAGCTTCGTCCGACAGCATCTGTTCATCTACAAACGCCCGGCTGGCGATTTCATCGATCCGGAGCTTGTCCGCCAGGAATTCGCGCAGGGCCGGTCCAAACTCGCGGTGACGGGCAACCAGCTCGTCGGTGGCTGGTGCGTTTCCGTTTTCGACGGCCGCCAGATAGCCGGCAATGATCTCGTCCAGCCGCCCCTCCCTCTCGGAAAATGGTTTGGTCATCGAGCGAATCTCCAGCGGACAGGTCCGCGTTCCGAAACTTTTGCGAGAAGTCTGGCGACCCACCTTTGGCATGGGAACAACGCCAGCATCCGGGCGTGGTTCTCGCAACCTCCGGTTCCGGTGCCGCGGACCCGCCTGTTTACCTTAAGCCGATCGAGCCCGTTTCAGGGCGCGCTTTCAGGAAAAATTTCAGGACTGGCCGTCCAGCATCTCACGCAGCCTACGCAAACCCCGCTTCAGCAGTCCGGCCACGGCGCCCGGTGACTTCGTCAGCCGGCTGCCAATCTCGGCCAGCGACGCGTCCTCAAGGTAGTACCAGCCGAGGACATCCTGTTGGGCCTCAGGCAACCGGCCCAGCGCGTCCACGAGCCGCTCCCAGCGCTCGTTCCGCATCGCCCGCATGCTCGGCGACGACTGTTCGGCAACGACAATCTGCTCCAGCCGGATAGTCGTTTCGTCCGCCGCGCCGCCGACCGCGCGTTCCCTCCCAAGGTCCCTTTTCCCGGTCACGAACCCGCGAACTGAGTGCGCAAGGTTGCGGAGCAGGATTTTCCTCAACCAGGCAGCGCGTTCGGGGTCGCTTTCTCCCACGAACCGGTCATGAGCCTGAACGGCCTGGAGCATCGTCTGCTGCACGACATCGGAAGCGTCCATTTTGGCGCGCAAACCGGGGGCAAGCTGAAGTTCCGCCACGGTTTTCAGGTAGCCACGAAACCGCCCGATCCAGTCCGCCGGTCGCTCGGATTGGGTCATGAACGCTGCTCTTCATTGCGGCGGGCCGGTGAAAAACCGGCAATCGATTCGGCCCGCCGCATCCGCGGGTGGCTCGACGGACACCCGTAACAAGTCTACACCGGCAATCGCGACGCCGAAGCCGGGTTTTGGTCACCGAAATTCATCGCGCCGGTTCCGTTCCAGGCGGCTCAAGGTACTGGTGCGGAAGCGTGAATCAGCCAGTTGCTCAAGTTGCCAAAGCCGCAGTTCGCCGGCATGTAGCGCGCCATTTTCAGCTGGCCGACCCAATCCGGCAGACTCACGCCCGCTTTTTCATCTGTCGACTGGTTAAGGTAAGGTAAAAGCCCAATTGGCCCCGGCGGCTTGCGGCGGGCCCAATCGCGCCCCGGCGTGGGAAGGCCTTCCAGCATGAGGGCAATCCGGCGAACAACGCATGATCCTTGAGAAGGAACGAACGGCAACCATGCCTGGCGACTGGAACGAAGGACAAACAGTGAACTTCGCGGACTTGCGGCGATATCCCGTTTTGTTGCTGCTTGCCGTCACGAGCATGCTTGTCGCGAGGTTTCCCTGTTCTCTCGCCGCCCAATCTCCTTCCTGGGCCAATGCGCCCGTCCGGTTTCATGCGACCGAAGTCGAAGACGCTGTGACACGGCTGAAGGAGCGTCTTAACAGCGGCGCGACGCGGCTGGAGTTTGACGATTTGCAGGGCTACCTGCCGGCACTGCTCAAAGAGCTTGATGTGCCTGTCAGCTCGCAGGGACTTGTCTTCAGCAAGACCAGCCTGCAGCAGCACCAGATCGGACCGGAACGGCCGCGGGCTGTTTACTTCAACGACGAGGTCTATGTCGGCTGGAGCCTGAAGGGAAAGTTCATCGAGATCATCGCCACCGACGCGAACCAGGGGCCGACGTTCTACACGCTCGACCAGGTGGAATCGGGCGCGCCCAAGATTGCCCGCGACAAAAGTGGTTACTGCCTGAGCTGTCATGCCAGCCGGCGGACCGGCGATGTGCCGGGCTATCTCTTGCGGAGCGTCTTTCCCGATGTCGCGGGGCGACCGGTCGTGCGGGCCGGCTCGTTCGAGACCAGCGACCAGAGCGACTTCGCCGAGCGCTGGGGCGGCTGGTATGTCACCGGCCAGCACGGTTCGATGCGGCACATGGGCAACACGATCAGTCACGGCGATCCGCCTGAACTGGACCGCGATGACGGGGCCAACCGGGGTTCGCTCGATGACCTGGTGGGGCTGGGCAAGTACCTCTCGCCGCACAGCGATCTGGTTGCCTTGATGGTGCTCGACCACCAGACGCAGATGCACAACACGCTGACGGCGGCGAACTACGAGACCCGCGAAGCCCTGCTCCAGGCGGCGGAAATGAACGCGACGCTGGGCCGGCCAGCCGACGAACTTTCAGAATCGGCCAGCCGCCGGATCGACGCGGCCGCGGAGAAGATCGTGGAGCGGCTGTTGTTCTGTGGCGAATTCCGCCTCACCGATCCGGTCAACGGCACCAGCGGCTTTGCGGAAGAGTTCGCCGCAACGGGACTTCGCGATCCGAAGGGGCGGTCACTCCGCGAGTTTGACTTGCAAACCAGGCTCTTCCGCTACCCGTGCAGCTATCTGATCCACTCGGAGGCGTTTGCCGGGCTGCCGGATGAACTGCTGAATCGGGTGGTGGCACGGGTGAAAGAGATTTTGTCCGGAGAGGAACCTGAAGAGAAGTTCGCGCATCTGTCGCCGGAGGATCGCGGGAAAGTGCAGGCGATCCTCGAGGCTACGACACCATGGTTCGGGGCGGAAGAAAAGGGACTGGAACACTAATCGGCGCTAATCAACGCTAATGGGAACGAACCGGAATTGCGCGTCGGCGCTCGGTTCATTCGCCGCTGTTGACCTGGAATTCTGCGCGGAGTTCGTTGTAGCGGGTTTTCATGGTGGTCAGGATCACGCTGCAATCCGGATTGTCGTGCAGGCTTTTGAGTTCCCGGGGATCGGTTTCGAGGTCGAAGAGATTCCACTCGCCGGTCTGGTCGAAGTGGATCAGTTTAAGGCGGTCGGTCCGGATGCCGTCGTGGCCGGGGACGGCGTGGGTCGGATCGCCGTCGTAGTAGCGGTAGTAAATCGCGTCGCGCCAAGCGGATGGGGTCTGGCCGGGATTCTTGAGCAACGGCATCAGGCTGGTGCCTTGCATTGAATCGGGATCGGCCGCGCCGGCGGCTTCCAGCAGGGTCGGTGCGAAATCGATGTTCTGAACCAGCGCGGAACTTCGGGTCCCGGGCGGAGTGACGCCGGGCCAGCGGACGACCAGCGGCATCCGCAGCGACTCTTCGAACATCCAGCGCTTGTCGTACCAGCCGTGCTCGCCCAGATAAAAGCCCTGGTCGGATGAATAGACGACAATCGTGTTGTCCGCCTGACCGCTTTCATCGAGCCAGTCCAGCACCCGTCCGACGTTGTCGTCGAGCGACTGAACACAGCCCAGATAGTCGTGCAGGTAGCGCTGGTACTTCCACGCGAGCACTTCTTCAGCAGTGATCGAGCCGGCTTCAAGCCGTTCGAGCAGGGCCGCATTTTCCCGTTCGTAGAAAGCATCCCATGCGGCCTGCTGGGCTTCGTTCATCCGGCCGTACTCGCCGTTGCCGATCCCGCCAGCGAAGTGGTCCGGGAAGCGGTTCTCGCCATGGAACTTCATGTCGTGTCCCCAGTGAAAGTGCCGCGCGATCGTCATCTCGTTGCCGGCCAGCAGCGGGCTGCGGCACGACCAGTCGTCGCGCAGCGTCGGCGGTTCGGGAATCGAACCGTGGGGATAGCGGCCAAAGTGCCGGAGCGGCGGCGACCAGTTGCGATGGGGGGCCTTGTGCCAGACACAAAGCAGGAACGGCGTATCGGTTGTGCGGCTGTTCTCCAGCCACGCCAGAGACTTGTCGGTGATCACATCGGTGACATAGCCGGTCACCTGCTCCTTCTTTCCGCCAGCCGCAAGAAAGTCCGGGTTGTAGTAGTGCCCCTGGTCGGGAAGGATTTCCCAGTGGTCAAAGCCTGTTGGGTCGCTGTCGAGGTGCCACTTGCCCAACAGCGCGGTCTGGTAACCCGCTGCCTGGAGCAGCCTGGGCAGCGTTGGCTGGCTGCCATCAAAACGGTCGCCGTTGCGGCGGAAGCCATTCAAGTGGCTGTGCAGTCCGGTCAGCACACAGGCCCGCGACGGCCCGCAGATCGAGTTGGCACAGAACGCGCGATCAAAGACAACCCCCTCCCGCGCCAGCCGGTCAAGCTGCGGGGTCTTGTTGCGGTTCGAGTCATAGCAGCCCATCGCCTGGACAGCGTGGTCGTCGGAAAAGATGAAAACAATGTTGGGGCGCTTCGCCGTCTGGCCTGCAACAACGTCGGCTGGCTGAGCCTGGCCACTCGAACTGTGCCAGGCAATTGCGAAAAAGACCGTTATGGCGAGCTGTTTCGCGTTCCGCTTCATTGGTTTCATCACCTGCGCCCTCTTGCGGCAAACTTGTCAGGAGAACTGATTTAGGGATATGTGGAGAATGAAATGAGCAAGGCCAACATCGAGCAGAGAATCGCCACCAGGCCAGTCACCCACCATTCCGCCGTCCGGACGAATCGGATCACGGATACCGCCACCAGAAATCCGCCAGCAGAAATCGCTGCGGCAAAAGGCAATTGGTAGCCGTGACGGATGAAGACACACATTGCCGGAAACATCCCAGGATAACTGGCCCAATTCCTGGTCCACTGCAAGCCAGGGTCGTCCCACGGGCTGCCGATCGGCAACAGCCAGACAAACGGCAGCATCATCGCGGCTGTCACGGCGACCGTTGCCCAGCGCGTTCGCGGGCAGCCGAACAGCCAAGTCAGCAGGATCACCGACACGACTCCCATTGAACACCCGTCCTGGACCCGGGAAAGTGCCCCCCAAACCGCGGCGACCGTGACCAGGAGGAACAGAAACTTCAGCCCAAATCGCCGGCTCCCCGCGGCTGTCTCACAACGCTGCAGTTCTTTTCCTGTGACGGGCTCGCACGATTCTTGCAGGCGGGCTTCTTCCCCAATCATCCAGTGCCTTCCATTTCCGCAATCCTGTCAGCGATCCGCGGCGCGGGCAACCACCGGCTCCGGTTGCTGTTGAACTTCGCTGTTGAACCATTACCTGCGTGCCACTGCGCTGCTGCTGCACGGTCCATTCCATTTCCTTTCCAGCAACTCTGCGGCCCAGCCGCCGTGCGTTTCAACCGTTCACCACAAGTCCCCATTTTGTCCCGTTTAAGCCGGCCGTTCCAGCGTCATTCTTGCCCGACTTGGCCGGCCACCGTAAGATCGCTGGTTGACAGGGGAAAGGGCTCCGCGAACCGATGCTTTACGACGAATTGCCGGACGAGTGGAAAGAGTGGGTCGATCTCGACCCGCTGGAGCGGTTTCGCCAGAGCGAGCTGCTGTTCGCGCAGTATTTGGCCATGGGAGGCAGCCTTGATCCCGACCCCGATCCGACATGTCCTTTCTACGATCCGGAAGCATCGGGTTCAGGCCCTGCTTATGGGCGGTCAGGCCTGCGTGTTGTACGGCGCGGCCCAGTTTAGCAAGGATATTGACTTTTTCCTGCTGGCTGACGAGGAGAACTACGCGCAGCTGCAAAAGGCCCTCGATGAATTGCAGGCTCACCGCATCGCCGTTCCGAAGTTTGATCCGGACGTGCTCGCGCGGGGCCACGCTGTCCACTTCCGCTGTCGTGCCGAAGGAGTGGCGGGTCTGCGGGTTGATATCTTGACGCGGCTGCGGGACCTGTCCAGTTTCGCCACCCTCTGGGACCGGCGGACGACAATTGATGATGGTGATGGCGTCCTGTATGAAGTCCTTTCGGTTCCCGACCTCGTCCTCGCGAAAAAAACGCAGCGCGAAAAAGACTGGCCGATGATCAGCGCTCTGGTCGAGAACCACTATCACAAACTGGGGGATGAAGAAACTTCCGCCCGGATTGAATTCTGGCTGCTTGAAACGCGCATCACCCAGCGGCTGACGGAGCTGGCCGTCCGCTTTCCCGTCCAGACCGCCGCGCTGGTGTCGCGGCGACCGCTGCTGCAACTCGCCGCCGCGGAAAACCTCGACGGCCTCCGCACGGCCCTCGACGCCGAAGTCCGCGCCGAACAGGCCCGCGACCGCGCGTACTGGGAACCGCTGAAGATAGAACTCGAACAGTTCCGGCGCGAGGAACGCGGGCAATGACGGTCCCTGATGCCCAGGCTGGGGCGGGACGGGACCTGGTCATCTCCCTTGCGGACCATCCCGTGGCAACACCGGTACACGTGTGACAGAATGCAGGGCCAGGCGTGCCAGACAACACCAGTTCCCAACGCAGAAAGTTCTTCGGCCATGCGAGTCAACGTCATCAAAAACAGCCGCCTGGGCTGGAGCTGGGAAGTCCTGGTTTCGGTCGCCCTGAGCCTGGTGCCGGTTGCAGGAGCCAGTGCTTTTGCCCAGGAGCCAGCGACCAATCCGGCGGCGGAAAAGACCGAGTCGGCGGAGATGCCCGAGCGGGCGGCCATCTATGACGAGGACGCCAACGCGGAGGAGCAGATCGCCGCCGCTCTGGCCAAAGCGAAGAAAGAAAACCGCCGCGTGCTGATCCAGTGGGGTGCCAACTGGTGCGGCTGGTGCCATTTGCTGCATGAGTGCTTCACGACCAACGCCGAAGTCCGCCAGAAGATGCTCTACGAGTACGACCTCGTGCTCGTCGATGTCGGACACGCGGACAAGAACCTCGAACTGGCAAAAAAGTACGAGGCAGACTTCGAGAACCAGGGGCTGCCGTTTCTGACCGTGCTCGACGCCGACGGCAAGGTCGTTGCCAGCCAGGAGACCGAAGCCCTTGAAGAAAAAGCAAAAGACGTCCAGGCGCACGACCCGGCCGCCGTACTCGAGTTTCTGACCACGCACCAGGCGACGGCACCGGCGGCAGCCGACGTGTTCGCCGATGGCATGAAGGAAGCCAAAGCCTCCGGCCGGCTGCTGCTGATGCACTTTGGTGCCCCGTGGTGCGGCTGGTGCCACCGGATGGAAGACTGGATGGCCCGACCGGAGAACGCGGCAGTGCTCGACAAGTACTTCCACGCCGTGAAGATCGACACTGACCGGATGGCGGGCGGCGAAGAGCTGCTCGACATGCAGCGCGATGGCAAGGAAGGCGGGATCCCCTGGTTCCTGTTCATCGACCCGGCGACAGAGGAAGTCCTTGCAGTCAGCGAGAATGAGAAGGGCGACAATCTCGGCTTTCCATGGACCGACGAAGAAATCGCGGCCTTCGGCGAAATGCTCCGCAAGACCGGCGACCGCGTTCCAGCCGACGTGATTGAGACCCTGACGGCTTCGCTCAAGGCGAACCGGGAGAAAGCCGAAGACGGCGGCTGACGTGGTGACATAGCTCCGCTTTGTCAGGCCACCCTGGGGCCAAGTTCCTGCCTGGCTTGAACAACGTGGGGCCAGGCTCCTGTCTGGTCACTATCCACCGATCCACGGATTCTTCGCAGAACGTTCTCCCGTTCTTTACCGCGCGGCAACAAAATCAATGGCTGGCCGGTCACCTTCTGAACGGCTAAACCGTGGAACCACGGAATGAACGCCGGACACCCCGAGCCATTGGCCGAGAAACCCCAAGCCGCCGCGGAACCTTCAGCCTGGTGGTCGTGGTGGGCGGTCGTGGCAGCGTTTGGCTGCTACTTTTGCGCCTACGGTTTTCGCAAACCGTTCACCGCAGCCAGTTTCGAGGGGGCGGAGTATGCAGGAATTGGTTTCAAGACCCTGCTGATCACCTCCCAGGTGATCGGCTATACGATCTCGAAGTTCATCGGCATTCGCGTGATCGCGGAAATGCCACGCCAGCGCCGGGTGCTCGCGATTCTGCTGCTGATTGGCACCGCCGAGCTGGCCCTCGTGCTGTTCGGACTGGTGCCACGACCCTGGAACGCCATCTGCCTGTTCTTCAACGGGTTGCCGCTGGGGCTGATTTTTGGCCTGGTACTGGGATTTCTGGAAGGCCGCCGGCAGACGGAGGCCCTTGCGGCCGGGTTGTGCGCGAGCTTTATCGTGGCCGATGGCGCGACCAAGTCGCTCGGGACATGGCTGTTGCGAAGCGGTGTCCCGGAGGACTGGATGCCGGGAACGGCGGGAGCCATTCTGCTGGTGCCGCTGGGCGGATTCGTCGCGATGCTCGCCTGTTTGCCGGCCCCCTCGCTGCGCGACATCGCGGCCCGGACGGAGCGAGTGACGATGAACCGGGCCAGCCGCTGGGCATTGTTGCGACGGCTGGGGCCGGGCCTCGCCGCGCTGACCGTGATCTACGTCTGCATCACGGTCCTGCGGAGTATCCGGGCCGATTTTGCGCCGGAGCTCTGGCGCGAGTTGGGGCTGAACGCCGCCCCGGCGATCTTCACGCAGTCCGAGATGCTGGTCGCGGCAGGCATTCTCCTCGTCAGCGGAAGCCTCGCCTGGATCGATGACAACCGGCGGGCCTTTTTTGCCTCGCTGCTCTCCTGTGCCGCCGGTTTCGTGATTCTCGCGGTGGCTCTCGCCGGCCTGCGTAGTGGCTGGCTGGGTGGTTTCGCGTTCATGGTCCTGATTGGCCTCGGCCTTTACCTGCCCTACGTCGCGATGCAGGCCGCGGTCTTTGAGCGGATGCTGGCGATGACCCGCGAGCCCGGCAACATCGGATTCCTCGTTTACGTCATCGACGCGGTGGGCTACCTCGGCTACGTCGTCGTGATGCTGGTGAGAAACTATGGCCAGCCGGGCGAAAAAGTCCTTGGGCTGCTGAAGTCCACCACGCTGCTGACAGTCGTTCTCTCGCTCGCCAGCCTCGTGGTCGCCTGGGCATTCTTCGCGCGCCGGGTTCCCGACCATTCTTCAGCCGGAACGCGTTAGCGCCCGGTTTCCGCCTTGTAGCGGCAGGGCGTCAGCCCTCCGGCCCGCGCGCCGTTAACGTTTTCATTCCCAAACGGAACATCGCGCCCGAGGGGCCTCCTTGGGACTGGTTCGGGCCAGTCGTCGCCCAGCCCTTCATCGCGCCCCACGCCGTGCGGCCGGGCGGCTCACGCCGCTCCGCTACATAATTCCCCGGACCGCGCACAACCAGCCTGAAGAGCCAATCCCCTGACTTTCACCGTGGCTTCTCGATTCGCAGGCTGTCGAAGAGCCGGTCGTCGATGGTGAACGCCTTCAGTTCAAGCACGCCGCGGTGCAGCGCGACCATGCAGTAGTGGTGGCCGTGGCGGACGTTGTTCTGGAAAAACGGGCGGCTGGGAGCGGGCGTCTCGAGTGTTCCCCCGCCGCCGCCCGTGACGACGTAGATCGTGCCGCCCTGCTCGACGGCCGCGTTGTCGCGGATCGGCCAGGTCCGCTCATACGAATGGATGTGGCCGGTCCAGACAATGTCGACATGGTGCTTTTCGTAAAGCGGCACCAGCTGGCGGATCCGCAAGTCACCGCGCGTGCTCTGGTTGGTCTTCCAGAGATCGCCGTAATCGTTCTCGTCCGACGAGTAGGGCGGATGATGATGACAGACAAACTTCCAGATCGCCCGGGACTCGCCGAGTGCCTGGTCCAGCCAGCGGTACTGTTCACTGCCCGGATCGACATTGCGATTGGAATCAATCATGAAAAAATCAGCGTCACCGTAGCTGAACTGGTAGTAATACTCGGGATCGGGCAAAGCCATGTAGTCGAAGTAGTTCCGCGCATTTTGTTCGTGGTTGCCAAGAACGGGAAAGAGCGGCACCCGCGAGATCAGCGGACTGAGCGAAGGAAAAAACTGTTCGGTCCAGTCGCTGTTCTCTTCACCGTTGTCGACGAGGTCGCCGGCAAGCAGGAGAAAATGCGGCCGCTGGGTCCACGCCAGCTCGGCGACAGGTTTGGCGATCTGAGGCCGCTCCTGCGTGTCGCCGATCACGGCGAAGGCGATCGGTGTTCCAGGCCGGCAAGCCGTCTGGAACGTGCGGACCTCGCTGGAAAGGATGGCTTCAGCACCCTCTGCGCCTGCCGCACCCGCTGTGACGCGATAGAAGTACTGGGCCTCGGCGGCGAGGCCGGTGATCCGGATCTGATGGATGGTCTTTGGATCGGCTGATTCAATCCGCTGGTCACAGGCATCGGTCTCACCCCAGTGCAGGGTGGCCGGGCCGGCCTGTTCCAGCTGCCAGATCACCGTCATGCCGTCCAGCGTGCCGAACTGGAGGAAGGGCTCAACCGTGAAGCGGTTTTCCCGCGCCGCGCGGGGCACGCTGGTCAGACTTACGCGCGACTGGCGAAGGGCTTCAGCCTGAACCCATCGGCCGCGGGCGGCCCGGTCATAAAGCGCGACTTCGCGCATCCTGCCCTGCAATCCGGACGCATCCAGTCCGGATGAGCCACCCAGCAACAGCGTGCCATCCGAACCGACGACCGGCCTTCCCTTGACCGGTGTCGAAGCTTCAAGCTGCCCGTCGACAAACAGCTCGGCCGTTTCGCCATCGAAGACCCCGACCACATGATGCCAATGACCCGGCTGCCAATGGCTGCGACCGGTCAGCGCAACCGGATCCGGCGCGCCGTGGCCACTGGCCGTGTCTTCAGCGGCTGCAAGCCGAAACGTGAAGACGCCTTCGTCAAATCCGAGGACCCAGCCGGCAGCTTCCCCGGCTTCACCTGATCGTGCGCGCACCAGACAGCCGTTTTCCGAACCAGGGTCGAGCGCCACGACCGCAACGACGGTAAACGGCTGGCCAGCCAAAAATTGTTGCCGCAGTGAACCAGTCGTGTTGATGCGGCATTCAGAGGTTCTGTCTTCAAAGACGGCCGCGCGAATCGCTCCAGCCCTGTCCCATTTCGGCGGCAGCAGGAACTGGCCATCCGGTCCGAGCCTCGCCCGCAACATGTCACCCGGGCAGAACCGCTCCTCCAGCAACCAGTGCCCGACCGGATCGGGACCCTCGTGCGGCACGGGCGCTGCCCATACGAGCGACTGCCCGTTTGGTTGCGCTGACCAGGATATCGCCGGGTCATCATGCGGCCCCGGAGTCAGGAACAGCGACAACAGCAGCCAGCCAGCGACGTTCATGGGACCAGCCTTGGGGTTGAAAACCTGTCCGGAAATCAAGGGCAGCGGGGAACTTTCCGCTTCTTTTTCCGGACAGGCAACTCAGGGGACGGAGGACAAACCTGGGGTGGACTGACAAAACGGCGAATTGTTGTGAGCCCGAGGCGCTAGCCGATTCCCTTTGAGCCTGAGGCGCTAGCCGATGCCCTTGGGTGTGAGTTAATGGTTGATTCAGCCTTATCGGCTAGCGCCTCAGGCTCACCTTTTATCAGCCCAGCTCCGGAGACGGCCGGTTTGAACAGCCACACCGGACGATCAGCCGAGCAGGGCGTCGACGAAGCCTTCAATATCGCCAAACGTGAACACACCGTCGCCGTCGAAGTCGAGCACGATGTCAGGATTCACATCCGGAAACATGATCGCGTACGCTTCCGGATCGGTCAGGGCAAGCACGAACGGTTCGATGTCGCCGAAGTCGAGAAACCCGTCGCCGTTGGCATCACCGGGAACAAAGTCGGGCGTAACGGTGATTTCCAGATTGTCAAAGGCCATTCCCTCGAAGGGCAAATGCGTCGTGACCCGGATCGTGATCGTCGAGCCTTCGCCCGCCAGGTCAACCACGAACGTGTCGAGCCGGTCGGGATTCATGCCGTTGCGGTTGGGTGCCTTGTCGAGAAACAGATCCGTCACCGCCAGGCCGGTTTCGGCCGAAAACTTTTCCAGTGACAGCGGGCTGGTGGCTTCCAGCACGCCCACGGTCGGGGGCAGATCGCCGTCATCCATCGCCCGGTACGCGAAACCACTGCCAGTTGAATCGACCGGATCGCAGCGAAATGCTTCGGCAAAAGTGCCGCCATCGAGACTGTACTCAACGAGCAGGTAGCCCGCGTTGATCCCGCCGAAAGAGTTGCCGTCGGACTGCTGGCCAAGGTCGATTCGCAGCTGCAACAGGCCTGGGCCGGCCGAGGCAATGTCAAATGTCCAGGCGGCGACGAGCGGTGTCTCGCCGCCGCTGCCGGTCCATTTACGGGTGTCGGCAATTGCAAAAAAATCGTTGTCAAAATCGGACTGGCTGCCGTAGATGCCTTCGAGATCGGCCGGAAATGCCGCGCCACCGGGCGTGCTGACGCTCTCGAAAGAGTCGTCCACGAGGCTGAACGGCACGCCGAATCCGGCTTGCGGCCATGCGGCGATGCTCCCGACGCCATACCAGTCGCCGCCTCCGCCGTCGAGGTTGCCAGTCGCCGGGTTGAAACCGCTGATCAGGTTCAGACTGCCGCCGTCAAAGTCCTCGGCGGCCACCCACGTCTGGGCGGCCGTGGTCCGCGCCCATCCGCCGAGCGACAGGACGGCGATCCACAACAGCGATTCCAGTTTCAGAAAATGCCAGGGGCGCATGTTCAGGCTCCTCGATGAAAGACTCAGGGGTTGGCCAGTCAACAGCGGGAGAGTCTGGCCGGTCGGAATGACGATCCCGCGAGGAAGGCGTAAAGGTTGCGGGAAATCCGGTGGAGGTTTTGACGAAGCAGAAAAAAGAAAGGGAGAGCGCTGGGTGCGCTCTCCCTTTCCGCGGCCTGCGGGGGTGTGGCATCAGGTTGGGTCTGGGCCGCTGGGGGTCAGTTCCGGACGGTCGTCGCTCAGCCGCGCCGGTTCCGCCGCAACGCAGTCAGCAGGCCGGCGACGGCCAGTGCTCCCAGCGCACCGGGTTCGGGAATCGCCGCCGACACGTTGACCTGGCCGGTGCCTTTCACGATCGAGTTCCAGATGTTGCCACCACCGCCGAGTTGCGATACGCCGGCAGTCGTCGGCGTGAACGACAGGTTGGCCACGCCGGGATTCGCGCCGGCGTTGAACCGCAACTCGCTGTGCAGCACAAAGTCGGTCAGACCGTTGGTGGAAATCCCCGTGCCGTTGGTCAGTCCCGGCAGATAGAACGCGCGGTGGTTGTTGAGCAGGTTGCCGGCGGTGTTAAAACCGCCGATCTGGATCGAACTCCAGCGCGGGCCGGGATTCTCAACGGGATGGCCGTTTGCGCTCAGGAGACTGGCCTGGTCGCTGAGGACATTGAACGAAACTCCGGTCAGCGTCTGGCCGGGGTTGGTCGACATCCAGACATACATGGAGCCGGCCTGGCCGGCATCGAGGTTCAGCACATTGCCGGCGGCCGCATTGGTGCCGCTGATGCTGAAGATGAAATCGGCCCGCGCCGGGACAATGGTTACTCCCAGCAGGAGCAGGGACCAGAAGAGATGCTTGATGCGGATCATGGGAAATTTGCCTTGGGTTAAAAAACGTTGGGTTTAAACCGGTTGGGACAGTGACGGCCAGACGGGCCATCAGCCATTGAGCAGGTAGTAGACGAAGCCCTCGATGTCGCCGAAATCGAAGGAGCCATCGCAGTAGAAATCGAGCACGACGTTGGGATCGACGTTCGGGTACTGGCCGGCGTAGGCCTTTGAATCGAGCAGGGCCAGCACGAACGCCTCGATGTCGCCGAAATCGAAGAAGCCATCGTCGTTGGCATCCCCGGGCACGAAGTCAAGAACTTCGGCCTCGATCTTCACGTTGTCCACAGCGAACCACCAGTTGTTGTCGGCGTTGATGTAGCCGAAACGGAGGATCATCGTGGGCGACTGGGTTCCCGTGAAATCAGTGCCGGCCACGAAAGGCGCGAAGCCCGTGATTTTCGTGTCGTTCGAGCCGTCGTTGCTGTCGAGGTCGAGCAGATTCTGCCATGTCGTGCCGCCGTCGAACGAGACATCCACCAGCCCGCGCTGCTGGTTCTCGATCACGAACTCGTAGTCGAACGTGATCTGCAGCGTGCAGTTGTCGTAGTCCGACAGGTCATAGGTCCGCGTGATGTACGTGTTGACGGCCTGGGGTGGCGCGGCAGCCGTGTTGGCGAGGTTCCGGTCGTAGTCGTAAAAGGCGTCGCCGTCCGCGACCAGCAACGTGTTGTGCGTGCCAAAGGTCGAGAGATCAGTCCGGCCCTGGCCGCCCTGTTCGTTGACCCACGAGTCGGAATCGAGCGCGGCCCAGCCGTCATAGGCTCCCTCGAGGCTGAAGCCCAGCATCGCGCTGTTGTCGACCGTCCAGTTGGCGATGTTGCCGGTCCAGTCGGTCCCGTCACCCGGAGGTGAACCGTTGGCGTCACCAAACGGTTCGAGGGTCAGGCCTTCGAAGTCCTCGAAGTCGGCAAAGCCATCGTTTGTCGTCACATCGATGTTGTCGAGGGCGAACCACCAGTTGTTGCCAGCCTCGACACAACCAATCCGCAGTCGCAGGGACTCGCTGGTGGCCGTGAAGTCGACGCCTGCGACGAAGGTCGACGGTCCGGTCAGAATCGTGTCGTTGGTCCCGTCGCCGTTGTCGACATCGATCAGGTTTTGCCACGTAGCACCTCCGTCGAACGAGACATCCACCAGCCCGCGCTGGTTGTTCTCAATCGCAAACTCCCAGTCAAATGTGATCTCCAGAGTGCCTTGATTGAAGCTGGTCAGGTCGTAGTCGCGGTAAATGTACGAGTTGTAGGCGTCGCCCGGCTGGGCCGGAGAGTCGAAGTCGTAGTAGGCATCAGGATCGGCAACCAGCGCCGTGTTGTTCGTCCCCGCGCCGAGCGTAGTCCGGCCGATTTGCGGACCCTGCTGTTCGATCCAGGAATCGACATCGATCGCCGACCAGCCGTTGTAGGCCAGCTCGGTACAGACACCACCGGGAACCGATCCGGCCGGATTGCCCATCTGGCTGTTGTCGATCGTCCATTCGCGGCCGGTGCCGGTCCGGATCTGCTTCGTCCAGTCGGTCCCGTCGCCAACGCCGTCGTTCGCTACATCGAAAGGCTGCAGTGTCAGTCCCTCGAAGTCGTCAAAGGCGACCGTCACCAGCTGGGCTTCGGCCATCGGACCCGCCAGCAGCACCAGACTGGCCGCCAGCCACCAGCGCGCCAGAGGCCGGGCGTTTTGCCACTGGCCTCTTCCGCGCCTCGTCTTGTTGATGTTCATCTCGCACTCCCGAACCAGAAAATTCTTGCGCCGGCACACCAGCACCGGCCTTCGGGAGAGCAGGCTAGAAGCCCTCTGTGAAGAACCGCGAAGAAAGCGGTTAAGTCCAGAAACTTAATCTTCAGCGTGGGAACGGCTCTGACGTGGCACCGTTTTCAAGTCTCGCGCGCGGCAAGGGCCGCGCCGTGGGCGATGCGATGAACAAAAGGGAGCTGTGAAGATGACCGGCTGGAAGCCAACCCCACACGACAGGCTGGAAGCCTGTCCCACGGTTAGCGCAAGCTGCCCTGGACCACGAGCGCCTCTTCCAGTTCCGCGAGGAACATCTCCAGTTCCAGCCCCGCCGGTTCCCGATCCTTGGCATCATCGTCCCAGCGGCGCAGGCGGAGGGCGGATGCGAAATGCTCTTCCCGCCGGAAAGACGCCAGCTCCGGCTCGTCCATCGCGCCGCCCTGGTCATGGAAACTCTTGAGCGAGGTCGGCGAAAGCCGTGCCCGGTAGTCCGGCTCGACCGTGCAGAGATAGCGCTTGGCCGCGACGTGCAGCCTGACTGGTTCGGCCACCGCCGGGCCAAAATACTGGTTGAGAAAAACAAAGCCGGTCGATTCGTGGCAGTCGTCGAGGTTGGCCGCGCAATCGCCGGGCAGTTCCGCGCCACCCAACAGATGGCCGATGTCGTGGAGCAGGGCGGCGGTCACCAGTTCGGCCGGCGCGCCGGATTCCCGCGCAAGGGCCGCGGTCTGCAGAGCGTGTTCCCGCTGGGTCACATCCTCAATGCCGTATTTCTCGCCGCCCCGGCGGCCAAAGAGGTCCACAATCCAGCCTGTGATTTCGTGCATGGCCGACCACTTTCAACTCGAACGATGGGTCTTGAGGCCGGAAAAAAATGAACCTCCGCAACCCCTGCCTTCTCTCTGCCGGACTGTGGGCCAGAAGGAGAAGGCGCGGGGCGCGGGGTCTCAAGGACTCCGGCGCTGCCTTACTGTTCCACGGAGACCTGCTCGCCGCGGTCGCGTGTGCCGAGCGCGCTGTAGACGTCGGCCGCGATCGAGTCGGCGATGAAACGGACCGATCCGTCGCCCGAGCAAAACTGCGCGCCGCCGGGATGGTTGCTGCCAAAGCTGACTTCATAGGCACCCCATTCCAGCGACGCGTCAAAAGCCAGCGGTGAGGGTTTGACCTTCGGCTTGTCGTAGTTAATCGCGACGGCGGTCGAGCCGCCCTGTTCCGACCAGTCGGTTCCTTCCCAGTTGTCGAAATCGTCGCCGCCGATGTACCAGTGGTCCTTGCGGCCAGTGTTGGGTGACTCGCGGACCGCCGCAATCTCCTCCAGCTCGGGATCGGGCTCGGCCTCCCCCAGCATCAGCGTGTTTGAAAGTCCGTCCACCACATCGCGCAGGCGGACGGCGCCGCCCATCCCGCCCTGGACGATCCGGGCCTGGTCGAGCGGCCGGGTGATCATCATCCCGTCGAGTTCCCAATGCCCGAGGGTTGGATTGCCACTCCAGGTCGGACGCAGCGTCGTGCCCCAGCCCGCGGCCGGTTTCCAGTCCACCGGCTGGATACCCGTCACGACACCGAGGTAGTTGCCCGGCACGCGCCGCGCGACGAACCACGGCGGAATCCAGGTCGATGCGTCGAAGATCGCGTCGGGGGCGATCGACGAAGGGCACTTGAAAAGTTCGAGCCGCACCTCGCAAGCCGCAATGTTGCGTTCAATCGGATTGGTCGAGCCGAGCGAGGCGTTGGTCAGTGCGACACTGGTAGCGAAGTCGTTCGAACCAAAAGAAATCGCCTCGAAGAGACTGGTCTGCTCCACGTAAGGCAGGATGAACGCGCTCCAGTGACCGCCTTCCTGACCCTCCCCGAGCATCGGCAGCCGTTCACCACCCGTGCTGGCAAAGTTGTGAACAGCGAGACCGAGATTCTTGAGCTTGTTGCTGCAGTCGGTCCGTCGGGCGGCTTCCCGGACCTGCTGGACGGCCGGCAACAACAGCCCGACGAGAATGCCGATCACGGCAATCACGACCAGTAACTCGACCAGCGTAAAGGCTTGGCGTCTGAACATCTTGGCACCTGACAGGAAATGGAATGATTCGCTGATTCTGTCGCACAGCAGCGGGACACCAGTGTGCCCGCGCCTGGACAGCCGACCGGGAACCGGGACTGTTCATCGCGCCGGGATGTCGAACTCCAGGGTGTTTTCCACGCCGCGCCGGATTTGAAACTGGACGGGAGTTGTTTCGGCATGAACGTAGACTTCGGGAACCAGCTCGCGAATCGTGGGAGCCGAGCTGGTCAACATCGCCACGCTCCGTCCATCGTCGTTCTTGCTGTCGGCCGCGCCGATCACTTCTCCAGCCACCGTTACCAGGCAGGAGAAAGTCACGCGGTAGTTGCCCTCCGCCAGTCCGTCCCCGGCGGTCGATCGCAGCGTCAATGCACCGTTGGCGTCGGTTTCACCCACTCCCAGCGTGTACTGGCTGATGGCCGCGTCCTGGGGATGGAGGTAAACCAGCAGTCGCTCGAACGGCTTGCCACCCAGCGTCACCTGACCACGAACCGGATGCAGGGCCGGTACGTTTTCGCGACAGCCTGCCAGGCACAGCACCAACAACAATATGCCCACCACGCTGGCGATCAGCCACGGTTTGCCCTTTGCGTTCTGGATCATCTGCCTGCCGCGCTGAGAGCTGCTCTTGTCACGTTGTCACGGAGCAGAATTGTCACCATTGATTTGCGGATTGGTTGATGAAACTGTTAAGTCCTGGTGAATTCCGGAAGCGAAGCCGTCTTCACATTCGGCATGGCTTGCCTCGCGCTCCCGGTTGCACCTACATTGCCACCCCAACTGGACGCTGCCCGGGCCGTAGTGTGTTCCAGCCCTCAAGTCCAGAACGTAGTTGTTGCCCGAAATGTCCCAACGCCTCGCCATCATCGGTGCCGGAATCGGCGGATTGGCGCAGGCCTGGATGGGGGCGCGGCGCGGCTGGCAGGTGACGGTCTTCGAGCAGACTGACCGGGCCCGCGCGGCGTCGATCCGAAATTTTGGAATGGTCTGGCCGATCGGCCAGCCACTTGGCCCACTTCACGACTGCGCGCTCCGCAGCCAGCAGCTCTGGCGCGAAGCCGCTATCGCTTCGGGAGTCTGGCTCAACAATTGTGGCTCAGTCCATCTCGCTCATCACCACGATGAACTGGCCGTGCTGGAAGAGTTCGCCGCGCGATCGGCCGCAGCCGGCACTGATCGAACGCTCCTGACCGCGGAACAGACGCTGGCCCTGGCCCCTGCCGCCAATCCGGATGGTCTTTGTGGCGGACTGCGCAGCTCCACCGAACTGGGCGTCGATCCAACTGCCGCGATCGAAGGGCTCGCCGCATGGCTCGCCCGCGAACACGCCGTCCGGTTCCGGTTCTCATCCGCAGTGAGCCGGATCGAAGCGGGTGCTGGCCGCGGCGACCTGACTGAAGTCGTGCTTGCCAGCGGAGAGACTCTGCCTTTCGACCGCGTTGTCATCTGTTGCGGGGCCAGCCTTGACCGGCTGTTCCCTGAATCGCTGGCCGACTCCGGACTGCGGCCCTGCAAGTTGCAAATGCTACGTACAGTGGCCCAGCCGGCGGACTGGCGGATTGGTCCCCATCTGGCCAGCGGGTTGACGCTTCGCCACTACCGCAACTTCGACGATTGCCCGTCGATCCAGCGGGTTCGGGACCGGATCGCGCGTGAAAGTCCCGAGCTGGACCAGTGGGGCATCCACGTCATGGCTTCGCAAAACGCGGGCGGCGACGTGATCCTCGGCGACTCCCACGAGTACGACCAGCCGTTTGAGCCGTTCGACCAGGCCCTGATCGACGACTTGATCCTGCGCGAACTGCGGCAGGTCATCCGGCTTCGCGACTGGACGATCACCGCGCGCTGGCATGGCGTCTATGCAAAGAACCCGGCCGGACCGGTCTGGCAGGCTGAGCCGTTGCCCAACGTACATCTCTGGACCGGCCTCGGCGGCAGCGGCATGACAATGGCCTTCGGCCTCGCCGAACAGTTCTGGCTGGAGGAAGAAAAGGGGAACACTAATCTGCACTAATCAACGCTAATGGGAAGAAGAGAAGCAGGGGCGAGATCAGGCAGCACATCCGGGGTGTGAATAAACTGAAAACTCAACGTGGCTGGAGCCATTCGCCCGCCTCTCCATCGCTGTTTCCGGATTAGCGCAGATTAGCGCGGATTAGTGTTCCCTTCACTCCGCGTCCCCGTTTCCTTTGGAGATTTTTTCATGTTCGTCCCAATTCGCGCCGTTCTGTTTGACTGGGCCGGGACGATGATCGACCACGGCAGCCGTGCTCCGGTCGAAGTCGTGCTCGAGGTCTTCCACCGTCACGGGGTCGAGGTGACCGAAGCCGAGGCCCGCGGTCCGATGGGGATGGCCAAGGACGCCCACCTCGCCGCCGTGCTCAACCTTACGCGCGTCAGCGCGGCTTGGACCGCCGCGCATGGCCGCCAGCCTGCGGCGGGCGACGTCGAGGCGCTGTACCGCGATTTTCTTCCGCTCCAGCAGCAGATTCTGGCCAGCCACTCGCAGCTGATTCCCGGCGCGGCGACGACGGCGGCGTGGCTGAAGCAGCGGGGGATCCGGATCGGCTCCTCGACCGGCTATACCCGCGAGCTGATGGCGATCGTCCTGCCGCTGGCTGCGAAACAGGGTTACGCACCGGAGTTTTGCGTCTGTCCCGACGAAGTGGGAGCCGGCCGGCCGGCCCCCGATCTCAACCTCCGCGCGATGGAGCGTCTCGGCATCGACGACCCAGCCGCCTGTCTCGTCGTCGATGACACGGTCGTCGGCATCGCCGCCGGTCTTGCCGCCGGCATGCCAACCGTCGCCGTGACCCGTACCGGCAATGCCCTGGGCCTTTCGCCAGAAGCCGTCGCCGCCTTCGATCCCGCCGCCCTCGCCGCGCAGCTTGCCACCATCACAGCCACCTTTCGCGCCGCCGGCGCGGACCACACTCTCGAAACCGTAGCCGACCTGCCTTCGCTCCCGGTCTGGCAATAAGGCTATAACCAGGTCGCTCCTGCGGAGCTGCAACGGCGCGACGTCGCGGCATCGCTCCAGAGGAGCGAGATGTCTATAGGCACCCGCCCACCAGTCATAATCAGCTCCGGAGGAGCGGCATGGACAAATGGCGAACGCAAACACCGACCATTCCGTTCCAGGACAATCCATCCCGCCCCGCTGGGGCTTGGGGTTGATTGGGCGATGCCGGGCTATCAACAGGTCGCTCCTGCGGAGCTGAAGAAATGCACCGGGGAAGCCCAAGGCATGAAGCTGGAAACGCATGTCGCCGCCTTCCGCGCCACCGCCACAAAACTTTTTTTCGCCCTCGTCGCCGAACTGACGGCCCGCGATGCGGTTGAACCGGCCCGTCCCATTTCGCCGCGGACTGATCGGCAGGCTGGACGTCCCGTTCTGGCGTGAACCAACCACCCAAATCGCTCAACCTAAACCAGAAAGACCATGACCAACTCTCCCTCCACGATCCAGTCGCCGAAACTGCTCTCTGGCTTCGATCTCCACGGTCTGCCGCTGCGCAACCGCGTGGTGATGGCCCCATTGACCCGTGCCCGGGCCGGGCGCGAACGGGTGCCGAACGACCTGATGGTGGAGTACTACACGCAGCGGGCTTCCGCCGGCCTGATCATCGCGGAGGCAACGACGATCTCCGAGCAGGGCTTCGGCTGGGTCGATTCACCCGGCATTTACAACGAGGCCCACGAGGCGGGCTGGGCGAAGATCACGGCCGCACTCCACGCGCGCGGTACTCCGTTCTTTTTGCAGCTCTGGCACTGCGGGCGCGCCTCGCACAGCAGCTTTCATGGCGGAAAGCCGGCGGTGTCGGCATCGGCGATCAAGATCAACGGTGACTACGTTCACACGCCCGTCGGCAAGCAGCCCTACGAGGTGCCGCGCGCCCTTGAGACGGTCGAGGTGGCGGCCGTGGTCGAGGATTACCGGCGCGCGGCCGGGCGGGCGAAGTCGGCCGGGTTTGATGGCGTGGAAATTCACGCGGCCAATGGCTACCTGATCCACCAGTTTCTCGATTCCAAAACGAACCACCGGACGGACCGCTATGGCGGGAGCGTGGAAAACCGGTTTCGGTTCCTGAAGGAGATCGTGGAAGCGACTCTCACCGTCTGGCCGGCCAACCGGGTGGCGGTCCGCCTCTCCCCCAACGGGAATTTCAATGACATGGGTGCGCCGGATTTTCGCGAGACGTTTACCCATGCCGCCGCGCAGTTGAGCACGCACGGACTGGCCTTCCTGCATGTCGTCGATGGTCTCGCGTTCGGATTCCACGGTCAGGGGGAAGCGATGACGCTGCCGGAGTTTCGGGCGGTTTTTGCCGGGCCGCTGATGGGGAATTGTGGCTACACTCAGGCTACGGCGGAGGCGGCGATTGCTTCCGGGCAGGCGGACCTGATCGCGTTCGGACGGCCTTTTCTGAGCAATCCGGACCTGGTGGAACGCTTCACCAACGGCTGGGAACTGAATCCGCCCGCTGAAACGCAGGTCTGGTCAGCACCGACGGCCGAAGGCTACACCGACTTTCCCTTTCATCCGCGGGCTTGAACGGTCGGGTGGCGATGTTCTGCCTGAAGCAATTGCCGCTTTAAACCAGGTGCCAACCCGGCGGACTGCTGGGCGGGGTTACCCTTCCCGGCCATCGTCTGTTCCGCCGGCGGGGCCGTCGATGAGCGGCAATTCGAGCTGCTCGATCCGGGGCAGGGCGCGGCCGATGATGCCGCTCAGGTCACCGTACATGCCGGCGGTCTGGAGCGAGGCCCGTTCCAGCTGCTTTTCACGCCTGGCCCACATTTTCTGGGTCGCGCGTTTTTCCGCTTCGAGATCCGTGCGGAGCGTGGCGAAAGCCTCGACGATCCCTTCAACCCGGTGACGGAATTCCTGGCCTGACAGATAGTTGTAGAGCAGCTCCATTTTGTCCTGCCGGCCGTCGAGGGCCCGCTTGGCCGCGCCGACTTCCAGCAGACCGGCCCGCAAGGCGTGGGCCAGGCTGATCGCGCAGCCGACTGACGTCACCCAGATGCCGTCGATGCTCTTGAATGTCGTCACCTCTTTCGGCAGCTCGATGCTGACAAGAATCGCGGCTTCGGCCTTGGCCGCCCGTTTGTCGTCGCGGAGCTTGGGCAGCCACCCGTCGCTCCAGTTCTTTGTCCGCTTGGACTCCCAGAGGATCGTGCCGCAGACCGTACCGGAAGCATCGCGAACAAGGTGGGTGACGTCGCCGCCGTGAACGCCTTTCGGCACAGGCGTGATTTCGTCGAAGGGGAACTGTTGACGGAGGAGGTCTTCGAGCGTCGTTTCGAGGACTTCGCCCTGGAGCTGCTGGGAGCCCTGTTCGGCCCGCCGCTTCATCTCTTCCATCTGGACGCGGAGATCGCTGATCAGCTTGTCCTTCTCGGCATCCTTGAGCTGCCGTTCATCAGCGGCTTCTTTTTTGGCTGCGTCGCGGATTTTGGCCCGTTCCTCGTCCAGCCGTCGGCTCACTGACAGTTCAAGGGCCGATTTCTCTTCTTCCAGCGCCCGGCGTTCCTTCCGCAGTTCCAGTTCGGCGTTCTGGGACGCTTTCAGTTTCTGGCTGGTCTCGGCCAGTTGCTGGTCGCGGTCGCGCAATTCGACGGCAACCTGTTCGCGCGCTTTGACGAGCAAATCGCCTTCCAGCTGTTTGCGTTCCTTCGCCAGCTGCTCGCTGACGCGGCGTTCGACCTCCTGTTGTCCCTTCGCAAGTTCATCGCGGCCTTTCGCGATCTCGCGCTCACGCTTTTCAAAATCCGACTCCTTCCGTCGCAGCTGCGCCTCGAACTCCTTTTGCAGCTGCCCCCTCAGCTGCGCCGAGAGCACTTCCGTGACCTCGATCTCGTGCTGGCATTGCGGGCAGATCACTGTGTCGGACACGGGCACCTCGAAGGGATCGGGGCAGACAATGAAATAGAACCGACGACGGAACGGGACAGCGGGCGCGAGGTCGATTGTATCGCTGGTTGCACGGCCATCCGCCCGTCATTCCGGCTCCCCTCTCCCCCAATCCCGGCGCGCCGGGACTCCTGGCGGAACTGTTGGTGGGAGAGGGGTTGGGGGGTGAGGGGGCCGAGGTCGGAACAACAGCGGCACACTTTTCGCCAGCCCGATCAGGGCCGTTTCGCGTGCTGCCGAATCGAATGCCGTCAGCATGGCGTGGTTCAGGCCGACGTTGGACCCGCATTCAGCTGACCAAACGCTTTTGGACCCTATTGTCCGCTGTCTTCTGCAACTGAAAGCGAACGCGGTTCGCCGACCGCGTCGCCTTTTTCAATCTGAACGACAATCCGGTATTCGCCCGGCGGAAGGGCCAGCGCGGGGTGGGGTTGGCCAGGAAGAAGGAGGAGCTGGTCCATCGGGATCGCGTCGGCGCTTTCGCTGGCGACAAATGCCTGGACGAGGAGGCGGCCATCGGTGGCCTCGATGCCGTCAGGGATTGGGACCAGTTTCCGGTAGCCGTCCATCGTCACCCAGTCGGGCCGGCCATCCACAAGATTCACCGGCGGATGCAGGACTTGCAGGTCGACTTTTCCTGCCCAGTCGCCGGTGACGCGAAACTGGCCTTCGTCCGTCTCGAACACGACCGGTTCTTCAAGCACAAAGCCGTCGGGAGTCAGCATCTGCCAGATGTTTGAGGACGCCTCGCGCGTGCCCCGTTCTGTGAGTTCCGTCTGGTCGATAGTCAGCGGATCGAGTCCCGTAGCCTTGGCCAGCCGCGCCGCCATCCACGCCAGTTCCCTTCCATCCTCGAGTGTGCGGCTGTCCTCGGTCGCGTGGCTGTAGCCCACATGGATCAGGACCTTGGCCTCGGGATCCTTGGCAAAGATCCGTTCCATCAGGTGCGCGCACTGGTCAGCTTCGCGGGCGTTGATCCGGTCCACGCCATCGCCCTCGACCGCATGATTGAGCGTCTCGTAAGCAACCGGTTTGAACCCGAGGCGCAACGTAGTCCGGATCAGGTCACCAAAGAACGGCTCGCAAGAGTAATAGCCGGAGTCGCGCACCGGGTAGCCCCGTTCGGCCAGCTTCTTCGTAAACGGATTGAACGTCTCGGCCGCGAAGTACTGATAACCCTGTTCCCGCAGTCCGGCCAGCAGCTGGTGGGTGAACGCCCGGTGCAGCGCGACGTGGTGGGCTTCATTGACGATCACGATCCGCCGTGAACGGGCCAGTTCGAGAATCCGTTCAACGGCGGGCCGGTCCGGCGAGTCCACATATTGAAAGGGATCGGTGCCGAGTTCGCCGGACGTCCAGGGCTGAACCGCGTCCATCGCCTCAAGTGCACCCTTCGGGTTACCCACAAACGACCGCAACGTGGCGATTTCCTGGCCGAGCATTTTGTCCTCGCCGGCAACCGACTCGGCCAGCGCCAAAGCAGCGAGGTATTTGCCTTCCTGACTCAGCCGAAAGATCTGCTGGATTTCCTCGGGCGGCTTGGGCGGGCCGTCCTGTCCCAGAACGAGCGACACTTCGCCGGCCCAGGCCAGCCAGGCGAGGAACAGGAACAGCCGGCAAACCGGCGTGCCAAAACCAGCAGCCGAAAGGCAATGCAGCCAGGGCTTTGTGATGGGATTGCAGCCATTCACGAAACGCTCCTGTCCTGGTTCCAGATTTCGCGAATCCGCTGCAGGCGCTGTTTGGTGCGGGCCACGCTGCAGCCCAGTCCATCCGCGATCTCCTAGTTGCTGTAGCCCTCCAGCCGCATGATGGCGGTCGCCCGCAGTTTGTCGTCACCCAGCCGGTCCAGCAGCCCGGAACAGGTCGCCAGAATCTGTTCCGTTGTTTCGGGCATCTGGTTGTCGTCGGCCTGCCCGCCGATGCCGGGCATGACCGACCCGCCGTCCTGGCCAGGGACAAGGAAAACCGACTCGCCACGGACATCGCCTCCGCCGCGCTTTTCGGTCATCATCCGCCGGCGACGGGCGGTGACTTTCCGCGCGGTGATCGTCGCGAGCAACCGCCACATCTCGTCCTTGCTGTTCAGCCGCTCGAACCGGTTTTCCTGCCTGCCGTTAAAGAAACTCTTCAGCCCGCTCGCGGCAACATCCTCTTCGTCGAAATCCCGCAGCGGAAGATCCGCCAGTTTTTTCCGCGCCAGCCGAATCAGCCGTGGAAAAAACTCGGCCCAGATCTCCTCCGCCGTCGCCGGCGTCGTCTCAAGCAGTTCACCCAGGCTGCTCGCCAGTTCGTCTTCCGAAGGATCGATCAGGGGAAGCACCTTGTGGGTGGCCAGGAAACTGAAACGTTCGCCCGCGATTGTCGCTCCTGCCATTTCGACGGTCAAATCAGTGGCACTTCACCTGGCCGGCTGGCTCCCATTCGATGGACAATGAGACGAGCCGCCTGGTGTCAGCCCTTGCTGTCCGGCCCACCACACCAGGGGTGGATCAAACGCCGAGTTCTTGTGAGCCTGAGGCGCTAGCCGATTCCCTCGGGTGTGAGTCGATGGCCGAAGCAGCGGTATCGGCTAGCGCCTCAGGCTCACGTTCCATCAGTCAAGATGTATCCCGGCTCGCCCAAGTTGCTCGACCCGGACGGCGCGAAGCTGGAAGAAGGACCCGGCGCGTCAATCCGGTTCGGGACCGAACACAGCGGAAACTTCTTCCGCAAGCTGCTGGTTGGCAGCGTTATCGGCGAAGGTCGGCAGCGCCATCAGCACCTCCAGTGCCTGGCGGGCCTCCTCAGCCTGAGCCCGGTTACCAAGCTTGAGCTGGACGAGCGCGATCAGGGCCGCGTCGGATGGCAGCGCGGTGCCCAGTGTTTCCTCGTTCATCGCGGCGGCAGTGGCCAGCTGCTGGAGAGCTTCGGCGTACTGTTCACAGCGGTAGAGCGCGGTTCCCAGCGTATTGAGGTGATCCGCCGAAGGAATCGCCTGGCAGGCCTCCATCGCGTCCTGAAGCGCGGCGTTGTACTGCTCGCGGGTCTGCCCGGGCTGAACGACGACCTCCCACGCGCGCCCGTTGCGGGCCTGGACTTCTTCGGCCGAAAGCAGCAGCCGCCGATTGACAATCCGGACGATGGAAGGCACCGTGTTGCGGACGATCACCTGCCACTCGGCGGGCCGGCGGGCCGGCTTCTTGCGGATCGCCCGCCAAGCGTCCGCGTCGAGCTGTTGCTCCATGAACTCCAGCAGCTTGTCGGCCGGCACGGCCAGCCCGACGCTGTCAACAAGCTCGGTGTTCGAGGTCTTGGCGAACACCACGCCGACCACATGCCCGGAGCGCGAAACCAGTGGTCCACCGCTGTTCCCCGGGTTGACCGTGGCGTCGAAGATCAGCCTCTGGTCCGGCCGCGTCTCAGGCAACTCGCTGATCCGGGCCGTGTTGTAGGTCACGCCGTCGGTGCCGAGGGGATAGCCAAGCAGCGCCGTTTCCTCCGCCCGCTCGACCGAAGTCGATTGGATGGAGAGCGGTTTCAGCCGAAGCTTGTCCTTCGTCCGCAACTGAAGAATGGCAAGATCGAGCGACGCATCGCAGGCGATGACATCGGCCTCATGTTGTTCCCCGATGTTGTCGCCGAAGGTCACCCAGACCGCCCTGGAAAAGCCCACGACATGGGCGTTGGTCACGATCAGCCCCCCGTCGGAAACGACAAAGCCCGAGCCGGTTGAAAGCACGCCCTCGGCACAATCCTGAAGCTTGCGGCGGGCCACGTCGTCGGCCTCCGCCGGCAGTGCCTCGAGCGCCTCGCGCGCAGCGGTCGTCGCTTTCTGCGCATCCGTGACCTGCCACAGATCGTGGAGCCAGGCATACTGCTGGGCCGTTTCAATGGACGACATAAAGCGTGCCTCCCGGACAAACTCGTCCAGCATCTCCTTGACCAGGTCCAGCCGTTCGCTGAGCTGCTTGCCGCGATGCCGGAGCAGGGCCTCGCGCCGGACCATATAGACGGCCTCGCGAATTCCGTTCTCGTTTTTCGGATCGGACTTCCGCGCCACGTCGTACCAGCCATCGACCGTTGCGAGATAGTAGCCCACCAGTTCCTCGGGCAAGGCGACCCTGAGCAAGCCCCGCGCATCGCTCAGGCCTTCCCGGATGGCCTGTTCCAGATTGGCGTGACGCTCCCGCAGACTGCCGTACAGGTCGCGGGCCGCCGCGGTTTGCCTGAAGAATCCGTCCAGCCCGGCCCCTTCTTCAAAGCCGAGCGTTTCATAAGGCTGTCCCATGGCATCGGCAAGGACCACTGTGGGAAAACCGTCCACCGCGTAGTACCGCGCCAAGCCGTCATTGCGCTGCGCGTCCTCGACCAGCCCCCGGGCCAGCTCATGTCGTGGAAAATCGACATGCACGGTCACATAATCTTCGCGGACCAGTGGCAGGAAACCGGGCTGCCCCACGACTTCCCGAAACATGGCCTTCGACCAGCCGCACCAGTCCGAACCATCGAAGAGAATGAGCAGATGTTTGTTGTCCCGCGCAGCGATCGCCTTGGCTGCTTCCAGCGACTGCAGCCAGCCGTCGAACGGCTGGACAGCAAGCGCTTCCGGAGCGACGGCACCTGCATCCGGCGGCGCGCCGGCAGCGGCTAACGCTTCGCCCGGCTGCGGCCGGGAAGGCATCTCGTGCCGCACCGGCCGAAACACGAATAGCCCCTCGGCCTCGAGATCGAAATCCTCGCCACTAGCGACCTGCCGGTTGCGATGCACCTCAACCCGGTGTTTGCCAGGCTCCAGCTCGATCCTCAGCGGGTCCGCAATCCCCACCCGCTGGAGCTGACGATCGATGAACAGTCGCGCGCCAAACCGTTCCTCCACCGGCCATTCCACGACCAGTGTCGCTTGCCGGGCCTCCGCAATCCATGTCGGCTGAATCCTGGTCGGCTGGCCACTGGCCACCCGGACCGCCCGCTCGAACCGCCGAAACCCGGGCCGCTCAATCGTCAGCCAGTGGTTCCCGGGCGGAAGCTCGAGCCAGTCGCCGCCGGCCGGCAGATCGATGGACTGGCCGGCAACCTGGACAGACAGTTCCCGAAGCGTTCCTTCGTCCGCCACGATCTCTACGCTCCCCGGCCTTTCACCGGTACCGTTGATCAGCCAGATCACGCCTGCAAGGCAGACTGCCGCCAGCGCGGCCGCGAACAGCCATGGGCCCTTCTGCGACCGCCTCCGAAATCGCTGCCGCTGAAGGAGCTTGGGCGACGCCGCCCTGATCGAAACCGCCGGTTCAGCAGTCGCCGGCCCGTTCGTCGACTCGGGAGACTTTGCCGGTACCGGAGGAAGGCCCGGCTCCGACTGGGCGATCAACGGTGCGGCGGGCATGGTCACGGCCTTCTGGCAAGCCGTGCAGCGAGTCCGTTTCCCCGCCAGCTCCGCCAGCTTCCCGACCGGCAGCTCGTAGTCTTTTCCACAATGCGGGCAGGCGAATCTCATGGATGTGACTCCGGTTCTTCGACTCGTGCTCTGTCAATTCCTGGTTTTGGGGTGGGCTTTGTGAGCCGGCACGCGTTAGCGTCCGGTTTTCCCGAAGAACCCGAGGCCGGCGCACTCCAACTTCAAGCGTTAAAAACCAACCATGCAAGTCTTTTCTGGTTCCCCAACACCACATTTGTTCACTGACAAAAATCCGTCCACGCCGGGCGTTACTGGAGGCCTCCATTTGACCACGGCGATTCCCGCCGGCAATCGGAGTGAACCGCGTTCCTGAATCAAACGGTCGGTGCCAGGAACGACGGGAATCTCGCTCCGCGAAGACTCCTATGTTTCAAGTCAACATTTTCGGCTCCCGTCCGACAAAAATCGGACTTTCCGCCCTGGCATTTCCGGTTTTTGTCCCTGGCCCCGACCCAAACCCTGAAACGGCAAAGGCCCGCCCCCTGAAACGGACGCGGGCTGTCCTGTGGCTTGTCCATCCCGAAACGGACCGCCGGTTTTGCCCTTTCACCACCCAGTATGGCCGAACGATCCCTGCTGCCCATAAAAGCCGCCCTGGTTCTGGTAGACGCCGGGCTGGGAACCCATGAACATTCCTTGGCCAATTCCCATCAGGATTCCGCCGGCCGCCTTGTTCTGCTCCGGTTCGGCAGCCTGCAGCGATCCGCCAACCCCCGCCAGAATTCCCCCGACCACAGCCAGCCCCGGCCGCTCGAACTCGACTCCGCCCGACTGATGCTGCTCGTAGTACCCCTGCTGCGACCACTGCGCCGACTGGTTCATCGGCGGTGAGTGGAAATGCGGATGGCCCTGGACCGGAAGACCCTGCATCGGAGGACCATATCCCTGTCCCGGATATCCGCACTGATCGTAGGCCGGAATCACCATCATGTTCCCTTGAGCGTGTGAATGGCCGTGGACATGGCCGTGACCTGCCCCCGATTCGTACCAGGCTACCTGGGCATCGCTTGAACGAGTGGCCATCAGCATCGTGACGGCAATCAGAATGGCGGTGGCTGAGGTGCCGAAAGCGTTCATGACAGAACTCCTGCCAGCTGGTTCTTGGGTCGTCCGTGGTCTGGTTGAATGTCATTCCCTGACAGGATGGAAATGGCAATCGCCTGGCCCAGGGGATAGCCATTCGGCATATTTTTCTCCCGTTTATGCCAGTCACCGAACCCGCCCGTTTCAATCGCCAGGTGCCACCGAGAGTCGCCTTTCGCTCCGCGAAAGGTCCCGCCTCCACAAGCGATCAGCGTTAATCATCGATCGTCCTGCCCCGACCGTCAGCACCGACCGGTGAAACGACGCGCGCATTTCCCGCCCGGGACCCATCTCATTTCGAAGGCCGATGCAGCAGGCTTCACCGGAGATACCATCGCTGCCCTGATCGCCGCGGAAGCGCGAAACACCGCCTGCCACGAGATCGCCCACAACTGGGACGACCCGTCGGAAACCTGGCGAGCCAGCAGTTTCCGCGCTATCAGCCGTTGAGTTCACGGTGGATGATCCCCTTCTGGTGGGCGTGCAGCACCCCGGCGCAGATCTGCAGAAACAGGTCCAGCCGCTGGTGAATCCCCAGCCGGTTGTCGTCGCAAAAACGCGTCAAGGGTGATCCGGCGACCAGTTCCAGCACGTAAAAGGGCTGGCCATCCGGCGTTGTTCCCGCGTCGAAAATGCGGGCGATGTTGGGGCGATTCATCAGGGCCAGCGCCTGACGCTCGGCCTCAAAACGGGCGATGTATTCGGAGCCCGTTCGATCGGCCTCAATCAGCTTGAGCGCGACCTGCCGCCGGACCGGCTCGGACTGCTCGGCCATCCAGACTTCGCCCATGCCTCCTTCGCCGAGCTTCTGGAGGAGTTTGTAAGGGCTGATTACGGTGGACTTGCGGGCTGGTTGTGCGGCGGGTTCCGTCGGATCGTTGTTGCCCGGCCGATGGGACGACGGAGCATCGAGCGTGGGGGCGTCGGATGAAGTTCCCGGGCAAAATGAAGGCAGAACGGCGCACCTTGACCGGCCAATGATGGCCCTGACCCGATCCTGACTGGCCGAAAGTTCGAGCGGTTGAAGCCGCAGCCGGCACGTTTACCGCGGCGTCCGGGGTGCGTCGTCTTCGCCGGACGGGGGTGGTTCGGTTGAGCCGGGGGTGCCGGGGACGAGGATCGGCATGCGGGGGGCTTTGGTGAGGGAGAAGCTCAGCTCTTCGTACCAGGTGTCGTGCGAGCCGACGAGTGTCTGGATCTTTTTCCAGATTTCGACCGGCGGGCCGAAGCCGCTCCAGTCGAGCGTGAGGACCCGCACGCCGCGCCGGCGCATTTCGCCGATCAGCTTCTGGTAGTTCGCATAGAGCTGCTGGAGGTAGTCGAGCGGCACGCCGGCCTCGGCGTCGCGGCCGCGTGAACTCATCCGCTCGAAACACTCTTCCGGCGAGACGTTGAGAAAGACGAACAGGTCGGGCGGCATCACGTCGCGGCTCATGTTGCGGTAGACGTCGACGTAGAGCTGGTACTCTTCCGGCGTCATGAAGCCCCGCTCCATCGCCGTGGTCGCGAAGACCGTGTCGCCGTAGATCGGCCGGTCCTGGATCACGATCATCCCCTGCTCGCCCCAGGCCTGTTCGACCGCGAGCCGGTGCTGCTCATAGCGCTGGCAGAGCATGAACATCTGCATCGCGAAGCCGCCGCCCGTGTTGTTGCCCGACTGCAGGTCGTCGTAGTAACGCTGCAGGAAGTGGCCAAACTTGGGGTGGTGGGTTGGCTCTTCGAGCACGCGGACGCTGTTCCCGGCGGCCATCGCGGCCGAAGCGATCGCGTGGCAGGCGTTGGTCTTGCCCGCGCCGATGTTGGCGTCGATCGTGATGAACAGTCCACGCTTGCCGCTGCCAAAGACCACGGTGGTTGCTCCTGTTGGGGGTTCCTGGTGCGGATTCCCGAATCGTTTCTCCGGCGCCACGGGGATAAGCTAGTGCCAACCGGCGCGGGCGACAATTGGCCGGGAAACAAACCCTCCGCAGGGTTGAGAAAGCAGCAGTTGGCAAATTGCCCAGCCCGCAAAGTCGGCCGCAAGAGTGTCTCTCCAGCAGGATAAAAATCAATGGTCCGCCGAATCCGAAGCCTGTCCCTGGTTTTCTGTTTTCTCATGCTTGCCGCGGCGCACTCCGTCCTGGCCGACGACGGCCACCCCGTTGCGATCCGATACTGGCCGGGGGGAGGCGTAACGATCGAGACAAACTGGGACCTGCACATCGGACTTCGGCTGGATGAATGCCGGAACCGGCTTGCGCGCGTTCCCGACCTTGAAATCCGGCTCGACGAAATGCCGGAGGGCGCGACCCCACGTTCACCGCTGGTTCATGTCTGGCCGCCTCAAGAAAAGGCCCGGCTCTTGCTCGACCGGAAGCCCAATCTGGCAAGTCCAGCATTTCAGGCGGCCGACAGCGTGCCTGAACCAACAGCCCACGCAATCACGTTCTCGCGTGCTGGTTCAGTGCAGTCATCAACCGCGCGTGAGGCGATGATGATGTTGATCGAAGTGGACGGCCTGCGGCTGCTGGACATCGGTGGCGTGACAGCCACGGAGTTCAGTGTGTTCGAGGAGATGAAGTGGGTCGAGCCCGGTCTGGATGCACTGCTGTTCTCAACGCCACCCAGTGACATGGCCGCTCTGGCCAAGATTGCCGAACGGATCAAGCCGCGAGTAATCGTACTTCCGGCGGGAAGCGAGACCGCGTTAGCGGATGACGTGAAAACCGGGATCGTGCCGCACAACACGCTGGCGCTTTCAGCCGGAGACCTCGGCGACGAAGGCACCCGGTTCATCGTAATGGGGCATGAACCCTGGCACATGGAGGGTGAACTGTCGGAGCTGTTTGCGCGGAAGGAAGCCGCCTGTGGCGCTTCACGGCAATTGTTCGCCAGTCTTTCGAGCGAGCAGATGAACTTCCGTCCGGGCGACGGCACCCACACACCGCGCTGGAACGCCGAGCACATGATGGGGCGCGAGCTGGGGTTCTTTTCGCAGATTTATCACGCCCTTGAGCCGTCGATTCCGGTGATGGACCTGAACCCCAAACAGATGCCCGACGAATATCAGGCCGCCCATCCGGACTGGTCCGGTGCCGAGGAAGCCCGACAAATGGAACGGGTCGAAGCCTTCACCCGCCGCTTCGCGTACGTCCTGTGCGACCTCGACCTTGAACGCCGTGCTCCTGGCAGCCGGATGTGGTCGCCCCGCTCCCTGCTGCAGCAAATGGAGCGCCACTATGGCGAGCACACCGCCAATGTCGAAAAGAAAAAACAGCTCCCCGACTGGCCCGGCCAGTGACCATTGCCTGGTACCATCGGAAAGGGGTCGGGAGTCGTTTTCGAAATGCACGCTTCCCTGTGCCGCTTGCCTTACGGAAACGTCTCCAGCTCCGGCCCGCACAACGAGAAAAGCCGGCTCCCCTGATCGGGGGCCGGCTTTCAGAGCCGGGGCGCTGTTGATTTGCTTGAGGACCGTTTGCCGGATCACCAGGCGTTGAGGGCGTAGCGGTTGTAGACTCCACCGCGATTGACCACTTTGATCGTCAGCGTCTGGCGGTAGAAGGGAGTTACGACCACTTCTTCATAATCCGAGTACGATTCGCCGGAGACGATCAGGTTGCCGTTGCAGTCGTAGACATACAGGTCGAGGTCGGTGTCGTTGTCGCCGTCAATCCGGATCGCGGTCGCTTCTTCGCCGTAGCATTCCATCTGATAAACGTCGGTCGCGTTGGCTTCGACGGAAGTGTAACTTTCCTTGGCTCCACCGACGGGGTCGGCGTTCAGGGCGAGGGTGCTGATGGTCAGGCAGGCGATCAGGGCTACGGAGGTGATTTTGCGGAACATGGCTTGAGTCCTTGTGTCGTTTTGTTTCTTGCGGGTTCGGCCCCAGCCTGACTGGCCGGTCTGGCGTTCCCTTCATGCA
>JANOFL010000342.1:0-7444 GCA_031405895.1 Planctomycetota bacterium
GACAAAGCAGGAGCTTCGTCGCCACGAAGAACGCTCCGGCCGTTTTCCGCAACCGGCCGGCCAGCTACATTGGCAGTCACGGGTCCGGCAGGCCAGGAGCTTCGCCGCCTCGCCACCCTGCCGCACTGGAAAGCGACGATGTTCGAGCGATTGGCCGTTGCCCCGCCTGATCCTGTTTTCGGTCTGCTAGAAGACTTCCGCGCCGACAAAAGGACTCACAAAGTCAACCTGACGGTCGGAGTCTACCAGGATGAAGCCGGTCAGACTCCGGTCATGCAATGCGTGGCCGAGGCCGAGCGGAAACTGGCCGAACAGCGGGCTTCCAAGGCTTATCTGCCGATCGATGGGGCTGCGAGTTACAACCGGTTCCTCGCCCGCTTGTTGCTTGGCGAACAGCATTCCGCCGTTGCGGCCGGACGGACCGTCACCCTGCACACGCCCGGTGGGACCGGAGCACTGCGGATTGCTTCCGACTTGATCGTTCGCGCCCAGGGCAAGCGGCGGATCCTGATGAGCGATCCGACCTGGGCCAATCATCCGCAGATTTTCACGGCCGCGGGACTGGAGCCGCTGCCGTGGCGGTACCTCAACGCCGCCGGGACCAACGTCGATGTCGAGTCACTGCTGGAGACCATGGAGCAGACCCGCCCGGGCGATGCGATTCTGCTCCACACCATCTGCCACAACCCGACCGGCTGCGACTGGAACCGCGAACAGTGGCGGACCGTGCTGGGCGAAGTCCAGCGGCGGGAGCTGATCCCGATCTTCGATTTTGCTTATCAGGGCTTTGGCCGCTCGATTGACGCGGATGCCGAAATCGTCCGCGAGTTCTGCGCGGGAGCGAACGAGGCTTTGATCTGCAGCTCATTCTCCAAAAACCTCGGCCTGTACGCCGAACGGGTCGGCAGCCTGACCGTGGTCAGCCGCCCAGGAGCGGCCTTGCCACCGATTGTCAGCCAGTGCAAATCGATCGTCCGGACGATGTATTCGACGCCGCCCGCCCATGGTGGCCGGATTGTCGAACTGGTGCTGACCGAACCCGCCCTGCGCGAGAGTTGGCTGGCCGAGCTGGCGACGATGCGCGAGCGGATCGACCAGATGCGGACCAGGCTGGTGGCTGAACTGGCGGAGCGGGTGGGCCGCGACGAGTTCAGCTTTGTAGCCGGCCAGCGCGGGATGTTCAGCTACAGCGGCCTTTCCGCCGATCAGGCCCGCCAGCTTCGCGATGATCACGCGGTCTACATTGTCGACAGCGGCCGGATCAACGTCGCCGGACTGAACGAAAAAAACATCGACCAGGTCGCCAACGCCATTGCCGCGGTGGCACCGGCGCGGGTCTGAACGACTTGGCTTTCATCGTCGATGCGCGGTCACTTATGCGACCTCCAGCTGGTTGCCAAGGTCTTCAACACTTTTGCCCGTAGCTTCGGCATACAGCACATCCGGGCAAAAGTCGACTCCATTGGGCCAGACAAGGGTGCCGGCTTCACGATCGACCATCACCCGTGCGAAAAAGCTGACATCCTGAAGCGCCCGAAAGACGCCGCCACGGCCGGCGATCCGGTGCCCGAGATCCAGGATCGCGATGGTACCGTCGGTGAAGGTGAGCTGTAGTTTGTAGTTGTCGACGTGGGACACGTCGGAAACACGGGGGAACACTGCGGTTGAACTCCTGGTCAAGTGGTTCAAACTTGAGGGCCGGGAAAAATCGCTTTGGCTACAGGTTCATCGGACCGGATAGGCTGTGATCAGTTCGTCTTCGTCCTCGACGATCAGCTTGACCCGGCTGAGTTTCGGGAAGTTTCTTTCGCGGCCGCGTTGGCCACCCTCATAGCCGATTGGCCGGTCAAACCGGACTGTGTACTCGACCCGGCCGTCTTCGCCGTCTGTTTTCTGAGCGTTGCGGCCGCCCTTCTTCGCCAACCGCCAGGCTTCGTCGATCAGGGCAAAGACCTCATCGCCCGTTGTTTCGAAGACACCGTGGACCGGTCGCGACGGATCGTCCTGGCAATGTTCGAGGACGTGATCGCAGCGGTGTTCACCACCTGGTCCGGCGCCATAGACCAGGCCGGCGGGGGATCGCAGCCGACGGCCGCCAGCGGGCTGGAAAAAGTCGTCGTCAGGCTGACCTGTGTCGCCTGAGTCCGCTGTGTCGCCACCATTTTCCCCACGGCGACCCGTGTCCCGATCCGATGGCAAACCCGAACGGCTGGCACCCGGGCTGGTGGCCGGCTGATCACGGCTCGCGTCGTTCCCCGCGGGTGGCACTTCGGTGCCATCGAGGCCAAACGAAGGCAGTGGCCGGCCGAGCCAGCGCTCGAATGTCGGCCTTCCGACGACGTAGCCGACGATCAACAGCAGCACCATCGCCGCGATGATCTTCTGCCTGTCGACGCGAGTGGGGGCCTGGGGGCGGGACATGGAGTTGTGACGGCAAGCGGACGCGGCGGAGCCTCTGGTCAGTGGGTGCCAAGGCAGGAGCCCCGGCACCAGTTGCAACTTGACGAGCCGGACACGTGGGCGACGGATTCAACGGGCTGAACGTCAGGCTGGAAGCCTATCTCACGCCAGAAGCCTGTACCACGGTGGCACAAAAAGCAAAACCGCCCGGCCATGTTGCAGGCCGGGCGGTCAGTACTTCTCGGGCAGATTCGCAGCAATGGGAGCTGCTGGGAGAAAGGCGGAGTCCGGCGTGCCAGGCACCAGCTCGTTGTTGACTCTAGCCTACCCTGTTAAATGGTCCCTCAGCCGTAAATGCCAGAGATGTTTCATTTGGTTTCAGCGACCGGATCGGGATTGGTCACCCGCACCACCCGCTACCTCATTATCGGTCATGGCCCCCGGATTCGTCCAGCAACCCATGACCAAAGACGCGAATATCAGTTGCCCAGCTGTCCGCCAAGTCCAGTTGTGCGAATGAAGCAGCAAACGCAACTGTCGGGCCAAAAAACAGGCGAACGGAAGAACGCCATGCCAGCCGAATTCACGGGCAAACCAGTCGGCTGAAAATTTTTTAAAGCCACTGCCAAACGGCAAGACACTGTCTGTCAGCTTCCTTGTGCAAACGCCACGCCAAAGTCATCAACCGCCAAAGATCTTCCGCAGTTTGAAAATCGTGACAGCCCGGCCGGCTTTGCCAATGCTGGTGGTGAGGGGGATGTGTTTGGGGCAGACCGCGACGCAGTTCTGGGCGTTGCCGCAAATCTGGATTCCGCCGGGTTGGGTGAGCGCGTCGAGCCGTTCGTCGGCGTTCATCCGGCCCGTGGGGTGGTTGTTGAAGAGGATCGCCTGGCTGATCGCGTGCGGGCCGATGAAACCGGCGTCGAAGGCCGGTTCGGAGCGCTTGGCAAAGTCGGCTTCGCTCTCGCCCGCCTTCCGGGTCGCGTCAATCTTCGTGAACTGCGGGCAAGCTTCGAGGCAGCAGCCGCAGCTCATGCACTCGCTCAGCGGATAGTTTTCTTCCTGCGCGCCACGCGACTGGCGCGGGCCGGGGCCCATGTCGAAGTAGCCGTCCACACCGACCCACGCCTTGACCCGCTTGAGGCTGTGAAACAGCCGCTTGCGGTCCACGACCAGATCGCGGATCACCGGGAACCTGGTCATCGGCTCGAGCAAAATCTGCTTCGGATCCTCGCGCAGCAGGCTGTCGACCAGCGCTGAGCAGCTTTGCCGGACCCGGCCATTGATCACCATCGTGCACGACCCGCAGACTTCCTCGAGACAGCCGCAGTCCCACGCGACAGGGGTCGTGACCTGGCCTTCGACCGTGACTGGCCGTGCGGCAATCTTCTGCAGCACGCTGATCACGTTCATGTCGGATTCGTATTCGACCACGAAATCCTCGTAATAGCCCGTCGCGTCCGGCCGGTCCTGGCGGCGGACCTGAACCCGGAAGCTGCGGATCGTCTCGTCGTAAGCGTCTTTGATCATGGGAGTCGCCGGATGGAATTCATTGGCAGACGATGTTCTCAAACCTCGTACTCGTACTCAGGGACGGTTCTCGTAATCGATGTCTTCAACGGTCGGAATCGCTGTCAGGACTGGAATTGTGAGCCTGAGGCGCTAGCCGATTACCTTGGGTGTGAGTTAGTGGTTGAGTCAACGGTCTCGGCTAGCGCCTCAGGCTCACTTTTCTACACCGTCGCCACCGTCAGGGAGCCAGCACTTTCGCCGGTCCGTTCTTTCCAGACCTTCTCGATCATCTCGGCTCCGACGAGGCCATACAGCCTTGGGCGGGGCGGGATGATCGACGTGTCGACGGCCTCGTAGCTCAGGTCGGGGTGTTCCCCGTTCCAGACCGCAATCGTTGACTTGAGCCACTTGCGGTTGTTGGCCTCGAACCGGTCGCACCAGGCTTCCGCTTCGCGCCGGCGGCCGGCGTCATCGGTCGAAGCGGGCGAGGGCATGGCGTACTCGGGCTTGAAGTGGGCACCCCGGCATTCGTCGCGTTGCAAGGCACCTTGGACGATGGCTTTGGCCAGCGGAAACATGTCCTCCAGTGCCTTGGCAAAGACGATGTTCTGGTTGGTCCAGGCTCCGGTGTCGGAGAGGCTGCAGCGCACCGCCCGCTCGTGCAGTTCGGAGACTTTTTCATAGGCAGCAGCCAGCTGGTCGTTGCGGCGAACCACGGTCGCGGCCTTGGTCATCACATCGCCCAGCTCACGATGGATCAGGTAGGGGTTCTCGCGGCCGGCCGGCCTCGCCAGCATGGCGTCATGACGAACCTGCTGATCCCGAACAGCAGAGCTGAAGACTTCGCTGCTGACATCGCGGGAGCTGCCATGCGCTGCGCTGCCAATCAGGTTCTGCAGGCCGGGGCCGAGGATCAGGCCGGAGAAAATGCAGCTCAGCAATGAGTTGGCCCCCAGCCGGTTGGCACCGTGATAGTGGTAGTCGCACTCGCCGATGGCGTAGAGGTTGGGGGTGCTGGTCCGGTGATTGACGGGGCTGCCGAGCTGCAGGCCGCCGGCCGACGTCCGCTCGTAATCGGTCCAAAGCCCGCCCATCGAGTAGTGGACGGCGGGAAAAATTTTCATCGGCGTATCACGCGGATCGACCCCCTGGAATTTCAGGTAGGTATCCATGATTCCGCCCAGTTTGCGGTCGAGCTCGGCTCGCGGGATGTGGGTCAGGTCGAGGTAAACGCAGAGCCGGTCGCGTTCGACGCTCAGGTTCTCGTTGACACAGATGTCGAAGATCTCGCGGGTCGCGATGTCGCGCGGCACGAGGTTGCCGTACCGCGGATAGCGGTCTTCAAGGAAGTAAAAGCGTTCGCCTTCCGGGATCGAATTCGGCGCGCGGGTGTCCTGGGGCTGGCGCGGGACCCAGACCCGGCCGCCTTCTCCGCGAGCCGATTCGCTCATCAGGCGGAGCTTGTCCGCGCCCGGGATCGCCGTGGGATGAACCTGGATGAACTCGGCGTTGGCGTAACGCGCACCCGCCTGGAAACAGCGGCTGGCGGCGCTCCCGGTACACATCACCGACATGGTCGAGCGGCCAAAGACCAGCCCCGGTCCGCCGGACGCAATGACGACGGCTTCCGCCGGAAACGAGCGGATTTCCATCGTCGCCAGGTCTTGGGCGACGACTCCGCGGCAAACTCCGCTGGCGTCGAGAACCGGGCCGAGAAAATCCCAAAACTCGAATTTGCGGACGAGACCAGCCACTTCCCAGCGGCGGACCTGTTCATCGAGCGCGTAGAGCAACTGCTGACCGGTCGTCGCGCCGGCGAAAGCGGTCCGCTTGTAAAGCGTTCCCCCAAACCGTCGCCGGTCGATGTAGCCTTCGCCTGTCCGGTTAAAGGTAACTCCCAGCCGGTCCATCAGTTCGATCACCCGCGGGGCCCACTCGGACATCTCCTTGACCGGCGGCTGATGCTGCAGGAATTCACCGCCGTAGACCGTGTCGTCGAAGTGCTTCCACTCCGAGTCGCCCAGCTGGCGGGTCTGGTCATTGCAGCTGTTGATTCCGCCCTGGGCGCAAACGCTGTGGCTGCGCTTGACCGGGACAAGGCTGACAAGGTCGACCGGAATGCCCAGCTCGCAGAGCTTCATCGTGCAGGCCAGCCCGGCGAGGCCACCGCCAACGACGACGATGCGGGATTTGGTCATGGGGCGGGTATCAGGGGAGGGCGAGCGAAACTGGAATCACCGTAACGAATCGCAGGACATATCAATGGCTCGGTGCACCGCGGTGGTCGCGCTTGTGGTCGTCTTCGGCGATCAGGCCATCGCGGATGCGCGATTCGGTCATTTCGTTTTCGCGGGTGAAGGCCTTGTCGGCATCGACCGTCCAGAAACCGCCGAGGGCCGCCAGCCCGATCAAGGCAACTACCGCTCCGAACCCCAGGCAGATTTTGCTGGCGAGGGCCTGCCCCTTGGGAGTGACCCAGACGCCCCAGGTGATCCCCATCGTCCAGAGTCCGTTGGCGAAGTGGAACACGCAGGCCAGCAATCCAACGGTGTACAGGCCGAAAACCAGCGGATTCTGAATCGCCCGCGCTGCGGTGGACGCCGCGTTATAGGGCCGAAACTGGGCCAGTCCCACCGCGTCGGCGATCCCTTCGCGGAACCAGTCGGCGTGGATCAGCCCGTTCAGATGCATCACATGCCAGAAAATGAAAAAGAACGCAATCATCCCCGTAATCCGCTGCCACACGTATCGGTAGTTGCCCACCAGCCGATATTTCGACACGTTACTGCGACCGCCAAAGATGAAGACGAACCCAAGCAGCGCGTGAAACAGGATCGGGATGTAGATGAATGTCCACTCGACCAGCGGCAGCAGATTGCCAAGCGAATGGATGATATAGACGACATTCTGGAACGACTCGACGCCGTTGAGAATCGAAGCGTTGGCGGTCAGGTGGATGACCATGTAGGCCCCCACCGGAATCAGGCCGCAAAGCGAATGCAGCCGGCGGATCGCGAACTCGTTTCGGGCGTACCAGGACTCAACCGGCCGCGCGTCAGATGAACTCAACCGCCTGTCTCCCCGTCAGCCTGTTGCGATCACACCGCCCATCGACCCGATTCTGGCCGAACACCCCTTCCGTGAGAACCGCAAAGACGGAGGGGAGTTGACAGAACCGCCAAGATAACCAGCCGGCCTGGCCAATTCATCCAGCATCGGTCGACGGAGTTTTCAGAACGGGAGCCAGCTCCAGGTCGCGCGCACCCGTTTCTTCCGGAGCCAAATGCCTGAGATAACCGCCGGCCCGAAGTTTTCCCCATCGCCGCGCGGTGTGCGAGGCTTCGCCGAGTCGCGCAGTGAGCACCAGTTCGTCCGCGTCGAACAGTCGCACCAGCCGCCGGCCAGCGATCGCAAGCTGAAAACCTGCCCGCTGCTTCGACCGGTCCCAAAAGACTTCCCGCACAACGGCCACCAACGGCTGGTTGCGCCCCATCTCCGAGCGGACCTCGATCCAGTCGCCCAGCTGAAAAGC
>JANOFL010000106.1:0-23420 GCA_031405895.1 Planctomycetota bacterium
GTGGAGAGGCGTTGGCAAGCCGCCCCAATCGTAGCGGTGCCGGAACGGCCGTTCAAGAAAATACCGGTCCCGAAACCAGCGATTCTTCCAGCCTGTCGCTCACGGTGAACCGGCGGCCGTTGGGGGCCTGTCCTGATACGATGTTGAGTCGTCCAAAGTCGCGGGCCAAAACGTGTCCCGCGCCGATCCAGTCCATGCCAACGGCGTCCTTCGCCTGCTCCAATCCATGCCGCAACCCGCCATTCGCACCCGTTTCGCCCCCAGCCCAACTGGCTACCTTCACATCGGCGGAGTCCGAACCGCCCTGTTCAACTGGCTGCTCTCCCGCCAGTCCAGCGGCCAGTTCATCCTCCGGATCGACGACACCGACAGCCAGCGGAACCAGGCCGAGGCCCTCCAGCCGATCCTCGACGGCTTCGAATGGCTGGGCATCGACTGGGATGAAGGCCCCACGGCTGACGGCCAGTCCAGTCAGGGGCCGCACTCGCCCTACTTCCAGTCCCAGCGACTCGTACCGTACCAGGCGGCGGTCAAGAAGTTGCTCGCCTCGGGTCACGCCTACCGCGACTACGCGAAACCCGAAGAGACCGCCGCCGAGCGGGCCGAAGCCGAAAAGAACAAGGTCGAGTTCACCTACAGCCGTCGCTGGATGGCCGAGACCGATGAGCAGGCCGCCTGCTTCGAAGCTGAAGGCCGCGTCGCCGTCGTCCGGCTCAAAATGCCGCGCGAAGGCGTTTGCCGGATCGACGACCTGATCCGCGGGCCAGTTGAATTCGAGTGGGCCCGCGAACAGGACCACGTCATCCAGCGCAACGACGGAACGTGCCTCTACCACCTCGCCAGCGTGGTCGACGATTTCGAGTTCGGCATCACCCATGTCGTGCGGGCGGTCGAACATCTTTCCAACACGCCGCGCCAGATTTTTATCGCCCAATCGCTCGGCTACGCGCTGCCACACTACGCCCACATCCCGTTCGTCGCCGAACCGGGGAGCAAGACCAAACTCAGCAAGCGGAAGATCGACAAGTACCTCAAGAACGCCGACTTCAAGGCCCTTGTCGAACGAGGCCTCGAAATCGCGCGCCGGACCGGGATCGAAGTCTCGGCCGAGACCTTCAACCCGGTTCTGGTTGACTTCTACAAACAGACCGGCTTCCTGCCCGAAGCCATCGTCAATTACCTCCTGTTGCTTGGCTGGTCGCTCGATGGCAGCAGCGAGGATTTTTCGCGTGAAGCGATGATCGCGGCTTTCTCGCTGGACCGGGTCGTCAAAAGCGAAGCCAGTTTCGATCCGCAAAAGCTGCTTTCGTTTCAGCAGCGTTACATGCACCGGCTGCCGGAAAAACAGAAAGTCGCCCTCGTCCTCCCCTTCCTCCAGCGCGCCGGCCTCGTTTCCAGCCCACCTCCCTGCGAAATCTCCGACCGGATCCGCGCAATCGTCGCGGCCGCCGCCGACCGTCTCGTCATCGCCGGCGACATCCTCCAGTTCGACGAGTTCTTCCGGGCCGATGACGATCTGCCGTGGGACGAAGCCGCATTCGACAGAAGAATCGTCCAGGCTTCTGACGCCGACGACCTGTTGTCAGGCGTGACCGAAGCTTTGGCTGGCATTGAACCGTTCGATGCGGCAACCATTGAATCAGCCCTGAAGGACCTTTGCTCCGCCCGCGGCTGGAAAATCGGCAACCTGATGGCCCCGCTCCGCCTTGCACTGACCGGCAAATCCACCGGCATCAGCCTCTTCGACGCCTTCGCGATCCTCGGCCGTGAATCATGCGCCGAACGGGTCCGTTTGGCGCTGGAGCGCAAAACAGTGCGGGCCGCCGGGGCGGGATGACGTTGCTGACGTTTCACGAACAAGGTGCCGCGAACCGTTTTGAAGCCGCACGGGCGTTCTGCGATCTGAGAAGTTTAACGGAGTCGGAGAGCGGCTGATTTCGGAGAGATCAGCGACATTGGGGAAACTGTCGAATCCTGGCGCAGGCCTTGTGGGGAGTTCACAATGGGAAGTGCGGGACCTGGCGGTGTCCCGCGAACGTCGCTGACTTCTCCGAAGTCAGCGTCTTCCTGACCCAGCACTGCTCCGAAGTCAGCCGCGATCCATTCCAGTAGAACGCTGGAAAAAATGGTACGCTCGTTTGCAGCGTTGAACACAACACAAAAAAGCGGAGGTCCAATGCCCTCCGCCCCTTTTATCCAGCCAGTTGACCATGGGTCGATCACACCGCCTGGTTCCAGTCTGGCTGCGGGCTCAGGGAAGGTTTCCTTCGCCCGGAATCAGTGCTTCCAGCCGTTCCAGCCGGCTTTCCAGATCGGCGATCCGGTCCTGCTGCGATTCGATCGTTCCCGCCTGCCGCTGGACCAAACCGTTCAGGCCCTGAATCGCGGCAAGGGCCACGCCGCTGCGGTCCATTTCGGCAATCGTCTTGTCGTCCGTGCCCAGTCCGAACGCGGCATGGAAATCCTGGGCCATCGGGCCCATGTGCCGCGTCCCGTCTTCGTCCTTGATGTAGCTCCAGGTCGAGACGGGCAGTTTGGCGACGCGGTCCAGAACGTCGGCCGGATCGACCGGCACAATAGCTTCTTTCAGGTTGCGGTCGGAAAGGGAGACAAAGCTCGTGGCCTGGCAGCTGCCGGTGGGAAGGATCCGCAGCAGGTTGGAGCCGCCGTTGACAAACCGGGCTTCGCCGGTGGCGAGGAACCGCAGACCGGGTGAGCCCACGCCGCTCTTCTTGAGGAACAGTTCGTCGTTTTTGTTGCTGAAGAACCAGGTCGAGTTGGCGCTGGTGTCGGTGAAGCTCATGAACGTCCCGCCGTGGTTGACGAGGTTCAATGCCGTCCGGTCGGCGGTGCCGGCACCCGAGGTCACTTCGGAGGTGATCGTCGAGCTGAACGCTTCGGGCGTGCTGCCGTTGGAAAAGACGTGCAGCTTGCTTGTCGGGGCAAAAGTGCCAAGCCCCATTCCGTTGCCCGCCAGTTCGATCTTGAGTTTTGCGTCCGGGGCAGCCGTGAACGGAACGTAGCTGCGGGTCAAGTCTGCAATCTCGAACCGGCCATCAAAATTGGCGATCCTGTAAATGACGCCTCCGGTATTGGTGTCGATGAGCCGGATCGAGGTGCCACCAGAATTGCTGAGCCTCAGCATTTCCCGAAAAGCGACCACCGGGTTTCTGTCTTCCACCCGGATCTGGGCAACGCCGTAAGCATCCTCCGAACCGCCACCGACGACATGCAGTGGCGCCTCGGCCAACCGGTTGCCGGAACCCGAGAACGAGCCGAAACCAATGCCCACGCCATCCGCTCCGATCTTGACCGCACCATCCGGCGCGGCGTTCAGGATGCTGAAGGGAGCCTCGCTTGCACTGACTGTCGCAATCGTCAGGCGCGGATTCGTGCCGGAAGACAGACCGACAAACCAGTCCTCCTGGGCGTTTCCCACGCCATCTCCGGTCACGAAGTAGCCGTTTGCATCGATCGACGGCTGAGCGTTCACTTCAACTGGGTTCCCACAGGCCGCAACAGCGATCGCGGCCAATATGCAGGGCACCAGGTACCAGGAATATCGCTCATGTTTCATCTGAATGTCTCCGTTGGGGAAGTCGACGTTGGGCGGCCAGCAGACCGCACGGCTCTATTTCCTGTTCCTGCCTTCCGGCGGCGGGGAGGACACCCAATCTGGAGAATTCCTGGAAATTCCGGGACTTTTTCGGGGACGTTGATCCGGCGTCGGGTCCCCCGGTCGGAGTTGGTCTGCAACCAATCAGCCGGTTTTGGACCGGCTGGTAGAATGGCAGACTTCGGCCCACCGGGCAAAAAGCCGGCGACCAAGCAAAAAAATAGCCGGGAGCTGGCCGACCCGAATTCAGCCTGCTCCCGGTTTACGATCAATGACTGGTCCTGAAGAGCTGCTGGAACCGAAGCCAGGACCTTCCATTTCCGTTCCGAACCTGATCGACGAACTGGTCGATGACTTTCTCAGCCGGCGACAACTGGGCGAAAATCCCACCGTCGAGCATTACCAGCAGGCTTATCCGCAGATCGCGAACGACATTCGAGCTGTGCTCGAACCGCTTCTGTTGCTGGGCCTAGACCAAGATCGCCCGGCAGGTGAAGGTGCAACTGCTTCGGTCCATGGCGCGCGGTCCGCACCCGCCGGACTGACTGATTACGAGATCCAGTCCGAACTGGGTCGCGGTGGGATGGGAGTGGTTTACCGGGCCGTGCAGAAGTCGCTGGGCCGGCCCGTGGCGCTCAAGGTCATGCCGGCGGCGTGCAACTCGAATCCGGCCGCGATCGCCCGCTTTCAGCTGGAAGCGCGCGCCAGCGCTGGCCTCCATCACTCAAACATCGTTCCCGTTTACGATGTCGGCTTTGAGAAAGGGGTCTACTTTTACTCGATGCAGTTGATCGTGGGGCTCGGACTTGACCAGGTCATCGCCGACCGCGCGCGCAGGCTCCCGGGGAACGTTCCGAATCAGGGCGTGCAGCCCGGAATCAGCTCGACCGTGGCGCCCGATGACGGAAGAACGCTGCCGCAGTTTCCGGCACTTCACGAGCTGTTTCCCGATTCTCATTCCGGAGCGATCCAAACAGGGGACTCGCCCGGCATGGCAGTGAAACCGTCAGAAATCCTCGAACGGCTGGCCCGCGGTGGCACCCCGGACTGGCATCGGCAGGTTGCCACGCTTGGAGTGCAGGCCGCCGCTGCGCTGGCCTATGCCCACGCCCAGGGGATCGTGCACCGCGACATCAAACCGGCCAATTTGCTGATCGACCACAATCTCAACGTCTGGATCACCGATTTCGGGCTGGCCAAGGTTTCGGAGAACGACCTGACGCGAACCGGAGACGTGGTGGGAACGCTGCGCTACCTCGCGCCCGAACGGTTTCGGGGAGTCGCCGGGCCAGAATGCGACCAATACGCACTGGGGCAGACGCTCTATGAACTGGTCGGTCTGCGGCCGGCGTTTCAGAGCGAAGACCGGCTGATGCTGGTCGAACAGATTCGGCAACAGGAACCGCGAAAACTTTCATCTCTCGATTCGCGAGTTCCGCGCGATCTGGAGACGATCATCGCCAGGGCGATGGCGCGTGCGCCGGCAGCCCGCTATCCGTCCACGGCGGAACTGGCCGACGATCTTCGCCGGTTTCTGGACGGCCGGCCGATCCTGGCGCGCCGGATGGGGACGCTTGAACGGGTGGCCCGGTGGGCAGCAAGAAACCCGTCGCTGGCCGGGGCGCTGGCGGTCATCCTGTTGCTGGTGGTGACTGGGACGACCGCGCTGTGGCTGGGAATGTACCAGTTTCGGCTGCAGCGCGACCAGCAGCGGGAGCTGGCCGGGCTGGCCCGCCGCGGGCAATACGAGGCCGAAATGAAGCTCGGTTTTGAAGAGGTCCATTCGACGGCCGGGATCAGCCATCTCCACGACATCCTCAGACGATGGATTCCAGACCATGGCGAAGCCGACCTGCGGGGCTGGGAATGGCGCTACCTGCACAACGCCTGCCACCAGGAGGCTTTCGTCGCCGGCGGCGACCGGGGTTGGGAACGCGGCGCGATGAAGCCCGACCTGTCCCAGTTTGCCGTGTTCGGCGAGCGGCTCGAGGTGATCGACCTCAATCGCCGCACCGTGATGGCCAGCCTGCTGGAGGACAACCGGGAACGGATCACGGCGGTCCACTGGATGGGTGCCAGCGAACTGGTGGCCGTCACATCGGTCGGGACCGTCGTCCGGTTCGATGCTTCGACTTTTGTCGAGCGGGAACGCTTTCAGATTTCGGTGGAGGTGGGTTCAAGTTCGGTCCATCCGGAAAAACGGGTGCTTGCCCTGACGACCTATGATCAGTCCCTGGTCCTGCTGGATTTCGACCGCGATCCCGCCGGGCGGAAACAGGTTGTCTTCGCCGGCCAACCCTTTCCCCAGACTGTTCCGGGCAAACAGCCTGCGACCGATTACAGCCCTGATGGGCGCTGGCTGGCTTCGGCCAACATGGACCAGTCGGTCACACTGTATGAAACGGCTTCCATGACCGAACTGGCCCGGATCGGGACAGGACACGATGCGGCCATCAACCAGCTGAGCTGGGACGGCGACGGAAAGCGGCTGACCGTTTGTGGCTGGGATGGCCGCGTTTCAATCGTCGACTTCTCAAGCCCCTCTGAACCGGCTGTGAAGCTGGTGACCCGAGTCGCGACACCGGTGACATCCGCCCGGTTTCTGGACGACGGTGAGCATCTTGTATTCGGCGGCGACGATCGGGTTGTTCATGTCTGGAACCTCGAACCCGGCCGGGAAGTCCGTCAGTTCAAGGGTCACACAGGCGCGATCACCGGCCTTTGGCAGCTCGACGACTCGACCCTCCTTTCATCCTGTCTCGACCAGACGATTCGCGGGTGGAGCACGGACCGCCCGCAAAACTTTTCGCAGGTCAAGTTCACGCATTCGCCAGAGTCCCCCCGCTCAGCCACCTGGGCTCCCGATGGCCAGGTCGCGACCATGGACGACCATTCAGTTTCCATCCGCGATCTCGCCCAGCCGGAAGCGGCCCGGCCCCTCGGATTCCAGTTTGCCGAATGGAGTCAGCGAACGGGTGGAATCGTTGGTCGAAATGGCTCCCAGCTGGCGTGGCGATCGCGTGACACGCAACAAACACAATCGCTGGACGTCGGAGCGATTAGGGGTTTCAGCCTCGCGGATCCGGAGTGCGGCGTTGTCGTGGCGGTGGCGGCGTTGCTGCCGGGCTCTGTGCGGAACGAGCTGATTCTCTGGTATCCCGACACTACCGGAGCGGCCCGCAAGCTCGAAGTTGAAGTTTCCGCCTATCCGTTCCCAAGACTGCATCCGTCCGGCCAGAGCCTGTTTGTCGACTTGAGCGATGGTGCTCAGGTGATTGACGCGGGGTCGGGCGAAGTCATAGGAGAACTTGGCCTGACCATTCAGGAGGCGTCCGCAGCCGCGTGGAATTCTGATGGCAGCCAACTGGCGGTGGGGCTGCGCGATGGTCGGATCCGGATCTATGACGTGAGCAAGGACGGAGGCTTCCGGCTGTTCCAGACCCTGACGGGAAACCGGCTCAAGGTCCGGGATGTGGCCTTTCACCCGACCGAAAACCGGCTGGCGTCGGTGGGTGATGACGAAATCCTGTATCTGTGGGACACCGAAACCGGGACTCTGATAGTCCGTTATCCGCATGATGGAGCCGTCGTTGATGTAAGCTGGAGTCCGGACGGCGCCAGCCTCGCGACGGTGACGAAGTGGGGTGACCTGCGAATCTGGAATGCAGCGCGGATGAACTTTGGGGAAAGTGCAGCCATCCCGACCGTTTCAACTCCCTCAGGCCCCGGCCCGATTGAATGATCGGCTGGTATTATCCACCCGTTGACCGTGCATGGACCCTATCCCGCCCAGACCCGAACCCGATACCGTTGCATGGGCGCTGGCGAAACTGGACAAGGGAGAAACCGGCGCAGCCATCCGGGAGCTCTATGACCGGTTCGGCGACCGGCTGAAACGGCAGATTTCCGTGCAACTGGATCGCCGTCTGGCAGGGCGGATTGATCCGGAAGATGTCCTGCAGGAGGCCTTTGTCGACATCACCGCCCGGTTGCGAAAATTCGAGCCCGAACGCAACGTTCCCCTGTTCCATTGGCTGCGGATGATTGTCCGGGAGCGGATTATTGCCACCCACCGCCGCCATCTGGTGACGGCCAAGCGGGACGCCCGGCGCGAGGCAGGCCCAAAAAACACGCAGGAGTCCGATGACAGCGCCATGTCGCTGGCCGAGATGATCCTCGGCAACGACACATCGGTCGGCGGCCGGTATTTGCGAACAGAACGCCATGCGAAACTGGCTGGGGCACTGGAGGAAATCGCACCGCCCGATCGCGAGATCATCCTGATGCGGGTGTATGAAGGCCTCTCGAATGAAGAGGCCGCCACGGCCCTTGGAATTCAGCCCGACGCGGCCAAGAAAAGGATTACCCGCGCGATCCGGCGGCTGGGCGAATTGTTGCGGACCCTGCCGGAATTCGCCATTGAATCGGGGATGTTCGGGGACTGAGTTTTGGGCCCAGCCAGTGCCTGGACAAGTCCTTTTTTTGTCCCTGAATAGGTCCTTTCAGCGCGCGGTTGGCTTTTTTCCTGTCCCCGCTTCTGGCCTTTTTGCAGGAAGGCTCACAGGACGTCTCCAGGACTGGCATTCGGCGGCGTGAACCGAGGATAGGCCGGTCCGGAAGAACCTCCGCTCTGTTTCAGAGGCCCCGCATTGGAATCGGCCATGCCCAGTCGAATCGTCAGCCTGTTTCTGGTCGCTCTCATTGCCACGGTTTCAGGTAGCGTTTCGCCAGCTGGTGGGCAAGAGGGCCGGTTCGAGCTGGAATCGGGAACCGAGCTGTCCGGGGCCCTCGGTCTCCGCGGTGTTGCCCGTGAGCTGAAGATGACGGCCGACCAGCAATTCGAACTTTCCGACCTCCCGTTGATGACCGAAATGCGGATGCAGGAGCTGTTGCGCCATTACCAAGCCGAACTGGGATCCTCAGTGCCGGCCGGGACACAGGCCGCCCTTAGGGAGCAGCTCCAGGCGGATCTGGCGGAAATCCGTGAGTGGGAACAGGAACAGCTGGAGAAGATCCTCAGCCCGGAACAACTGGAGCGTCTCCGCCAGCTGCGAATCCAGCACGTCGCCAGCAGCCGGGGCGGGCTCGCCGCGTTGCAGGAGCTGCTGGGCCTGAGCGAGAAACAGCTGAAGCAGATTCGCCAGATCGGCGAAGACCTGCGCCGGGACATGGGGGAGCACCAACGGACCGGGCTGGAAGCCGGCATTCCCCGCGCCGATATCGAACACGACTTGCGGCACATGCAAACGAAGGCCCATGAACAGGTGCTCGCCGCGCTGGACGCCAGCCAGCGCCGCGAACTCGAGTCGTTGCAGGGCAAGCCATTCGGCTTTGATGACCGGCCACGATCAACCGAATCGGAGGACGCCGAGGCTGAAACGGTGACGGAGGCCGCCAGCGAGGATGGGTCCGGCGAAGGCAGGTAGTCCTTCGCGGCCACGATAAGTCTCCTCTGGCGAGCGGCAGGGCGTATGCCCTCCGTGTTACTGGACCGGACACGGAGGGCTTACGCCCTGCCGCTTGCGCTGTCTGAGCCTTAGGTGAATTCAGGCCCAATCCTGTCACGCTGAACCCGCAATCATCGGACAGGGTCCTTCGGCAGGTTGCCTGGCGCGGCTAAAATCGGCCGGTTGCCAGCCTGATTCCGACCTCTTGCGACCCCACCATGTCCACCGAGTCCGAACCCCGCGCTCACCGCGATTTCATCCGCCAGATCATCGATGCCGACCGGGAGGCCGGAAAGAACGGCGGGCGGGTGCATACGCGGTTTCCGCCCGAGCCGAATGGCTATCTCCATATCGGACACGCCAAAAGCATCTGCCTGAACTTTGGACTCGCGGCTGAATTTGGCGGCAAGTGCAATCTTCGCTTCGATGACACCAACCCGGACACCGAAGAGACCGAGTATGTCGAGTCGATCAAAAACGACATCCGCTGGCTGGGCTTCCAGTGGGACGGCGACGTCCTTTACGCGTCGGATTACTTTGGCAAGCTCTATGACCTCGCCGAAAAGCTGATCCGGGACGGCAAGGCCTACGTTTGCGATCTGTCGGCCGACGAAACCAGCGCCTACCGCGGCCGGTGGAACGAAGCCGGCCGCAACAGCCCTTTTCGCGACCGGACGCCAGACGAAAACCTCGACCTCTTCCGCCGCATGAAGGCCGGCGAGTTTCCCAGCGGGTCGCGGACACTGCGGGCCAAAATCGACATGGCCTCGACCAACATGAACCTGCGCGACCCGGCGATGTTCCGGATTCGCCACTCGCACCACCACCGCACTGGCGACGCGTGGTGCATCTACCCGACCTACGACTGGACGCACGGCGAAAGCGACTCGTTCGAGGGGATCACGCACTCGATTTGCACGCTGGAGTTCGAACAGCACCGTCCGCTCTACGACTGGTTCGTCGAGGCTTGCGGGATTCACCATCCCCAGCAGATTGAGTTCGCGCGGCTGAACCTGACGTACACCGTGATGAGCAAGCGGAAGCTGCTCGAGCTGGTCAAGGGCGGGCTGGTCGACGGCTGGGACGATCCGCGGATGCCGACGCTGTGCGGCTTGCGGCGGCGGGGATACACGCCCGAGGCGATCCGCAGTTTCTGCACCCGGATCGGCGTCACCCGCGCCAACAGCCTGACCGACATGGCGGTACTCGAGCAGGAAATCCGCGAGCACCTCAACCGGGTCGCGCCGCGCGTGATGGGAGTGCTGCGGCCGGTCAAGGTCGTGCTCACCAACTGGCCGGCGGGCACCGTCGAGATGCGCGAAGCGGTCAACAACCCCGAGAATCCGGCCGACGGTGTGCGCCAGGTACCCTTCAGCGGCGAGCTGTACATCGAGGCGGAGGACTTTCTCGAACACCCGCCCAAGGGGTTCCACCGGTTCGTGCCGGGCGGCGAAGTCCGCTTGCGCTATGGTTACTTCATCCGCTGCCAGGAGGTCGTCAAGGACGCGGCCGGCAATGTCGTCGAACTCCACTGCACCTACGATCCGGAAACGAGTGGCGGGCAGGCCCCCGACGGCCGCAAAGTGAAGGGCACGATCCACTGGGTCTCAGCCGCCCACGCGATCGACGCCGACGTGCGGCTCTACAATTCGCTGCTGGCGATTGAGAACCCGGGCGACATGCCTGAGGGAGGCGACTGGAAAACGGCCCTCAATCCGGCTTCGCTCGAAGTTCTCCGCGGCTGCAAACTGGAACCGTCGCTCTCCGCCGCGACCCCAGGCACTGTCCATCAGTTCGAACGCAACGGCTATTTCTGTCTGGACGCAAAAGACTCGGCTCCGGGTAAATCCGTGTTCAATCGCACGGTGACGTTGAAAGACTCGTGGGCGAAAGCAAAGTAGGGTGGGTGGAATCTTCGCAACCCACCAATGTCCGTGCCATCTCGAACCAGCAGGATCGCTGGAAAACCCAATAGAGGGTTGCGAAGACTCCACCCACGCTGCGATTTATGAGCTTTGACCTCCCGAACTCCGATTCGATTCAGCCCGACAGGGTTTCTGCCGCGCTGTTGGATGACATTCGTGAGCTGGCACGGCAAGTCAACGAGCTGCGTCCGCTTTCGGGAGGACGCGTCGCTGCCATCCACGAGCGGCTGCTCGGCGAACGCGTGTTCAACAGCAATGCGATGGAAGGCAACACACTGACGCTGCGTGAAACACTGGCGGTGCTCAGGGCTGGTTTGATCGCCGATATGGGCCGCCAGCGCGAAGCGGCCGAGGTGATCAATTTGGCCGCAAGTATCCGCGAGCTCCAGGGACTTGTTGCGTTGCGGGATCAGTGGCCCGATCTCGCCGTGCTGCGCAGCGTCCACGCGATCCTGCTTCGTGGCATCGAGCCGGACGCCGCCGGGCGGTTTCGAGGCGAGCGGGTAGTCATCACGGGCGCGAGGCACCAGCCACCCAACGTCGAGTCGATGCACCGGTTGCTGGCCGGATTCGAACGACAGTTCTCATCCAGCCTCGCATCTGGCGTGGACCCTGTCATTCTGGCGACCTGGGTTCACTGGGCAATCGCGCGGATTCACCCCTTCTGCGACGGAAACGGCCGCATCGCGCGACTCTGGCAGGACCTCGTGCTGTTCGGCCACGGCTTGACGGCCGCGATCATTCCGGCCCGCGACCGGACCCGTTACTACGCCGTGCTTTCGATGGCCGACGACGGCGACTTCAATCCGCTCCTCCAGCTGGTGGCCGAGCGGGTCTGCTCGACGCTGCAGGTCTACATCGATGTGGATCGGGTCGGGGAAGCCATGCCTGATTGGCCCGACGGCAGTGACTGGGATTGGGTCGTTCAGGAAGACAACGGAGAGAGGCTTGAGTACGCGCGCTGGTGCCGGGTGATCGAGTCTTTTCGGGACTGTTTTCGGCAACAGGTGGAAAAGTTCCGGTTTATTTTCAACGGCCGGCCAAACATTGAGATGACGGCGTTTGAGGTCATTGACCAGCCGATGTGGAGAGCCCTGCGGCAGCGCACCATTGCCGCAACCCCATGGTTCTTTCGTGTGGACTTTTTCGTCGCCGATGCCGGAGCCGGATATGTGTTCTGTTTCGCCGAAAATCGGCTGGCCGCCAGCGCCGCCGGACCACAGTCTGCTTTTTCCGGCCCGGCGCTTTGTGTGCTTGAAACGCCGGTGATTTTCATGTCGCACCGCATGGAGGTCCCCAGTCCGGGCGCTTTGCCGTTTTCTGCACTGCGCGTTGCAGGCAGCAAGTTGGCAGGCATCTGGCTGGATTGGGCCACGGGAAACGAAACGGTCGAAAGAGACCTCGAACCTGTGACGGTGGCTGACAGATTCCTCACCAGCGTTTGCCAGAGGTTTGTCCGGTAGGCAGGAATCCCGTTCTTCCGGACAGGTCCCTGAACACTTGCCGCTTTCCGTTCCAACCGACGAAATTCCATGTTCGCGCCGCGGGCTGGTATGATCGCGTCGAGATCCGCCAACCGCGACTTGACCAAAGGAGGCGTGCTCAAGTCAGGCCGCCGGCAGGCACAATGGCGGATTCCTGAAGGCTATTCCCATGGTCAAGTGCGAAGAAGGCTACCTCTGTTCTGTTTGCGGCGGCGATGTAGCGGAGCTCAGCGACAGCGATCTCTACCTCCGCTATGTCGCCGGGATGGTTGACCCGGAGATTCTCCACACCACGCCCGAACGCCACATCCGCTGCAACCCGGTCCTCGCCCAGTTCATCGTTGATCCGGATTTTGAAGCGGTCGTCGTCGCAGGCGACTTTTGCAAATCCCTCCTCGACCCCGCCTTCCGCGCGGAACGCGAAACCCTCCTCACCCGCGCCTGGCACCGCCTCCGCGACCTCCGCGGCCTCGAACTCCCGATCCACCAGTACCCATTGCCGGAAGTGATCGCCAGAAACACCACCACCACAAGTTGACTATCCCCGTCACGAACCGAACGGCGTTCTCAACCCGGTTTCCGCCTTGCACTCCGGTTCTTCATTAGCGTCAATTAGCGCGGATTAGTGTTCCCGTTTTTTCCGCGACTGAAAGAGGCAACTGGAACGCTAATCCGCGCTAATCGACGCTAATCCGAGGCAGGAATGGGCCTGAGTTTCTGGTCCAAACACAGGCGGGTCTCGTTCTTTACCCTGGAACGGGGCTACGCGCCGGATTCCCCTTTCGCCAGCGCGACCAGTTCGTTCTGGCTGGCCATTTTGCGGATGTCCTCGGTGATCCGCATCGAGCAATACTTCGGGCCGCACATGCTGCAGAAGTGGGCGCTTTTGAAGGACTCCTGGGGCAGCGTTTCGTCGTGGTAGGCGCGGGCGGTTTCAGGGTCGAGCGAGAGCCGGAACTGTTCGTTCCAGTCAAAGTTGAACCTCGCCCGCGAGAGGGCATCGTCGCGGTCCTGGGCGCCGGGGCGGCCGCGGGCGATGTCGGCGGCGTGGGCCGCGATCTTGTAGGCGATCACGCCGGCCCGAACGTCGTCGCGGTTGGGCAGGCCGAGATGTTCCTTGGGCGTGACATAGCAGAGCATCGCTGCGCCGTGCCAGCCGGCCAGCGCCGCGCCGATCCCGCTGGTGATGTGGTCGTAGCCCGGGGCAATGTCGGTCACCAGCGGTCCAAGCACATAGAACGGCGCGCCGTTGCAGACCTCGACCTGCCGCCGGACGTTCATCTCGATCTCGTGCATCGGGATGTGGCCCGGGCCTTCGACCATGACCTGGGTTCCGTTTTCCTGACCGCGGCGGGTCAGTTCGCCCAGCACATCCAGCTCGGCGAACTGGGCCGCGTCGCTGGCGTCGGCGATGCTGCCCGGCCGCAAGCCGTCGCCGAGGCTCCACGTCACGTCGTAGTCGCGCATGATGTCGCAGAGGTCGTCGAAGTGTTCGTACAGCGGATTGGGCTTGCGGTGGACCATCATCCACTTGGCGATCAGCGACCCGCCGCGCGAAACGATTCCGGTCACGCGCTGGGTCGTCAGGTGCAGGTGTTCGAGCATCACGCCGCAGTGGACCGTCATGTAGTCGACCCCCTGCTTCGCCTGGTGCTCGACCATGTCGAGGAAGTGCTGGGGCCGCATGTCCTCGATGTTGCCGCCAAGCTGCTCGAGCATCTGGTAAATCGGCACGGTCCCGATCGGCACCGGGGAAGCGTCGATGATCGCCCGGCGGATCGCGTCGATGTCGCGGCCAGTCGAGAGGTCCATCACCGTGTCGGACCCGAAGTGGACCGCCGTGTGAAGCTTTTCCAGCTCTTCGGCGATGTTGCTGGTGACGGCCGAGTTGCCGATATTGGCGTTGATTTTGCATTTGGCCGCCGTTCCGATGCACATCGGTTCGAGGCGACCGGCGAGGTGGACCTTGTTGGCCGGGATGACCATCCGGCCGGCGGCAACTTCCTGGCGGATCGCGTCGGGGGAGAGCTTCTCCCGTTCGGCGACGAACTCCATTTCGGGCGTGGTTTCGCCGGCCCGGGCGGCCAGCAACTGGGTTTTGTGCATGGGTTCTCCGCGGCCAGGCTGGTCAGCTGAAAAAGCGGAACCGGCCGGCCAGTTGGTGAAAGGCAGACTTGTGCAGCCGGGCCGCACAGCCGTAAATCATTGTCGTCGGGGCCAGCCCGTCAAGGTGATGGTTTGGCCCAGTCGATGCACGCGTCAGCTTCGTTTCCGCCAATAGCCTGGTCGCCGTTTCGAATTCGCCACGGCGGTCACGGTGAATTCTTCGGCCGTTGTCCGAAACAAAATCTGAAACGGAAAGCCGGAAACACCGCTCGCACGATGTCGTTCGTCCACTTTCGCAAACCGTTCCGGATCGTGGACAATCTCGTCCAGCCGCGATGCAACAGCCTCGACGAATGAGATTCCAGCCCGCGGGCTTCTGGCAGAATACCAGCGTTCGGAGGTTTCCAGTTCGCGGATGGCTTCCGGATGGAGTTCAACCCGCCTCATTGCCAGCCGCCCGCCGTCGCAGTTCCTCGCGGACTTCCGGCCAGGGCCGGGTTGTCACCAAACCTTGGTCGATCTGATCCGAACGCTGCCGGATTTCGGCAGCCCACTCCGGACCGAGGGATGGCGGCTGATCGTCGGGGACGAGCGACGATAGAGCATCAATCAACCGCAGCTTGTCAGCGACGGGCAAGGCCGTTGCGGCGTTGAATATTGACTGGTAATCGTTCATGGCGGTAATCCTCGTCAACAATTTTAGCAGTCCGCCAGCGCAGGTGTGTCGTGGATTCTGAAACGGCTGGAGAAACTCCGCTCAACCATTCCACCTGGCGGCGCTGGGCGCTTTTGGCCGGGCCGGTGCTGGCGCTGGGGTGCTGGTGGCTGAGCGGGCCAGGGCCGGACGCGGTCGAGGGCGAAGGTCTTTCGCTGGCGGGCCGGGCGACGCTGGCGATGCTGGTCTGGATGGCGGTCTGGTGGATCACCGAAGCGGTCGACCTCACGGCAACGGCGCTCTTGCCGCTCTGCCTGTTTCCACTCCTCGGCATCGTTCCGGTCAAGGAAGCGGCCGCGCCCTACGCCGACCCGATCATTTTTCTGTTCATGGGCGGGTTCCTGGTCGCCCAGGCAATGCAACGCTGGGGCCTCGCCCGGCGAGTTTCGCTGCTGATCCTCCAGCAGTTTGGCACCGCTCCCCGGGCGATGACGGGCGGAATGATGCTGGTCACCGGCCTGTTCAGCATGTTCGTTTCGAACACGGCCACCACGGCCATGATGCTGCCGATCGTGATGAGCATCGTGGCGCTGTGGGACCAGCAACGGGGCAAGGACATTGGTGAAACTGGCGGCCAGCCGCGAACACGCGACTCATTTGCGACTTGCCTGCTACTCGGTACGGCCTGGGCGGCCAGTATCGGGGGGATGGCGACGATCATCGGCACGCCGCCGAACACGTATGCCGTGTCGTTTCTTGCGGGAGACAAGCTGCCGGTTGATAGCCGGCTGGAAATCGGCTTTGCGAGCTGGTTGATGTGGGGTTTGCCCTGCGCTGTGTTACTGCTGGTCGCCTGCTGGTCGATCCTGGTGCATTGGCAGTTTCGGCTGCCCAACGAGCCGCTGGCTGGCGGACGGGAACTTTTACGCAAGGAATCGGGGCGGCTGGGATCGCTGAAAGGTGGCGAGCTGGCCACAGCGATTGTGTTCGCCGCAATGGTCGTGCTCTGGATCGCGCGGCCGTGGCTGGAGGAGATGGCGTTCGGCCCGAAAGACAATCCGTGGTTCCCGCTTGAGGGACTCGACGACAGCGTGATCGCGATGACGGCGGGAGTCGTGTTGTTCCTGATTCCGGCCCGGCGGCGCGACGATGAAGGCGGCGGCAGCACGACGGTGATCGACTGGAAAGCGATCCAGCAAATGCCGTTTGCCACACTCTTGTTGTTTGGAGGCGGCCTGTCGCTGGCGAACGCGGTCCAGGCGACCGGCGTCGACCTTTACCTCGGCTCGAAGCTGGAGTTGGCCGGTCAGCTGCCGGTTCCCGTGCTGATCTTCCTGATCGTGACGGCAATCTGTTTCCTGAGCGAGATTGCCGGCAACCTGGCAGTGACGGTTTCAGTGTTGCCGGTACTCGCCGCGCTGGAGGCGAAGTCGGGGCTTCCACCGGGAACGCTCTGCATCCCGGCGACGCTGGCCGCAAGTTGCGGGTTTATGTTGCCCGTGGCGACGCCGCCCAACGCGATTGTGTTTGCCACCGGGCGGCTGCGGGTCTCGGACATGATGCGGGCCGGGTTCGCCCTCGATTTGGTGGCGATCCTGATCGTGACAGTGGTTTCCTGCACGATCGTTCGGGCGTGGGTGGCGTGGTGAAGCGGCCCGCGGCACTACCAGCTCGCAGCAATACCAGCCCGCAGCGCAAGCAAGGCTCGGGTTTGACTGCAATTGTTGTGGCTTCAGTCAAGGAAATCGGGCAGAGCAAGCTGCGGCCTGTTCGGGCTAATTCAGCGATCGTCCTTGCTTGCGCTGCGGGCTGGTACTGCGCAGCGGTTTGATCTTGCGATGAGGTTTAGTGCCGACGGGTTTCCCTGGCGGCGAAGGTTTGGCATCAATCAATACCTTGATGAACCGCGCGAACTCCCACGGCATCGGCGACTGGAACTGGATCGGCTTGCTCGTCGCCGGATGGTTGAACGCGAGGTTCGCAGCGTGGAGGGCGAGCCGTTCGGCTGGCCAAACAGCGTGCGTCGCCAGATCGCGGCGATAGCGGTTTTCACCGAGGATCGGGTTGCCGGCTTCGGCGAAGTGAACCCGAATCTGGTGCCGACGGCCGGTCTCGAGCCAGACTTCGACGAGAGCCGCTCCGCCCAGCTGATGCAGGACCTGGTAGTGCGTGATCGCCCGCTCGCCGCTCTGCGCGCTGCGCGCTGGGCGACGTTGCAGATGCCGGCCAGTGGCGAGCAGCGAGCTAAAGGTGCCTTGGGCCGGTTCGACCCTTCCTGCGACGATCGCGAGGTAGCGGCGCTCGGGCTGATGTTGTTCAAACTGTTCGCGCAGGTTTTTCCACGCGGGCTCGGTGAGGGCAAAGACCAGCACGCCGGAGACTTCGCGGTCAAGTCGCTGGACGACGCGGACTTCGGGCCGATGGCGTTTGCCTTTGCCCAGTTCGCGGGCGAGCCAGCCGACCAGCGTGTTCCGTTCGCGTTTGGGAGTCGGCACCGTCAGCAGGCCGGCCGGCTTGAAGACCACGGCAATCTGTTCGTCGTGAAAGAGCAGGGCAGGGTGGGCCGGTTTGGCGGCGATCACCATCCGCGCTTTGGCCGGCACTGCCGAAACTGCGTTCCGCTCGCTATGGGATTCGCCCAGTTCGACGCGGTCCTTCAGGGCAAGCCGCGCGGCCGGATTCCGGACCACGTCGCCATTGACCCGGACCTGGCCCGCCCGGATCAGCCGCCGGGAATGAAAGGCTGAAATGCCCAGCCGCGCATGGACGGCACTGGCCAGTCCGCGGGCAGCTTCGGGCAATCGCGGATCGACGGTGAAACCTTGCCTGGTTTGCCGTGGTTTGCCTTGGCGTTGCGGTTGTTTCATCCTGTATCCTTCCGGGAGGCACGGAGTTGTACCATCCGGGGCGGATGGCTGGTTGAGGAAGGCGTCCGGCTGCGGTTAGAAAGTTTCTGTCCACAAACCGGCCGGAAAACCGGATTTCGATCGCCCTGAACGCGACCCCGGTTGCCCCGCGAGGGCAACCGATCCGATCCAGCACTTTCGAGTGTAACGCCCATGAATCGAGTTGACGCTACTTGTGCTCCATGCGGCTGCCGGCTGGGCGGGACCGTGCGCTGGATGACTTTGCTGGTGCCGATTGCCGTCGCTTTTGGTTGGCTGGCCCGCTCCTCCCAAACTCCAGTGAGCGAATCCAGCCCAGGCAGGGTCGTGGCTCAGGATTCCGCAGCGGAGGACCCGTCACCCGTCCCGGAAGATCTGAACACGCGACAGCTGCTGGAACGAGCCCGGGAACTTGCGGCGGAAAAGGACGACTTCGCCGCGACGTTCTTCCTCGCCGCCAGTTTCCGGCGCGAGCTCGATGCGGTGGCTTTTCCGGGAGAGACCGATGCCATGACTGCGGGCCTCGGCGAACCGCTGATGGACGCCCTGTTGCAAAGCGACTGGAAACTCCTTCCGGCAATTGTGGGTGCGGCGGGATTCCGTCGAGCCGTCGACCAGCTGAGGAACTATCGTCCGGTTGTCGTCGGGACATATGAGCCCGGCTGGGTCCCGTCGAGCCGGCTCTCACCTGAAAGCTATGAACGTCTGGTGGCCCGGATTCAGCCAGGCTGGTGGCGTGACAGCGACCTGTTGGCCAGCCGGCTGGATCAGGACGACAACTTGCGAAAGGTGACAACGGAAGGTCTGGAAGAATTACGGGCCAGCCGCCCGGAAATGGACTTGGACATGCAGCAAATCGGGATCCGGTTCCCGGCAGTCGAGGACCAAACTGGCACGCAGTTATCCGAAGATGCGAGCGACGTGGATCAGCTGGAGGCTCCACGAAGCCGCATGGCTCGGCTCGATGAAATGAAACGGGTGGCGTCCGAAATCCTGAACGGAGGAGAAACCGTCGTGCGAAGGGAATTCAACCAGCTGACCCGCGAAGAGGAGCGGGTGATCCTGCACAAGGGCACTGAGCGGCCGGGGATCGGCGAGTACACGGACAACAAGGCGGCCGGGACGTATATCTGCCGCCGCTGCAACGCGGCGCTTTACAACTCGACCAGCAAGTTCGACAGCCACTGCGGCTGGCCCAGTTTCGATGACGAGATCCCGGGCTCAGTCGAACGCCATACCGACGCCGATGGATACCGGACCGAAATCGTCTGTGCGCATTGCGGAGGGCATTTGGGACATGTCTTCGTCGGCGAGCGAATGACGAAGAAAAACACCCGCCATTGTGTCAATTCGATTTCGATGAAGTTCATCCCGGCCGGCAAGGACCTGCCCCCCCGGATCGAGCCGGAAGGGGAATGAATCCGTGGGATAGGCTTCCAGCCTGTCAGCCAGTTTGTGAGACAGCCCGGCTTGTCCGCCCAAGCCGATCGATGCTCCAGGGAACAACCGCCCTGCCTGACAGGCTGGAAGCCTGTCCCACACCCGTTTCTGGTACCATCTTCTTCGGAAACTCAGGCTCGCCAGCCCGTGCCCGTCGGAGGCGGGGCACCCTTCAAGGAGCCTGTTCTGTCACCGATGTGGAATGAGGCGACCCCGCAATGCTCAAGAAAACCCTGATGATGACTTTCAGCCTGGCCGCCGCGGCCACCTGGCTGTGGACCGTCCCGGCGATGGCCCAGGACGACGAAAAGGAAGGCGACAAGGCAGCCGCGACGGAAGAGGCCGACAAACCCGAAATGCTGACCATCGGCTCGAAGGCACCTTCGATCGACGTGGAACACTGGGTCAGCGATGGCGGCGGCAAGTTCAAGCCCGTCAAGGAGTTTGAGTCGGGCAAGGTTTACGTGGTCGAATTCTGGGCCACCTGGTGCGGCCCCTGCATCGCCAGCATGCCGCACTTGGCTGAAACCCAGGCGAAGTACGCCGACAAGGGCGTTCAGATCATCAGCGTCAGCGACGAGGAACTCGAGACCGTCGAGACCTTCCTGAAGAAACCGGTAGACGGCGACGAAAAGGCCTCTGCCGCCGAAGTCATGGACGATGACGACGCCGATGAAGAAGGCGACGACGACGAAGGCGACGACGACGCTGACGATGAAGGCGACGACGAAATGGACGACGACGAAGGCGACGATGACGCCGATGACGAAGGCGACTCCGGCGTTGTTGGCAGTGAAGAGAAGACCGACACCAAGGCCCGCAAGACTTTCGGCGAACTGACCAGCGCTTACTGCTTGACCGTTGACCCGGACCAGTCGGTTCACAAGGACTTTTTTGAGGCCGCTGGCCAGACCGGAATTCCTTGTGCGTTCGTCGTGGGAAAAACGGGATTGATAGAATGGATCGGTCACCCCGTGGTCGACAACATGGACGGAGTGCTTGAGGAGGTCGTTTCCGACAAATGGGATCGGGATGCCTTTCTCGACAAGCTCAAGAAGCAACAGGCAGAAGAAGCTGCTGCGGAGAAGAAGGCTGCAGTTCAATCCAAATTCCTGCGTCCGATCATCTCCAAGGCTCAAAGTGGCGATTTTGAAGGTGCCCTGGAACTGATCGAAGAGACCCGGGCCGATTCCGCAGGTGACGCCGAAGCCCTGGAAGCTCTGGACAGCATCGAAGTGCAGATCAAATCCGTCAGCGTCATGCAAATGCTGCAGGACGGCGACCTGGAGGATGCCGCGAAGGCCGTCGACGAATTCACTGCCGCGACGGACGATTCACAGGCGTTGAACCAGATTTCGTGGACGATCTACGAACTGGCCGCCGAGGACGACGAGTTCCCCAAGGACCTCCTCAAGGCTGCCACTGCCGCCGCGGAAAAGGGCGTCAAGGGCGCCCCCGATGACGGCGCGATCCTCGACACGCTGGCCCACCTCGAGTATCTCAACGGGAACCTCGACCGGGCGATCGAACTGCAGACCAGGGCCCTCGAAAACCCTGGTCAGTTCGAGAACGACATCAAGGATTTCCTGGCACAGCTGAAGAAGGAAAAGGGCGACAAGTAATTGCCGCAACTCGCCGCCATCTCAGTGGCTGGCGTCTCAATCGAGCTGAATCAGGGATGGTGCCTGCGGGCACCATCCCTTTTTTTGCACTCGTTGCAAGGCTCCCGCCTTGCAACGCACTGGCCAAAGGCTCTGCCTTCGTCCTCCTCGCGAGCGCCCCCTGAAGCTGACCCTGGGGGATCCGCACTTTCCGACAGGCGGCTAGCCCGCATTTCTCACGACGGGATACCGTTCGAGAGAGACTGTTCCTGGTAACCCGACGCGTTAGCGAGGACTCTGGCTGGTTCCGCCTTGCTTACGCTTCGGGTTACCAGTTGTTGTGAGAAATGCGGGCTAGCAATGACGATGTGATGAGCTGGAGTGTCACCGCGGCCAGGAAGTCCCTTTCCCGGGGAGCCGGAAGGCGGAGCCTTTGGTTCCCGGCGCGCCGGGATTCCACGGCGGGAGCCGTGGAACGAGTGGGCCCGTGGACGGCCGGCCTCAATCCGCGCCCAGTTCGCTGCCGTCGGAAGCTTCGGCGGCGGGTTCTTTCTCGGCGACACGGGCCGCTTCGGCTTCCACCTCGGTTGGGCCGCCGACGATCTGGTCGCGCTGAAGGACCGCCTCGAGGTCGCGGAGCAGCTGCCCCAGTGGCACCCGTTCGTACTTGAAGTCGTCGAAAACGAAAACCTGCTGCCGGCCGTCGGCCGTGTATTCGGCCCGGGCGATCCCCTTGCGGGCCCAGCGGAGCTTGTTAAGCCGCGTCACGTCGATGTAGTTGAGCGCTTGGCCCCAGCTGGTCTTGAGGCCCTGGGAATCCCCTTCAACCCAGGAACCACGCGAAAGAAAATAGCTGAGCAAGGCGGGCACTCCGATCACGAGGCCGATCGCTCCCATCAGGTACTGAAGTGTGATGTCGCCCTGGATTTCCTTGGGCGTTTTCGTGGGGTGGTTTTTCGGCCAGCCCTTTTCCGCAGCGAGTGCTTTCCAGCGTTCCTTGCGGGCCTCGCGTTCGAGTTCCTCGCCGTTGGGTCCCTTGAGCTGCTCAAACTGGATCGCGTCGTCCAGCTTTTTGGGATAGGCCACGAAACCGTCCCACGCGCACCAGCCGGCCCAGCCCAGCCCCACGGCGGCCATCAGCAGAAATCGCCGCAGGTAACTGTTCTGAAAGTTGGCTCGATTCGTCATGTCGGTTCCAGTATCCGTCATCCCGCCCATGCAATTCAGGCCGCCCCCGGCACCCCGCCGCCACACCGCTGAATTATGCCCGGTGGTGGGCCGTTTGCGAACTGGCCTGCGGCTGGGCGCAAGAAAAAAGCCGGGAACCGATGGCTCCCGGCGGGTTCAGTCAGGAATCTGCCCGGCAGAGTCTACTTCTTGCCCATCGCGCTCTTGATAAACCCGACGATCGCAAGCACGACACCGCCGCCGACGCCGCCCGAGGCCACGCTGCCAAGGATCGACATCAGGTCGAAACCGCCATCCGGGTTGGCGTTCACGCCGAGGAAATGAAGGATCGTGCCCCCCAGTCCCCCGCCGAGAATGCCGCAGATCGAGTTTCCAGCCGTGCCCAGACTGATATTTTTGAACAGCGCCCCGGCAACATTGCCGCCGACGGCACCAGTTAACAGACTGATAATCAAGGGAACAATTTCCATTCGCGGGCCCTCGTAGGGACAGGTTGACATCCGGAACGAGTCGCTGGCCGGAACGGCACCGGCTGGACAAGCTCCGCAGCAAACACGCGTTCGCCGACTGACAATGCTATCCGCGCTACCCGCCCGGAAAAGGCTTTTTCTTTTCTGGCCGGACCTGATTCAGGCAATTTGTCCAGCCGCGCGCCCAAATCCGGCAACCCCATGTCAGGAGTTTTCCGGTCAGCCAGGAAATGCCGTTTCCTCAAGCGGAGTGGCCAAGCCTCCCGTCCACCGAAGCACGGTCGGCGGAGCGGAAAGAAACGGAGGTTGGTTACAACGTCGTCATTAGCCCGCATTTCTCACAAGGGGATACCGCTCGCGACAGACTGTTCTTGGTAACCCGACGCGTTAGCGAGGAATCTGGCTGGTTCCGCCTTGCTTACGCTTCGGGTTACCAGTTGTTGTGAGAATTGCGGGTTAGTGGCCAAGCCTCTCAACCACCCAGGAAAGCTCATTGGTATCTACACATCTTCCAAACGCCATGAAACCAGTCGAAGCCCAGGAAACACGTCAGCCAGGAGCAAAACCAGGCGATTTCATGGTTCCTCAATGGCCAGCACGGAG
>JANOFL010000343.1:0-11375 GCA_031405895.1 Planctomycetota bacterium
CAACCAGCTCTCCGGCGTTTTCGAGATTCAGGGTGACCTGGATCTCGTCAACGCTTCTCCGGGAGGGGCGGTCGAGCGTTTGACCATCGCCAGCGGCGCCACGCTCCGCAAATCGTCCGGCAGCGGGATCAGCATCCTGGAGGTCCAGTCCCAGATCGCTGGAACCCTCGAACTGCAGAGCGGCCAGCTGCAGCTGTACAGCGGGACGGCCAGCGACGGCCTTTCAGTAGCGGCCGGTACCCAGCTCCGGCTCAGCAGCTTTTCCCTGCCGGCGTCGTCCTCGGTCAGCGGTGATGGCTCCGTCCATTTTGTTAGCGGCGCTGTCACGGTTTCCGGGACCTACAACATCACCGGTGGTACCAGTCTCGGCGGCGCGAATGTGGTCTTCAATGGCACCGTCCTGAGCGTCGGTCCGTCGCTGTTCATCGGTTCCGGAAGCGTGGATTTTTCCAGCGGCGAGACGATTAACGTCACGACGCTGTCGCTGGGCAGCAACGTCGGCGGTGGGGGGCTGTTGGGCACCGACACGGTCAACGTCAGCGGGCTCACCAGCTGGCTGGGTGGCACTATGAAGGGCACCGGGGTGACCAATGCCAACGGTGGCATCAATGTCGATGTATCGTTCTCCGGGCGGGAACTCGACACCCGAACGCTGAATGTCAGCGGCGACTCGACGTTTTTCGGCGACATCTCGTTCCAGTTCGTCAATGGTGCCCAGCTCAACCAGCTCTCCGGCGTTTTCGAGATTCAGGGTGACCTGGATCTCGTCAACGCTTCTCCGGGAGGGGCGGTCGAGCGTTTGACCATCGCCAGCGGCGCCACGCTCCGCAAATCGGCGGGAACAGGGTCGTCGTTTATCGGAGCGGACTTTGACAACCCCGGCTCAGTCGAAGTCCTGGCCGGCACGTTGCATTTTGCCACCATCAGCCAGTACGTCGGGTCTACGCTGACCGGCGGTGGATGGCTGGCTGGGGCGGGATCGACGTTGCTCTTTCCTGGTGGCTCCAACATCACACTCAACCAGGGCAACGTGCGGCTGGACGGGGCCGGGTCGGCGTTCTCCAAGATTAATACGCTGGCGACCAATCAGGGGACGTTTAGCGTCACGGGTGGCCGGGCGTTTACGACCGTGGGCCCGCTGGCGAACTCGGGGACGCTTTGGGTCGCGCAGGGAAGTTCACTGAATGTCTTCGGAATCAACACGCTTTCGCAGACCGCGGGCACCCTGATCGCCAATGGCACGCTCACCGCCAGCCAGTTCAACCTCTCCGGCGGCACGGCGCTGGGGACCGGCAACCTGACCGGGACGATGGTCAATTCCGCGATTCTCCAGCCCGGCAATTCGCCTGGCTGCATCACGGTCAACGGCGGCTTCACGCAGGCTCCGGCCGGAGTCATTGAATTCGAAGTCGCGGGGACGGTTCCCTGTGCCGAATACGACCGCCTTCTGGTCAACGGTCCGATCAACCTCGACGGGGACCTCGAGATTGAGCTGGTCGGCGGATTTGTGCCTTTAACCAGCGACTGGTTCACGCTGATCGAAAACGATGGCACGGATCCGGTCAACGGAATCTTCACGGAGCTGCCCGAAGGCTCGTTGTTTATTTCCAACGGCAACCGCTTCGAGCTGACCTACACCGGTGGCGATGGCAACGATGTCGCCATCCGCTGGCTCTACGCAATAATCGCGGTATCCAACACGAACGACTCGGGCCCTGGTTCGCTGCGGCAGGCGATGCTGGACGCCAATTTCGCGGCTGGCATGGACTTCATCGGCTTTGACCTCGTGGCTGGAAGCGTTCACACGATCAACCTGTTTAGCCCGTTGCCGACGGTTCTCGAGGGCCTGGTGCTCGACGGCACTTCCCAGCGGGGCTACAGCGGCATGCCGCTGATCGAGCTGAATGGCAGCGCGGTCACCGGCTCGGGGCTGTTCATCGTGGCGGGTGGCAGCCAGATCCGGGGGCTGGCGATTAACCGCTTCAGTGACCATGGGATTTCTGTGTCCGGAGCGGGTGCAACCGGAAATGTGATTCAGGGGAATTTCATCGGACTCGATCCATCGGGCACAATTGATCGAGGCAATGGAGGAAATGGCATCCGGATCGGTGACGGAGCGACCGGGAATCTGGTCGGTGGACCAACCGCGGGAGCCCGAAATGTGATTTCGGGCAATGCGCTGTCAGGCGTCCAGATTGTCGGGGCGGGCACCACCGGCAATTTCGTCGTCGGCAACTACATCGGAACCAGCGCCGGCGGCAGCACTGCGATCGGCAATTCCCAGCCGGGCGTCAGTGTCGCGTTTGGGGCGAGCAATAACCTGATCGGTGGCGACGCGGCCGGTGCGGGCAACCTGATCTCCGGCAACGACGGCGATGGCGTCAATACGGCTTTTGCGGACCAGACGCTGGTCCGGGGCAACATCATCGGCCTCGCCGTCGATGGCACGACGCCGCTCGGCAATACCCGCTGGGGCGTCTTTCTCGACAGCTCGTTCAACACGATCGGCTCGACCGGCTCGCGCAACATCATCTCCGGCAACGGGATCGGCGGCGTCGGGATCGGTACGGGCACCCAGCAAAACCTGGTGATCGGCAATTACATCGGCACGGATATCACCGGCACGCTCGACCGGGGTAACACAACGGAGGGGGTCCGGATCGACAACTCGGCCAACAACTTCATCGGCGGTCTGACCGCGGCGGACCGCAATCTGATCTCCGGCAATAACGGCAGCGGTGTGTTCGTGACCGGCTCCGCTTCCACCGGCAACCAGATCCGGGGGAATTTCATCGGCCTCAACGCCGCAGGCACCCTGACGATTGGCAACTCACTGCACGGTGTGTTTGTCACATCGGGCGCGAACAGCAACCTGATCGGGGGGGGCACCTCGGCCCGCAACGTGATTTCAGGGAACACGCATGGTGTCCTGATCGGGTCCGCGACATCGCTGAACAACCGGGTCTCCGGCAACTACATCGGCACGGACGCGACGGGCCTGCAAGTCCTCGGCCAGGGATCCCGCGGAGTGTCGGTTCACTCGAACAGCACGGTCGTTGGCACCAATCTTGATGGCTTCAATGACAGCGAGGAGGGCAACGTCATTGCCGGCAGCGGCACCGACGGAGTGCTGATTGCGGCCGATTTGGTACTGGTCGCCGGCAACCGGATTGGAACCGACCGCGACGGACGCCAGGACTTTGGCAACGTGCAGACTGGTGTCAGCGTCTTTTCCGGGACAGGCAACACTGTAGGTGGTCTGGCAGCCAGCAATTTCACACTGGCGCGAAACCTGATTTCCGGCAACAACCGGACCGGCATCAGCGTCGGCAGCCTAGCCAGCAACACCCGGATCGCCGGCAACTGGATTGGCGTGCAGATTGATGGAAACACTGCCTTGCCAAATGGCAACGGAAACAGCGGCCAGTCCGATGTCGCCGGCATCTATGTCAACAGCAATGGCACGGTCATTGGTGGTCCGGCCGCCGGTGAAGGCAACGTGATCAGCGGGAATTCGGGGCGCGGAATCAGCATTGGGACTTCGACCGGAACCACGATTCAGGGCAACCGGATCGGCACGAACGCTTTGGGTACGGCGGGTGTCGCCAACCAGTTCGAAGGCGTCTGGACGAACGGCAGCCCGGTCACCGCGCTGGTGATCGGCTCGAACCTCGATGGCATTCAGGACGCTGCTGAAGGCAACCTGATTTCCGGCAATAACCGGGAAGGGATCGAGCTTCAGTCCACGGTCAATGGTGCGACCATTGCCGCCAACCGGATCGGAACCGATCGCGACGGGCTGTTCAAAATCCGCAACCTTGATCACGGCATTCGGCTCAACGGTTCCGCGGTCCAGAACATCACGGTCGGCGGGCCGTTGCCAGTGCATGGCAATCTGGTTTCCGGCAATGCCCAGCAGGGGATCGTCGCCACGCAAGTCAACGGTCTGACGCTTCGTCACAACCATGTCGGCCTGTCATCGGCCGGACACGCGCTGGGAAACACCGTGGGAGGCATCGAACTGCAATCGCAAACCTCGGCCAGCCTCCTCGACAATGTCGTTTCCGGCAACGACCTGCACGGGATCAGGTTGTCGGGCTGCACACAAATCGTGATCGCGGGCAACATCATCGGGCTCGATCCGACTGGCCGGCAACCGGTCGGAAATTTTGAACGCGGGATCGTGATCACGGGCAGTGGCGGTGATCACCAGATCGGGACCGACGGTGACGGGACCAATGACGCGGCCGAAGGCAACGTGATTTCAGCCAACGGCTACAACGGCATCGAGGCCCTCAACGCGCTCAATGTCCGGATCCGCGGCAACAAGATCGGGACCGACATCAGCGGGACGATTGCGATCGGCAATAACCAGATCGAGTACACCCAGGTCCTGACCAACGCCGGAATTTATGGCTCTGGCCTCTGGATCGGCACCGACGGTGACGGGGTTGCGGACCAGGCTGAGCGGAACATCATCTCGGGCGGGCGGGCTTCGGGCGTGATCGTGCTGGGCAACTCCATCGTCGCCGGCAACTTCATTGGCACCGATGTTACGGGAACCAGCCCGCTGGGCAACCAGCGCGATGGCGTGATCGTTTCCGGATCGGGCAGCAACCGGATCGGGACGGACGGGGCCGGCAACGCGACCGATGCGCGCGACGCCAACGTGATCGCGGCCAACTTCCGCCACGGCGTCTCGTTCGGCCCGAATACCGGGTCGGCCGTGGGCTCGACCGTCGCCGGCAACCGGATCGGGACCGACCTGAGCGGCCAGCTGGCGCTCGGCAACGCCGGTAACGGAATCGAGATCGTCACCACGAATCCCGCCCAGTCGGCGAGCAATCACCTGATCGGCGGGCTCGACTTTGACCAGAACACGATCGCCTTCAGCGGCGGGGCCGGCATCCGGATCAGCGGCACGAATTCCGATACTTTTGGCAACTGGATCGAACGCAACCGTTACGTCAACAACGGTACGCTGGGGATCGACGTCGCGGCCGAAGGCGTCACGCCCAACCAGCCAGGCAACAGCGGCACCTGGCAGAACTTTCCGGTCATCACAAATACATGGATCGACGGCAGCGACCTGGTGATCCGCGGCTTCGCCCGGCCCGGCGTGACGTTCGATGTCTACATCGCCAATCCCAACCCGACCGGATTCGGCGAGGGCTACGAAGCGCTTGGCCGGTTCGTCGAGGGCGACGCGGGCGATCTGGACAGCGGCACGGGCAGCTATTCCTCCGCGGACTTTGGCGGTCTCACGACCGGTAACGACACCACCAGCCGCTTTGAGTACCGGATCGCGCTCCCGGCCGGTATCGATTACGGCTCCCGGCTGACCGCGGTCCATGTCTACCTGCCCGATTTCAGTGCGGCCGTCAGCGAGTTTGGCAATTCGGCGTTCGTGGCCGACGTGCCAGCCGTCTCCGGACCCGGCAGTTCGCTCGCGCCGGTCATTGCGCTGCCGGCGATTGGCAACGTCCGGCAAGGTGAAACGCTGCGGCTGGAAGGAACGTTCAGCGACCCCGACTCGACGGAATGGAATGCGACGCTCACTTTCGGCGATGGTACGCAGGGCGCCATTTCGCTCAACCCGGACGGCAGCTTCGTGATCGAGCACGTCTACAACACGGCGGGACTGTTCAGCCTTGAGTTCCAGTTGACCGACAACTCGCTGGCCAGCAGCACGGCCACGGTCCAGGTGGCCGTGACCAACGACTCGCCGGGCTTTAACCTGAATCTGGTCGAGGTCACGACGCCGGTCAACGAAGGCCAGCCGGTGACGGTAACCGGTTCGTTTACCGACGGGACCGGCAGCGAAGCCCACGTCGTGACGGTCGCCTGGGGCGACGGGCAGGTTTCGACGCTCAACCTCGCGCCCTACATCCAGCATTTTTCACTCGGCCACATCTACGCCAGCCGCGGACCAGGCAGCGAACAGGGCGCGGGGGTCGATGTCTACCGGGTCGCCGTCTCGGTTCGCGATCCTGCCAACGCCACCGGCGATACGCCCATCGGCCTGCTGCTGGCCGAGGTCCGCAATGTGCTGCCCACCGGGCTGACTGCGAACTTTTCCTCAACCTCCATCCGCGAGGGCGAGGCAGTCACCATCACAGGCGGAACGTTCGCCGATCCAGGCTTGCAGGACCAGCACCGCGTGCAGGTTGACTGGGGCGATGGTTCAACGCCGCAGGTGACCAACCTGCCGGTGGGCCAGCGGACCTTTGGCGGCCTGTCGCATGTCTACACCGAGGCGCCGCGGTTTGATACCAGCTACCTGGTCACGATCGAGCTGCTTGACCTCGACCAGCCACAACTGCCGGCAGTCCGGACGCAGTCGATTACGGTCCTGCGGGCGGCACCTTCCAACGTCAGCCCGAACCTGAACACCGGCGCGATCATTGAAGGCGGTTCGGCCTTGCTCGCCGCGACGTTCACGCCGGCGACGGCAAACACCAGGCACAATATGCTGGTGATCTGGGGCGATGGCGAGACCACTTCGTTCCAGCTGCCCGCTGGAGAGTCGAACTTTTCCGGACTGAGTCACACGTGGCGTGACAATCCGGCCATGGGCAGCTCGTTCCCGATCGTGGTCGAGGTCTCCAATGCCGACGATCCGTCGGCCTTCGCTTCCGCAACAATCAACCTGCTGGTCAGCAACCTGGCACCTGTGATCACCACGATGACGGTGGTCAGTGTGGCGGGTGGTTCCGTCGTTCGCGAAGGCGACGAAGTCCTGCTGGAGGGGACGCTGAGTGATCCTGGCCTCGCCGACGTGCTGACCGTCGCGGTCAACTGGGGCGATGGGCAAACGACCCAGGCCGCGGTGAACGCGGAGACCCGGACTTTCTCGGCTCTGCATCGCTATCGCAACAACGGCCCGCTGGCCGGCAGCCAGGTGCTGATCGTCGCGACGGCGGCGGACAACAGCGGAGCCAACACCACGTTCTCGTTGCTGCAGGCTGTGCTCAACGTGGCCCCTACCATCGCGATCGCACCGGGCGGGACCAATCCCGATCCGAACCTGATCGAGCTGCTGGCCGACGTCAACGATCCGGGCCTTGATGACTCGTTCAGCTATTCCTGGACGGCCTCCGTGACCGGCGTTCCCGGCACGTTGCAGACGGGTTCAGCGGGAGTTTTCCTGCTCGATCGCAGCGCCGCCCCGTCGTCGATTTGGACCATCACGCTGTCCGTGACGGACAGCGATGGAGCCGCGACGACCGAAACCCTGAACCTGTTTGCCGGGTCGGGCGGCCCCGAAACGATTGTGGTGACCAACGCGACCATGGCGATGGTGCCGACCGGGACACTGATGGTGCTGGGGCTTGGCGGCGGCGACACGATCGATGCTTCCAGTGTGACAGCCGGCAACGGAGCCGTGATCCTCGATGGCGGAACCGGTGACGATTTGCTGTTTGGCGGTGCGGGCGACGACACCTATTATCTGCGGGGCGGCAACGACGCGGCCAACACAACGGGTGGCAGCTACAGCCCGCTCAATCCGGGGCTGATTTTCGCGGGCAACGACCGTTATGTCCTGACTCCCAACAGCACGCAGACGGTGGTCGACCTGAGCGGTGCCAACGCGCTCGACTTCAGCGTGGCAGGATTCGGAATCACTTTTGACCTGTCGCTCAACAACGCGGCGACACTGACGACCCAGGACGTCGACCCGACCGGCGCGACCGGCACGCACCTGGTCGCCACGCGCGGCGTGTTCAATGAGCTGGTGGGCAGCGGTTATCGCGACCGGCTGACCGCGGCCAGCGGCTCGGCGGTCTTTGGCGGAGCGGGTGACGACGACGTGCTGATTGGCGGCGGGCGGACCAACATCACGATTTCGGGCGGCGCCGACGACGATGTGCTGCTCGTGACGGGCAGTGGGGTCTCGAACATCGTGTTTGGCGGCGACGAGGGCCAGGATCTGCTGACCAATACGGGCAGCATCGCCGGGCTGACCTTCCGCGGCGGGGCGGATGATGACTTGCTGGTCAATCAGGGGACGATTACGGGCACGGTGAATTTCCGTGGCGACGACGGAACTGACCTGCTGACCAACTACGGGACAGTCAATGGTCTGGATTTCCGGGGCGGGGCCGACGATGACAGCCTGCTCAATGGCTCGGCCGGGACGCTGAACGAAATCAGCTTCCGGGGCGATGACGGCAGCGACCTGCTGACCAACCATGGCACCGTCAATGGACTCGATTTCGGCGGCGGAGCGGATGACGACTTGTTGCTGAACACGGGGACGGTCACGGGCGGGCTGGTCTTTGGCGGCGACGAAGGGGCCGATTTCCTGCGCAATTCGGGGACGGTCAATGGGCTGACGTTCTCGGGCGGGGCCGATGATGATGTGCTGGAGAACTTGACGTCGGCTGCGTTGATGAACATCAGTTTCAGCGGCGACGAGGGGGCCGACCTGCTGGTCAACCATGGCACCGTGATGGCGCTTGGGATGCAGGGCGGCGCCGACGATGACGTGCTGTTCAACGCGGCGGGCGGGCAGATTCAGGGGATCAGCTTTGGCGGCGACGACGGCGCGGACCAGCTGGTCAACCATGGCCTGCTCACGGGCACGATCACGTTCGGCGGCGGTGCCGACGATGACGTGCTGCTCAACCTCGGGGCGGCCACCGGCATTTCATTCGGCGGCGACGACGGGGCGGATCTGCTCTCCAACGCGGGCACGCTGGGCACAATCCAGTTTGCCGGCGGCGCGGATGATGACTTGCTCCTGAACCTGGCCAGCGGGCAAATCAACGGCATCAACTTCGGCGGTGACGACGGAGCCGACCTGCTGGTCAATCTTGGTGCGGCCTCCAGCGTGTTCTTTACGGGCGGAGCCGATGATGATGTGCTGGAGAATCGCAGCGGTGCGATCCTCAACGGCATCGATTTCCAGGGCGACGATGGTGGCGACTTGTTGCTCAACAGCGGCGCGCTGACGGGTTCTGTCCTGTTCACTGGCGGCGCGGACGATGACACGCTGGTTAGCCACGGATCGGCAACGGTGATCGATTTCCGGGGCGGGGCCGACGATGACGCCTTGCTCAATGGCACCACCGCCAGTGCGACCGGGATCATATTCACGGGCGATGACGGGGCCGACCTGCTGGTCCAGCGAGGAACGGTGGGCAGCGTGACATTCGGCGGGGGAGCCGATGACGACCTGCTGCTCAACACGGGGACTGTTTTCGGAACGATTGCCCTGGTCGGTGACGAGGGTGCCGACGGGCTGGTTAATGCCGGGACGGTGCAGGTGATCAGCTTTGGCGGCGGGGCCGACGACGATGTGCTGGAAAACCGCTCCACGGCGCTGGCCGGCGCGATCATCTTCACGGGCGATGACGGAGCCGACATTCTGGTCAACGACGCGGTGGTTGCCAGCGTCGATTTCACGGGCGGGGCCGACGATGATGCCCTGGTTAACCGGGCCACTGCCGGCACCGTGATCTTTGCGGGCGGAGCGGATGATGATGTCCTTGTCAACACCAGCCGCGACACGGCCAGCATTGACTTCACGGGCGACGACGGAGCCGACGTGCTGCAGAACCTCGGCCACAACGCCGGGGCGATCATTTTTCGCGGGGACGACGGAGCCGACATTCTCGTCAACACGGGCAATGCGGTTGAGTCGCTGGAGTTCCGCGGCGGGGCGGATGATGACCTGCTGATCAGCCGCGGCGAGCAGATGGGTTCGATCACCTTCATCGGCGACGGCCCGGGTGGCGGAGCAGGTGACGACACCATGATCCTGCACGGCTCGGGCAACCAGACTTCGGGAGCCCTGGTCGAATTCGACGGGATGGGCGGCCGCGACGCGATGCAGAACAACGCTCCGGGCTGGGCCTCGATCCTTTTCACCGGCGGGGCCGACGACGACGTGTTGCAAAACAATGCGGCCGGGGCCAGCAACATTACCTTCTCCGGTGATGATGGCTCGGACGTGCTCGACAACAGTGGTGCGGGCGTGCTCAACATCACGTTCCTCGGCGGGGCCGATGATGATCTGCTGCTGACGGACGGTGCCGCGGTCTCGGGCATTACCTTTCAGGGCGGGGCTGATGACGACGTGCTGTTCAACGCCGGGACGGGCGTCAACGACATCGATTTCCGTGGTGACGACGGGGCTGACATCCTGATCAATCAGGGGGCTGACCTGAACACGCTGGAGTTTGATGGCGGCGCCGATGATGACCTGCTGATCAACGACGGGCTCCGCGCTACGGCGATTGTGTTTCAGGGAGATGCCGGTGCCGACCGGTTCCTGATCCTCGCGGGCGGTGCTGAATCTTCAAATCTGGAGTTCGAGGGCGACGACGGGGCGGATCTGCTGGTGAATGAAGCCGTGCTCGTCAACGGCATCCGCTTCACGGGCGGAGCGGACGACGATGTGCTCATTAACCGCGGCTACGCTGCGGCGGAGATCGACTTCAGCGGCGATGACGGATCCGACAGTCTGGTCAACACGGCCGGCGAAGTGTCGCGGATCGTCTTTTGCGGTGGTGCCGACGACGATGTGCTGGTCAACGAAGGGCCGGGCACCGGGGAGATTGACTTCACAGGCGACGATGGCGCTGACACGCTGGTCAACAGCGGCAGCGACACGTTCCTGATTCGCTTTACGGGCGGGGCCGACGACGATGTCCTGGTCAATCAGGGACCTGCCGCCGGACGGATCGAATTCACAGGCGATGACGGAGCCGACATCCTGCAGAACAACGCCGGTCCCGTCGAAACCATTGACTTCGCAGGCGGGGCTGACGACGACATCCTGCAAAACAATGGCGACGGTGTGGCGATGATCCGGTTCATCGGCGGGGCAGACGACGACTCGCTGCTGAACAACGGATCCGGCGTGGTCGAGATCAACTTTGGAGGCGACGATGGCAGTGACACGCTTGCCAGCACGGGCAGCCTGGTCACGCGGGTAATCTTTACGGGCGGAGCGGATGATGACGCCCTGCGGATCACGGGATCCGGTGTCGGCGATGTCACGTTTGATGGCGCGGGCGGAGCCGATTCGCTGGTTCATGAAGCGAACAGTCTGCCGGGCCGGGAAGTCCGCTTTGACGCGGGGCCGGGCGACGATTTCGCCGGTTGGCTGGGCAGCGGTGCGCTGTGGTTCTCGGGCGGCGACGGTAACGAACTGGTCGTGGTCCGGGGCGACGGACAGCTGGAGATTGATGGCGGCGCGGGCGACGACTACCTGCTGTTTCAGGGGACACCACTCGCCACGGTCGTCATCGCCGACACGATGACCGGGCCAACCGACGGCAGCACCGATACGCTCGACTTTTCCGCCTGGACCGGCGGCGATCTCGATCTCGACCTGCAGAGCGTGATGGTCCAGCCGCAGGCCGGCG
>JANOFL010000128.1:0-15741 GCA_031405895.1 Planctomycetota bacterium
GAGCGGCTTGACCACCAGATGCCAGTGGTTGGGCATCAGGCACCAGGCGAGCAGCTGGGTACCGGTCCGCTGGGTCCCCTGATCGAGAATCTGTTCAAAGGCCTCGTAGTCTGCGTCTTTCCTGAAAATGGCCAACCGCGCGTTGGCGCGATTCAGCACGTGGTAAACCAGCCCGCCATCTGCTGCACGTTTCGGCCGTCCCATGCCCAAAGCCTACCCGAATACCACTCCCCCGTCAAGAAAACGGTTCCTGACACCTTTTCCGTCCTTTCGGTCGTCCCATGCCCAAAGGCTACCCAAATGCCACTCCCCAGTCAAGAAAACGGTTCCTGACACCTTTTCCGTCCTGGAAAGATGTTCGTTGATTGAATGAATCTTCTGGCGAATTTCTTCAACGAAATGGCTTGACATCGAAACTGGTTACTTGTGAGCTGAATTTGCCGAGGAACGGGGAAGTCTTCAGGGTGGTTTGGGATGTTCTTGGAAATGTGCTCGGGCAAGGCAGGAGCCTTGTCACCACGACGGCGCTGCGGGCTGGTAGTGGACGGGTTTGGAGATGGCATCATGGCTGTGAGTCATGTCCGATCCTGCGAAACAGCCACGCCCGGGCGTAGGTCCAGTGGCGGTGGGCGGTGGTGCGGGAGAGGCCGAGGACTTCGCAGGCTTGCTCGATCGTCATGCCGCCGAAGTAGCGGAGCACGACCAGCCGGGCTTTGACGGGGTCGTTCCTGGCCAGCTCGTCGAGGGCTTCGTGCAGTTCCAGCAGCTGGTCGTCGTCGAGCGCCGCGCCGATGTGGTCGAGGTCGACGTCGACCCGTTGCCGGTCCCCGCCACGCTTGATCCGTTTCCGCCGCCGGGCGTTGTCGACGAGGATGTGCCGCATCACGTCGGCGGCGACGGCGACAAAGTGCCCCGACGAGGACCAGTCTTTCTGCAAGTCGGTCCGGACGAGCCGCATGTAGGCTTCGTGAACCAGCGCGGTCGGCTGGAGCGTCAGCCCGGTCGGCTCGTTGACCAGCTTGGCCGCCGCGATCCGGCGCAGCTCGTCGTAGACGTGCTGGAAGAGTTCGGCGGTCGCCTTGCGGTCGCCGTCGCGGACTCCGGCCAGGGTTTGGGAGATGTCGTCGGACATGCGGGAGGAGGAGGGGGAACACTAATCTGCGCTAATCAACGCTAATGGGAAAAGGACAGGGGGGGATAAGGACAGGACATTGGTAATAGGATATGCATCGAACCAGTCAAACTGAACTGATTTCACGTTGGCTGAGGTAACTCTTGAGCCGTCTTGATTAGCGCAGATTAGCGCAGATTAGTGTTCCCCTTCAACGATTCGCCTCGTGCTACTCCACGTGGCTGGTCGCATTGTCCCAGGCCGTCTGGCCGCCGACGACTGGGAGGAAGAGGCGGGTGCCGTCGAGGTCGACGGTGAGTTTGGTTCCGGCGGCGGGCCAGAGCGTGAAATCGCGGTCGCTTGAGAAAATCATCAAGCCGATCTGCGTGCCGGCCGGGATGACCTGATCGTCGGGCTGGAGGTCGAATTCAAGCTCGACGAACTCGCCGGGGACCAGCGGTTCGCTTTCGCGGAGCGAGTGGCGGTTCTGCGGATCGGCCCAGCCGCGGGTGATGACGTCGTCGGTGATCTTGTCGGCGTCGGTCCAGGGGAGCGCGACGAGCCAGACAGAGAGGTTCACGGCGGGCTTGTCGGCCGCGAGCCGGATTGACAGCCGCGGGGTGCCCGAGATGTGCAGGTCCTGCTTGAGCGGCGCGGAAGCATAGAGCAGGCGGTTTTCGGAACTGGCGGCCTTGGCCAGTTCGGCACCGGGGACATCCACGTCATCGACCAGCGATTCGGTGCCTTGGGCCGGACTTTCAGCCGCTTCGAGTCCCCCGACCGCCGCACCGCCGGCTTTGAGATGGAGCGTGACGGGCTGGGATTCCGGATTCGGGTAATCGGCGTACTCGGTCGGCTTGGTTCGCCGCCCTGTTTCGCGAACGATGAAAGCGCGGGGGTCGTTCTCGACACCGTTTTCCACGCCATACAGGTAGCGTGTGAACCAGCGGTTCTTCATCTTCATCGGCGGATCTCCACCGTGGCCGCCCTGGTGGAAGAACATCTGGACCGGGACGCCTTTTTCCTTGAGCGCCAGGGCGATCCGGACGCTGTGTTCGGGCATCACGTTCCAGTCGTTGAAGGCGTGGGCCATCAGCGTGGCGGCCTTCATCGGGCCGATGTCGTTCATGTAGTCGCGGCCGGCCCAGAAGTCGTTGTAGTCGCCCGTATCGCGGTCCTGGCCTTCCTTCATTTCGCGGTCGCGAATTTCGCCGTTGCACCACGGGCGGCGGTCGAGGTTGCCGCTGTTGATGAAGTCGTACAGCACGTCGATGTCTTCGCCCATGTAGCCGCCCGGATGGCGGATCAGGCCGTGGCTGCGGTAATAATGGTAGTAGGAAGTGTTGGGGGCGACCGGAATGATGGCTTCGAGGCCCTCGACGCCGGTCGTCGCGGCGGCGAGGGGAAGCGTGCCGTTGTAGGAGGTCCCGATCATGCCGACCTTGCCCGAGCACCAGGTGGCCGTGACCGGGTCGCCGCCCTCGGCTTCGGTGAAGCCCTTGGCCCGGCCGCAAAGCCAATCGATCACGGCCTTGGGGGCCAGCGATTCGTTGTCACCGCCTACAGTTGGGCAGCCTTGGGAAAGGCCGGTCCCGGGCGAGGCCGAATGGACGACCGCGAAGCCGCGCGGGAGCCAGTCACCGACTTCCGTATCGGACATCGTTGGGCGAAGCGAAACTGGCTCGATGCTCGGCGCGGCGGGACGGACCGGCGGGTCGGCTCCCAGCTCCTGGCGCGGGTTCCAGAAATAGCTGTCGCTCGCTGCGATGCCGCAGAAGTAAGGACTGGTCTCGTAGACGACAGGGACTTTCAGGCCTTCGGTGTCGGTCTGCAGCGGGCGGGTGATGTCCACGTGCATCCGGTCGGGCTTGCCGTCGCCGTCGGAGTCAAAGGTCGTCTCGACGAACAGGTCGTGGCGGATCCACTCTTCGCGGTTGGAAAAAGCGGGGACCTTCTGGGCTTCGCCGTTTTCGAAGACGGGGGCGGCTTTCGCTTCGGTGGGTGGCGGAGCCGCTTGCTGGGCCAAAACGGGGATTGCGAAAGCGCCGGCGAGAAACGCGATCAACGTCAGGCGGTTGAGGCGGGAACACGGGATACGCAATTGATTTCTCCTCGATTGACAACTTCACAAACTGCAGAAACTGGTTCAGGCCGGTTTGGCAAAAAACGTGCCGGTCTCCTGCCAGCCGCGGTGCCCCCTCCCCCTGCCCCACATCCGCCTGGTACGGATTTCCGGAAGACCGGAATCCGTACCAGGCGGATGGAGGAGGGGGGAAGAAATTTAAGGTGGCGAACCTGGCTTGTGTGGACGGGACCTGCACAATGCTACCATACGTGAAAACGGGTCGGTGCGGCCCGAAAACAACCTGTCAGGGAGTGTGCGTCGATGTCCCGTTTTACTTGTACGGCACTGGCGATTCTGGGGCTGGGATTCGGCACGGCCCAAGCGTTGGCCCAGGAGTCACCGCCGGCTCAGGATCCGGCAATGCCTGCGGCCGTCATTCCGTCCGCCGATCTGCCCGCGGCGCTGGTCGATGGCCAGGCGACCGGCTGGCGTGATTTCGGCGCGGAGGACCTCGTCAATGTCAACGGCGATGACGACACTTGGACCTGGGGCGACGATGGAGTGTTGCATTGCAGCGGGAACCCGGTCGGCGTGATCCGGTCCAAGGTGCCGTATGTGAACTTTGAGCTGATGCTCGAATGGCAACACCTGAAGAGTGCCGGCAACTCGGGCGTGTTCGTCTGGTCACCGCGGGCGTCGCTGGATGTGCTCAAACCGGGTGAGCTGCCGGAAGGAATCGAGTGCCAGGTGCTCGACCACGGTTACACGGCAGAATACGAAGCCAGCTCGGGGGAAAAAGCCGACTGGTTCACAACCAACGGAGATGTCTTTCCGGTCGGCAGTTCGGTGATGACGCCCTTCGCGCCGGTTTCGCCCAACGGCCAGCGAAGTTTCCCGGTCGCCAACCATTCGCGCGGGTTTGGCGAGTGGAACCACTACTACATCCGGGCGATCAACGGCGAAGTCCGTTTGTGGGTCAACGGGCATGAAGTCGCCGGCGGGACGGCTTGCGACCCGGCCCACGGGCACATTGCGCTGGAAGCCGAGGGCTCACCGATCGATTTCCGGAACATGCGGATCCGGATTTTGAACTGAGAGCCTGTCCGAAAAGGGGTCAGACCCTTTGCAAGGTTGTCTTCGCTACTTCGAGAACTGGACGAAAGCCGTACAATTGCCACTTTGGGGCCCATTCGTGGAGAGGGTCAGACCCCTTTTCGGACAGGCTCTGAGACCGGTTGAAAGGCTCATCGGCCTGGCTGGCGGGGCGGTTGTTTGGAGTGGCCGTTTGTTTCGTGGCGACGAAGCTCCTGCTTTGTCGTTCTGTGCTTGGCTGTCTTCCCAGCGTGCGGGTTCTTCGGCCTTGCAATTTTCTCGCGAATCGCTTTTCGAGCAGGAGGCAACGCGGTTGAAGATTGACTGCATGGCACGAAGGTCAACACCTGCGCATTGCGCGGACGCCCCCTCCCCCCGTCCTCCCCACACCGCTCAAAGCAGCGGCGAGGGAGGCAGCCGGAAGTGTGGTAGTTGTTGTGCCGCCAACCCCACATCGCTCAAAGCAGCGGCGGGGGAGGGAGCCGGAAGTGTGGATGTTGTTGTGCCGCCGCCGCGTAATGCACCCCCGACTGGTTTGACTGCCGGGGCTTATTGGCAACCTGGAAATGTCGCTTCAGTCCAGCTGCGGGCCTTCAAACAAGTCCGGAAGCAGTGCGTCCGAATCGGTGTTCGACTGACTGAAGAACAGGTCGCGGTCGATGTCGGCGAACGTGCGCGAAGTGAGTGTCGACTGGGCAACACTGGCGGCCAGAGACGGATTGCTCCGCGCCCCGCCGGCTGAACTTCCGTTCATCCTCGCGAGATTGCCTCCCAAGCCGGAGCCCGTGCCGGACTGTCGCCGGAAGGCTTGAGGTCCGCGCGGATCGAAGCCCATCGGGCCACCGCGGCCACCCGGGGCAAAGGCCATCGGCGCGGGTGAGTCTTCCGGGTTTTTCAGGACCCAGACTTCGCGTCCGTTGGCGCTGTTGGTGGCCGAGAAGACCAGCCAGGTCGCGCCACCGCGGCTGATCGAGAGCGGGTCGGCGTTGGCGGTTCCCGGGGCGATGTCGGAAACACGGGTGATACTCGGCCCGGAGAAATTGCTTCGCCAGAGTTCGCGGCCGTTGACTCCGTCGTTGTCGGAGAAGTAGAGCAGATTGTTGAAGACGGTCAGGCCGGTCGGATCGGAGCCGGCCGCGCCCAGCTGAATGTCCTTGACCAGAACGGTGCCCGCATCGGACCCGTTGCTGCGCCAGAGTTCCTTGCCCGATGTTCCGTCATTGGCGACGAACATCAGGGTGCCGTTGAGGTTGCGGAGCGATTCGGGGCTGGGCGAGCCACTGCCCGGGACCAGGTCGCGGACGGGAGAAGTGGTGCCCAGCTCGTGTTTCCAGATTTCGCGGCCGCTCGTGCCATCGTCGGCGACAAAGAGCAGGTTGCCTTTGACGTTGGTCACGAAGGTCGGATTGGAGCTGGCCGCGCCGGGGTTGATGTCGGAGACCATCGAAAGCGTGGTGGGACCGGTGGCTTTCCACAGCTCCCGGCCTTCACCGACCCGCTCAGCTGAAAAGAACAGCGTTCCGTTGATATTGATCAGGGCCGCCGGTTCGGAACTGGGCAGGCCGGGATTCGCATCACCGACCATTTGCGTCAGCCCGGTGTAGCCAAAGCTCGACCAGAGCTCCCGGCCGTGGTCATTGTTGGTCGCGGCAAAGTAGAGCGTGCCCGAAACATTGACCAGGCTGTCGGGATCGCTGTTGGCCAGGCCCGGCCGGATGTTGCGCACAAGGCTGGTCGACGCGGACGACCCGCGGCTGAGCCAAAGTTCATTGCCGTTCAATCCGTCATTGGCCGTGAAATAGAGCAGCCCGTTGACGTTGGTCAGCTTGGCGGGACCCGAACTGGCGGTGCCCGACCGGATGTCCTTGTGCAGCACTGCCCGCCCCGTGATCAGATCGACACGTCCCAGCTCGCGGCCGAACTCGGTGGCTGACTGCTGGAAGTCAGCCGAGAAGTAAAGCACTCCATTGACGTTGACGAGGTTTTCCGGCTTCTCGACCAGCAGGCTGCCACTGTCGACCTGCCCGGTGCCTGCGACCGTGCCGTCGGTTTTCCAGAGTCGGCGCGCGGCGAGGGGCGCGGAACTGGCGGTGAAGTAGACGGTGCCGTTGACGCTGGTGAACGAAGCCGGCGCGGAGCCACCGGCACCGGCCACGAGGCTGATCAGTTCCAGGTCGTTGGGTGGTGTCGAGGGAGCAAGACCGATTCCAGGCACGCCGGGGCCGGAAACCTGGGGCCCTCCGACACGGGAAAGGTTGTAGCCCGGCGGCGCGACTCCAGTGGCGGCTCCGGTCACGCCAGGAACGTCGACTTCCGGCTCGCGGCCACTGTCGAACCGCATCAGGAACCGCGAGCTCGAGGTGTTGTTCGAGTCGCGTCGGACCGTGAAAAACAGGTGGCCATTGAGTGACACGAAGTCCCGGAAATCGGGATCGCCATTGCCCACGATCGCGGACAGCTGCGTCAGCTCCAGACTCTCGGCGTTGGACTGCCAGAGTTCCATGCCGTTGGTCAGGTTGTCGGCGACGAAGTAGAGCGCGCCATTGAGGCTGAAGAACCGCTTTTCAACAGTCTGCTGGGGCGTGTTGAGGAGCCCGATCAGGTCGGTTCCAGCGGCGGTGCCGTTCGACTTCCAGAGATTCTGGTTTTGCACGCCGGCCTTGGCCCCGAACATCAGCGTCCCGTTGACGTTGGTCAGGTGCTGGGCACCGGCACCCACCTGGGTCGAGACGACTGAGGTTCCGCTCGCGGTGCCATTGGTCTTGTACAGCCCGGAAGTAGTGGAGTTGCCGCCCGACCGGATGAAAAACAGGGAGCCGTTGACATTGGCGAAGTTGACGGGATAGGAACCGGCCGACCCCGCCCGCAAGTCGGAAACGAGCAGGGTCGAAGCGGCCGTGCCCTGGCTTTTCCAGAGTTCGTAGCCATGCGTTCCGTCATTGGCCTTGAAGAACAGCGTGCCGCTGACATCCGTCATGTTGTTGATCTGCGAACTGCCGCTGCCGGGGCGGATATCGAAGGCCAGCGCCGTGCCGCTGGTCGTGCCGTTGCTCCGCCAGAGTTCCTTGCCCACCGTGCCGTCGTTGGCGAGGAACAGCAAGGTGCCGTTGACGTTCATCAGTTGGTCGGGCGTCGAGCTGAGAGCGCCGGGCCGGGTGTCCTTGAGCAGAATGGTCCCGTCAAATGTCCCGTCGCTTTTCCATAGCTCGCGACCGGCCGGAACATTGTTGCTGGTGTTTCCGTTGGCGACGAAGAACAGGACGCCGTTGACGTTGACGAGCTCGGCCGGAGCGGAACCGGTCGCACCTGGGAGGATGTCCTTGACGAGAACCGTGCCGTCCGCCGTGCCGTCGCTTTTCCACAGTTCGCGGTTGCCGCTGCTGTCGGTGCCGGCGGAGAAGAAGAGTGTGCCGTTGACGTTGACGAGGTCGCCGGGGCTGCTGCCGGTTGCGCCCGAAACGATGTCCCTGACTGGCAGGGTTCCGGCGATTGTGCCGTCGGTCTTGTACAGCTCGGCTCCGGTCGCGGGGGTCGACGCGACAAAGAAGACCAGGTTGTTGACCGGCGTGAGCTCGGCGGGATTCAGGCCCACAGCGTCCAGCAGAATCGAGCTGGGACCAAAAACCATCATCCGGCGCGGTTCAAGCGCTTCAAACACCAGGCGGTTGGCGGGGGCCGCGCCCACGCGTGTCGACCGGGCCGGTTCGCGTCGCAGTTGAGTCTGAAAACGGCGGGCGGGCTTTTGTGGGCGGCGCAACATCGAAGTTCTCTCTTGGGAATGATTGCCCAGCGCCGCGCAGGGTCTGGCCGCGGCAGGGCAGGTTCAGGAAGGCCATCGCAGGGCGGCCGCCGGCCCGGCCAGAAAAATCCGCCGAACCGTCATTCGTCGCTGAAAACCGGCCGGAGTGGACCCGGCCGGTTTGCTTCCGCCGGCCCCATTTTTCTGCAATATTGCCCCTTTTCCTGCCCGGTTCGCGCGGGTCAGCATCGCTTCAGCCATTCCGGAGGCCAACCATGCAACGCATCACCAATCCCGATTCGGGTGCCCACCGCCGCGCGGGCGACCTGTACCAGATCAAGCCGGAAGAGATCGCCCAGTACAACGAGCAGGGCTACCTCGTCCTGAACGATTTTCTGACTGAAGCCGAAGTCGCCACGCTCGACGGCTGGTTCGATCATTTTGTCGCCGGCAAGGAACCGGATATGGGCCGCGACTTCTGCGACATGAGCCAGCCTTACGGCACGCCGATCGAGCAGTTCCGGCTGGTCAACGCTGTCCTGCCCAGCAAATACCGCCCGGAACTGAAGGGCAACATCTACGAACGGCTTGCGACCCGCGTCGCCCAGCAGCTCTACCCGGGCGAATCGGTCGTCGACTACGACCAGTTCCTCGCCAAGCGACCCGGCCAGGCCAAAGCCGAGTTTTCGATGCACCAGGATCTCGGTTACTGGCCGAAAACGAAAAACACCTGGACCGCGACTTTTTCACTTGCGATGAGCGACAGCGACGTCGAAAACGGCTGCCTGATGGTGGTTCCCGGGACCAACCGCGAGCCGGAATTGCGCAGTCACAAGCCAGTCGACTACAGCGGTTCGGGCAAGACCCAGGAGAACCGCGGCGAATCGCATACGCTGGTGATCGAAAGCAAACCGAGCGATCAGGTGATCTACCTGCCAGTCAAACGCGGCAGTGTGACGATCCATGATGAACGGATTGTGCACGGATCGGCCGGCAACGTCTCGTCGATCTGGCGCAAAACCTACATCATGGCCTTTCGCGATGCGGAAACCGTCCGTCAGGAACGGTCGATGGGATTTACCCATTCCCACAACGACCAGGTCGACTGGGAAAAAGTCCTGACCTGACGGGCAGCGGCGTTTTTTTCGTGCTCGTGCTCTTCTGGTTCGCGGGAGGGGATGAAGGGGACCTGATTGACGTCATTGACCGGATTGACCGGATTGAACTGAACCAGAAGACGGCCCGTGCGCCGAGGAGCTTCCGTTTTGTCGAGGATTGCCTTTCTTTTTCCAGGCCAGGGCGCGCAGTCCGTCGGGATGGGCCGCGAGGTGGCCGAATCGTTGCCGGCTGCCCGAGCCTTGTTTGACCAGGCTTCGCGTGTGCTGGGTTACGACCTGGCGGATGTCTGTTTCAGCGGCCCGCCCGAAAAACTGGACGCCACCGAATTCAGCCAGCCGGCGTTGTTTGTTTGCGGGCTTGCGGCGGTCGAGCAACTCCGTGCCGGGAACCCCGGAGCGGTTGCCGATTGTGCGGCGGCGGCGGGCTTGAGCCTGGGCGAATACTGCGCGCTGGTCTTTGCCGGCGCGCTGGATTTTGAAACCGGCCTGCGCGTGGTGCAGGAGCGGGGTCGGGCCATGCAGGCGGCCGCAGACGCCACCCCCAGTGCCATGCTCAGCGTGCTGGGGATGGAGCGGGCAGCCGTCGAAAAGCTTTGCGATGAGAACCGGCAAGCGGGTGACGTCCTGCAGATCGCCAATCTGCTCTGTCCCGGCAATATCGTGGTCTCGGGCAGTCTCGCCGCGATTGAACGGCTGGGGCCGGCAGCCGAAGCGGCGGGTGCAATGCGAACGATCCGTCTCGCGGTCGCAGGAGCGTTTCACACCAGCCTGATGCAGCCGGCGGTGGCGCGGCTGCGGGCCGCGCTGGCAGAGGTCAATCTGCATCGGCCGCGAATTCCCGTCTGGTCCAACGTCGATGCGAGGTACCATGACGATCCCGGTGAAATCCGTGAATTGCTGGTCCGCCAGGTCTGTTCGCCCGTGCTCTGGGAAGAGAGCCTGGTCTCGATGCTGGGCGACGGCTGCGACGAGTTTTTTGAGGTTGGCCCGGGCCGCGTGCTCCGCGGGCTGTTGAAGCGGATCTCGCGCAAGATCGTCTGTCACGGCACGCTGGAGCCATAATTGGCATGGCTGCCCGGCCGGATGAATCCCTTCGGCAGGTGGGTGCAGGGTATTCCGCCGCCTTTTTGCCGGGCCAATGCCGCAAAGATCGCCCTTCCCGTCTTGAAAGCGGTCCGTGCGCAGCCACAATGCAGCTTGCGGAAGTCGACTTCCGCCGCAGGTTTCCCAACAGAGAAGAGGGGTTTACGCGATGCCGCAATTCCGAGCTTTCCGGCTGCCAGTATTGGCCGCCGCCGTGTTGATGTTTGTTTCAGCGTGGGCCGTTCCGGCTCGCGCCCAGCTGGATCCGGTGATTGCCAACGAGTTTGCCAACACAGTTCCGGCTTCGCGCTTTCATCGCGTCAACGCGACGACGGAATTCATTTATGGTGCCGAACTCGCACGCGGCAGTTCGCCCGAGGAGAGTGCCACAGCCTTCATCAGTCAATGGCGGGGAATGCTGGGTCGCGACACGGGTGAGTTTATTGCCCGGACCGACGTACTGGGAGAAGCCCTGCAGGGCGCGATGTTTGACCGGGCGACCGGACAGCACCGGTTCAAGGCCCTGCGGCTGGTTCAGCACTATGACAGCGTGCCGGTTTTCCGGGCCGGCGTCGGGATGCTGGTTCGCAACGAGCCAGGCTTCCCGCTGGTGATGGTCTCGGCAGGAGTCCGCGAGTTCGCTGAGACGAACTTCGCGATTGATCCAAAAACAGCTCCCGCAGTCACGCCGGCAATGCTTGCGAGCATCCGGCTGAAACTGGATGAGCAGGCACAGTTGCAGCTCGGTCCGGATATCTCCAAACGGCTGGCGAGGATGAAAATCGAAACGGCGGACCAGGAGCTCGTGATCTGGGCCGGGATCGATGACGTGCCGGCGGCACCCGAAGCGGCCGTCACCTTGATGGCCAGCCGTGGTTCGGTCCAGACTTGGCCGTTTTACCAAAAGTTCATGGTGGTCGCCTCGCTCGGGACGGGCGAAGTCCGGCTGAGCGAGAACCAGGTCTGCTTCACTGATATCACGGGCAACGTCCGGGGCAACGCCACCCAGGGGATCCGTTCGGCTGAATGCGATCCCGAGTCCATTTTCGCACTGCCTTATGCCGAAGTCCAGGTCGTGGGTGGCAATACGGCCTTCGCTGATGTGAACGGGAACTACACGATTACCCATCCCGGTTCGACGGCCGTGACCGTCCGGTCCCTTTTGCGGGGACGATTCTTCGATGTGCGCGACCAGTCGGCCGCCGGGGCGACACCGCAGATCGACCTGACGTCGACTCCGCCAGGACCCGCGAACTTTCTGCACAACCCGACGGCCGGCCAGCAGTTTCCGACTGCCAACGTGAATGCCTACCTCGAATCCAATATCGTTCGCGACTATGTCCTGCTTCACGAACCGGCCTATCCTGTGATCGCGGGCCAGCTGGGATTCCTTGTCAACACCAACATCAACAACACCTGCAATGCCTTCTACAACGGCACGTCAATCAACTTCTATATCAACGGTGGCGGCTGTCACAATACGGCCTTTTCCGATGTCGTCTATCACGAGTATGGCCATCATCTGGTCAACGTGACGGGCAACGGCCAGGGGCAGTTTGGCGAAGGTTCAGGCGACTGCGTGGGAGTCCTGATCCAGGACGAACCGATCCTCGGGAACGGCTTCCAGGGCAACTGCTCGGCCGGCATCCGCAACGCCTCCAACACGTTGCAGTACCCCTGCACCAGCGCGATTCATACTTGTGGCCAGGTCCTTTCAGGAGCAATCTGGGAGACTCGCAACCAGCTGATCACCACCGAGCCGTCCCAGTACCGGACGATTGGGGCCCAGCTGTTCTTTGGCATGCAAATCGTGCGTGGCCAGATGACGCCCGGCAACCAGACGATTGACCCGGCGATCACGCTGATCTACCTGCAACTGGACGACAATGACAGCACGATCGGAAACGGGACGCCGCACTACAACGAAATCGCGACCGGCTTTGGGCTGCACAATCTCGACGCGCCGGCCCTTGATCCGCTGGCGTTCGAGTATCCCGATGGCCAGCCGGAGCTGATCAGCCCCGGGGGCGGAACGGCTTTCTCGGTCCGCGTCTCGGCACTGGCGCAGACGCCCCAGCCGGGGACCGGCGTGCTGTACGTCAATCGCGGCAGCGGATTCGAGGCCTTCGCCATGCCGACCCTCGGCACCAACCTTTACGCTGCGAACTTCCCGCCCAGCAATTGCGGAACCGCTCTGAAGTACTACGTCAGTGTGCAGACCACGACGGGCGCAACTGTCACCAATCCCTCCACGGCTCCGACCGGGTTCTACACCGCGACCGCCGCCAGCAGCCTTGCGGTCGTTTTCAACGACAATGGTGAGACCAATCCGGGCTGGACAGTGGCCACGACCGCGACGGATGGGCCGTGGGGTCGGGGCGTTCCTGTGGGCGGTGGTGACCGCGGTGATCCGCCGACGGACTTTGACGGTTCCGGCCAGTGCTGGCTGACCGACAACGTCGACGGCAACTCGGATGTGGACGCCGGCAACACGGTTCTGACATCACCGATCCTCAATCCGGGGTCGGCCAACAATGAAGAGCTGCTGCTGACTTACGCCCGGTGGTACTCCAACCATACGGGCGGCGCGCCGGAAGCGGATGTCTTCACTGTGGAAATCTCGAACAATGGCGGGTCGTCGTGGACGCAGCTGGAAGTCGTTGGCCCGACCGGACCGGAAGTCCGTGGGGGCTGGTTCAAAAAGACGTTCCGCGTTCGCGACACGATCGCGACCACCAACCAGATGCGGGTCCGCTTCACAGCCTCGGATCTCGCGACGGGATCAGTCGTGGAGGCCGGGATCGATGCCGTCCGGCTGACCAAGGTGACCTGTGGACCGGTCGTCGTGCCGCCTGCTTCGGTCAGCGTGGTGGTTGGGAACAACGTTCAGGGAGGGCTGCCCCAGCTCGCGGCCTCCGACGACCAGCGGATGAGCGTCAATTCGGTCCTGGCACCAGATGGTCCCTCGTTGACCAGCCTGGAAGTCCGGATGGTGATGGAGGCCACTTTGCCGTCACCGTCGCCGAGTTCCCTGTCGGCGCGGCTGGAGGGGCATTGCACGGTCAGCGCCAACACGCAGCGGATCGAGCTGTTCAATTTCCAGACCGGACTCTACGAAAGCGTTGATCTCCAGGGGGCCGCCAACGGCACGGATTCCACCGTGACGGTGAACCCCTCCGGGAACATCCTCAGGTTTGTCCAGACCGGCTCGGGACTGGTCCGCGCCCGGGTCAGCTACGTCATTGGCGACGCGGCTGAATCGCTTGGCTGGACTGCCCGGGTCGACCAGTTTGCGTGGCTGGTGCAATAGCCACCGCCCCAGCGGAGTGGCGGTGAAAGCCACGCCCGTTTTGGCCAGATAGTCACCCGGCCCGGCGAGTTTTTCGCCGGGCCGGTTTTTTTTCCGGGCAACCCGGCGGCCCAGCTTCGGCGGAACGGGACAGGTCGGTTTACGCTCGCGGCCAGTCTGGTAGATTTCCTGGCTCGGCAGGGTTGGCCGAGCAGGCAGCCGGTTCGTTTCCGGCCACCACACGAAACCGGAGTCCGCGAGGCAAACAGGGTGAGTCTGGCAAGTCTGAAAGTGGATCTCGCCGGTCAGACGGCGATCGTCACCGGCGCGTCGCAGGGGCTGGGCAAGGCGATTGCGCTGGCACTCGGCAGGGCTGGAGCGCGGATCGCCTGCGTGGCGCGGAACGCGGAAAAACTGGCTGGGACGGTGGGGGAAATCCTCGCGGCCGGCGGACAAGCCGAGGCGTTTGCCGGGAGTGTCAGCGATCGTGCGAGTGTCGACCAGATCGTCGAGGCGGTTGCCGATGGCTGGGGCCGGCTCGACATTCTCGTCAACAATGCCGGGATCACGCGCGACACTTTGCTCCCGGCAATGAGTGACGAGCAGTGGGATGACGTGATTGCCACCAACCTCCGCGGGACGTTTCTCTTCTGTCGGGCCGCGAGCCGTGTGATGATGCGGGCCCGTTACGGCCGGATCATCAACATCTCGAGTGTTTCAGGACTGATCGGCAATGCCGGCCAGACCAACTATTCGGCTTCCAAGGCCGGCATGATCGGGTTGACGCGGAGCCTGAGCAAGGAACTGGCCAGGCGCAAGGTGACCGTCAACGCCGTCGCGCCAGGCTTCATCGAGAGCGAAATGACGCAGGCCCTCGGCGATGCCCTGCTGGACGAGATCAAAAAGCGGGTTCCCGCCGCCCGGATCGGAACGGCCGATGACGTGTCCGCCTGTGTGCTGTTTCTGGCCAGTCCGGCGGCCAGTTATGTGACCGGGCAGGTCCTGACCGTCGATGGCGGAATGACCGGCTAAGGTGCCCCGCCTGAATGCCTTGTCCAGCGCCCCAGCGTATGCACCGGCCGCCTCGCAAGCCGCCGGAAAACCGGTCTTTTTTGCCCTTCGGGGCAAGGACAACCGTTCGCCTGGCTTGACCCTGCTTGCCGTGATTGACTATTCTGTTTCCCTGCCGTGCGGGATGGTTCGGATGCCTTCAGCGCATTCCTGGCTCACCCCGGCGGCCCAGCAGCATCGATCAACCGGGAACCGGGCAATTTCTGCCAGGATCCCTTGAGTGCCAGTCATTCCCAGACAGATTTTTTTGCCAGAGGAGGCCGAGCCCAATGCCATCGGTCGAAGAACGGGTAGTGGATATCGTGGCGGAACAGCTTGGCGTGGACAAGGAAAAAATCCATCGCGAGTCCAACTTTGTGAATGATCTCGGCGCCGACTCGCTCGACACGGTGGAGCTGGTGATGGAACTCGAAGAGGAATTCGACATCAATATTCCCGATGAGGCTGCCGAGAAAATCCAGACGGTCGGCCAGGCGATCGAGCACATCGAGAAATCATCCGGCTAGATGCGGGGACGAGGGCTGGTCAGGCGGGGCGGTGGCCGTGGGCCAGCGTCCGTCCGGCTGTTCTGAAACGGCACTCCCGGATCAATGCTGATGAAACGTCGCGTGGTCGTGACAGGAATGGGGCTGGTCTCGCCGCTGGGTTGCAAGGTCGAGCAGTGCTGGCAGCGCTGCCTCGCCGGAGAGAGCGGCATTCATCCGCTGACCACCATCGACATCACCGACCTCAAGGTCTTTATCGGCGGTGACATCCCCGACTTCGATCCAACCGGCTACGTGGATCCCAAGGACGTCAACCGGCTGGACCGGTTTTCCCAGTTCGCGATCGTGGCCGGAACCGACGCGGTCCGCGATTCGGGCCTCGACTTCAGCGGCGACACTTCACGAGCCGGTGTCGTGCTCGGCTCGGGCATCGGTGGCTTGCAGACCACCGAAGAACAGATCGGCAAGCTGTCGCTGAAAGGCCCCAGCCGCGTCTCGCCGATGACGATACCCCGCCTGATGCTCAATGCGGGCGGCGGCAATCTCGCCATCTATCTGGGCCTCCGCGGACCGAATTACAGTGTGGCCACGGCCTGTGCCAGCGCCACCAATGCGATGGGCAATGCCCTGAACCATATTCGCGAAGGCGTATGCGATGTCGTGGTCACGGGCGGCACCGAAGCCGCCA
>JANOFL010000037.1:0-37911 GCA_031405895.1 Planctomycetota bacterium
GCCCCATTACGCTCCCCTAATGTTTGGGACTTTCGCGTAGCGAACGGCGACACTGAAAGGCGACACTGAAAGTGCCATCCTCCACCGCAACGGGTATAGCAAAGCGGCTGCCAGCACCCAAGTTCACTGCTGGTAGCAGGCACATGGAATGTGCCCGCTACTTGGAGCCTACCCGAGAACCTTCGGGGTCTGACGCCAATTTGCGCAGTCTTCGGAGCAAATTGGGGTCTGACCCCCTTCCGGGAAGGTTCTCGGGCAGGCTCTTGGCCGCCGCCCTCCGCGCAACAAAAAACCCCGTGCAAACCGGGGTTTGACGGGGTTCCGGCAGGCGAGGTCGACGGGGCTCGAACCCGCAACCTCCGGCGTGACAGGCCGGTGCTCTAACCAATTGAGCTACGACCCCTGCAAGGTCTGTTGGCGGAAAACCGCCATCGACGGGGGCCATTATAGCAGGCCCCTTTTCCAAGAAAGAGGGGGACTGGGGGGTAGGGGTTCGGCGTCTACCAAACTGGGGGACGGGGGAGCGACGCCAGGGCGCGCGTGTTTTTTCGCAGGTTTTGCCCCCCCGGGGTTTGCGGGGGCGGGGGTCATTCGCCGCGGCGCGTTCGGATCGAGTGGCAGGACTTGCAGAGCGAGCGGAGGTTGCGCGAATCGTGTTTCAGATCGGGACGCGCGGAAACTTTGACGACGTGATGGACCTCGTTCGCCGGCTCGATGATGTAGCCGCGCGCGGCGTGGTCCTCACAGAACGGTTTGCGCTTGAGCTGGGCCTTGCGGGTTTTCTCCCACTCGCGATCGTAGACGCGGCGCGTGGCGCGGGGAGTGACTTCGCGCGGGCGGCGCTTCGATCGGCCGCAACGGTTGCAGCGCTCAGCGCCGATCGTACCGCCGCAACGGCAGGCGATGGGCCGGACGGGCATCGGTCACTCGGGGTGGGGGAGCAGGCGGCAAGTCGAGCAGGCCTGTATGCCAGGCGGGGTGGGTGCCTCAAAGCGGACGGACGAGCAGCGGCCGTGGATCGCGCAGGCGCGAATCTCGACCAGCACTCCGTCGCCGACCATGCAGGACCGGCCGGGCAGCTGGTCGACGGCGTCGCCGCGGTGGGGGCACGGCGCGCGCCGGAAGAAGGCCGGGCCAATGAGGGGGGGCGGCGTCATTGCGCGGGCAAGAGAATCGCCGCGCGGCCGATTCGCTCGACGGTGCGGGCCGGCGTCCACTGCTGGAGCTCGCGGACCAGCTGTGCCTCGCGCGGGCGGTCGGCGTCGTCGATGATGACCGGGCAGCGCGGGTCGACCAAGTCGAGCACTTCGCGGACGCGCGACCGGTCGGCCAGCCTCGCGGGCGGGCCGTCGACAATCACGGCGTCGAACTTGCGGCCGGTCAGGCAGGCGCGAACGGTCGCGACCTGATACCAGTCGCCAGCGAGCTGGGCTGGAATCCATTCAACGCCGTCGGACTTGCGCCACGCCGGATCGTGCTCGACGGCGACGACGTGGCGGCCGGCGGCGGTGTAGTGCGCGGTTGAGCGGCCGGCCCCGAATTCGAGAATCGTTCCGCCGGTCGGCACCAGTTCCAGGACGCGGGCGATCGCCGCCGGTTCCATCGTGGCAGAGTCGCGGCCCTCGCGCTGACCGCAGGTCCGGCAACCGGCTCCGCCGGAAGTCGCCGCGGGGCCTCCGATCGAAAGCAGCCTGGCCGAGTCTGGATCATAGGAGGCGCAGCCGCGACAAGGCATCGGGCCGGGCGAGCCGACGGCGGCGAACGGCCGGCATTGTTCGACCTTGCTGCATTCGTGGTGGAGCTCCAACCGCGGACCGCGTCGGCCGATCCGCGGGCCGAGGTGTTGGCAGGCATGTTGCCGCGTGCGGCTGACATGGCCGACGATCTCGACCTCGGGGACGCGGCCGGTCTCCCACGGGCAGGCGGCGGGGAATCGCCGCTGCAGCTCGGAGCGGAGGCCCGCGCGGAAAGACTTGTCCTTGTGGCTGATGACCAGCGCATCGTCACAGATTGCGATCCGCCCCTTGCCCATATGTTGGGCCTCGCCGCGGTTGCGCTGGGCCGGTCCGCCGAACAGCCCGAGGTAGAGCGTCTTCCAGGACCAGTTTCCGCCCGGGTAGCGGGCCAGCATTTCGGCCAGCCGGGCCTTTTCCCAGCAGCGCGGCCAGTGGGTTTCCGCGTCCCGGACCGGCAGGCCCAGCTCGGTCAGGTGCTGCGCCGTGTTGTATCGCGTCGACTGCCAGCCCTCGGCCGGGTCGCGCTTCACGGCGCGATGGGTCCGCGGGACCATCAGGTTTTCAAACTCGATCGGGCGGACAATCACGTTGTCGTCGGCCAGGCAGGCGAACCGCTCCGCGACCAAGTCGCTTGCCGCGATCGCCTCCAGCTTCGCGCGCACGTCGCGGCCGGCGTGGCCGGATCCCGGTGTCAGCCAGAGCCGGGGGCCGGTATACCAGCTCGGTGGGTCTCCGACGACAAGCGGAACCGGGTTGCACCCGCTGACATTGGCCAGGCTGCGCAGACACCAGCGGAGCTCGTCGCTGGTCGCGTCGCCGTGGCGGTAGAGAATTGCCAGCTGGTGCGTCATGGATCGACGCTCACGCTGCCGCTAGGCTCCGACAGGCTGCCACTGCCGCTACCGCTTGGCTCCGATCCACTTGAACTCGTGCTGCCGGAGCTGCTGGACGAACCGGACGAGCTGCCGTCGCACTCGGTCGGGAACTCCGGCCCCGGGAATGGGTCGCCGAACTCCTGGCACCAGCCGTCGGGCAACTCATCGCCGATCAGCGTTTCCCATCCGGTTCCCGTGTCCGTGAAAATAAACGCGTCGTGCGCGACCTGCGAGCAGCCGCCCCGCTGGATTCCATTGCACGGCGCGGTCGACGTGCTGTGGTAACGCCACGGCTCACAGGCCCGGCCGCCGACGCCGATCGTGAACGCAACCCAGCCGGTCCGCTCGCAGTTGGTCACGTCGAACCGGATCGTAACGGTGTAGGTGTAGGTCTCGCCGACCCGAAAGCATTCGACCGTCTCGCGGGTCTGGTCAACGATCGCGCCCCAGCCGCCGCTGAACAGGCTGGTGCAGCCAAAGCACTCCGCCGGATCGTGCACTCCGCCGTCGCCGCACACCTGGCCGACCGTGGCCTCGGTCAGGAACCCGCCCTCGGTCGACTCGATGTCTTCTCGCAGCTTGTAGACCAGGGTGAACGTGACCTCGTCGCCGGGGCTGACTGTCGTCGCGCTGGCGGTCAGGCTGACAATCTCCAGGAATATCCCGACCCAGCCCGTGAAGCCGGGCGCGTCTTCTGAACAGCGATGGGCCAGCGTCAATGTCGGCTCGCCATCCTCGCACGGCTCGCGCTCGCAGCAATCGAAGAGTGCCGACGGGCCTTCGGTCCACGTTTTGACTTTGGGGCACCCGGCCTCCCAGCGCATAGCGTGATGGAAAGTGAACAGCCCCAGCTTGAGCGGGTCACCCGTCGGCAGCAGCGCGCCGGTGGACCACGTCGCCTCGGGGCAGTCGGCCATGCCGGTACCAGGCAGCCAGAATCCCCAGGCGTCCCGGTGAGCGACCAGTTCTTCGTCGGCGGCGAGGGGCCGGTCGAGTACGTTCCACAGACGGCGCGTGCCTGGCATTTCGAGCAGGCTGCCGTCGTCGCGCCGGATGCGAAGCGTGGTGCAATCGCCGTAGCTGATCTGGTCCGCGGTTCGGGCCGGGATGCCCCCCGCCGGGACGCGGAAGATCAGGACGGTTGGGCCGTCGGTGTCCGCGGTAGGGCGGCCGGGCTGCTGACGGAGCGGCGGCTTGCGGTCCGCCTTCGCCATTTCGCGGAGGCGCAGCACGTCGCGGTCGGTCAGGACGTTGATCCGGGGCATAGCCGCGCGTCAGCTCCAGGGGTCGGCGAGCGTCACGAAGTCAGCCTCGTGCTGATCGAGCCAGCGGAGGAAGATCGCTTTTTCCAGCTCCTGCTGGTTGAGCGGTTGCCCCTTGCCGTCGAGCAGGATCGGGTCAGTGATCGGGTTGCCCTGCGGATCGAGCAGCCGGCGGACGGCCACGCCGTTCGGTCCCAGCAGGTCGGTATTGCTGTAGCTTCCGCCGCTGCCGTCCGGGTCGCCGCGCTGGGCGCGGGCGGACAGGCCCCGGTCCAGCTCGTCGATGTGCCAGCCGCCCAGCCGGACCAGAACCTCGCGCGTGACCACATTCCACGGAACCGTCTCGATAATGTGCGGGTCCCACGATTCGTCGTAGAGCAGCAGGGTGCGCGGGGCGAAGGTGTGGTCGAACTGGGTCCGCGTGCCGCCGCCGGGCAAGCCGACCCGCGTCCGCAGCCGGACTTTCTTTTCATTGACGTAGCCCAGCAGGTCCGGGACCTGCGACCAGGTCTTGTTGGTGTAGCTGGTCACGATCAGCGCCCAGTCATAGACCAGCCTTTCTCGCGGCGGCAGCAGCGGGACCTCCGCGCTGTTCGCCACGGGCAGCCTGGTATTCCGCGGCATGCGCGGGTTGTTGACGTTGGCGTCCTCGCCCTCGGCGTTGAAGGCCCCGAGGAAGAGGGCCTTGTGGATTGCCTCCGATCGTCCGCGGCTCATCACGCGGACGAAGGGCCGCGCGTCGGCAGGCGCGCCGGGCGGGAACTGGCCGGGCGGTGGCTGTTGCTGGTTTTGCAGCTCGGGCGGCGGCGGCGAGCGGAAGACGCACTCGACGTTGTAGGTGAACTTCAGCGACGCCGGCCGGGGGTTCATTTCCTCCAGCCGGAGCAGCGCGTGATAGACCTTTCCGTGGGAATAGGGAGCGCCCTGCGTCAGGCCGTTGGCGTTGAGAACCAGCACGGCCATGACCGAGTCGTACTGGTCATTGATGAAGCGGACCTGCCAGACCTGCGTCGCCTCGCCCCCCTGCTTGTCGAAGCGGGCCTGGGTCTCGCGGAGCTTTTTCAGGGTGTAGTAACTCACGGCAGGCCGATCCCCTGGAAGAGAATCGGGGCGTTGCGCTTGAGCTGATCCTCGATCTTTTTCAGCGTGGCGGCCGCGTCCTGCTCGGCCTTGAGCATGTCCTGCTGGATCGGGTCAGGGGCGCGGCGTTGCAGGAACGGGGTCAGGGCCTCGGTCGATCCGCGCTGGGCACTGCCCAGGTTGAGGATCTCGCCGCCGCCGGCAGACTTCGCGTCGCGCAGTCGCTGGAGCGCCGCCTCGACAGCCCGCGTCGCCGTCTCGCCGCTGAACGCGGAGAACTTCGCCAGCTCCTGCAGCTCCTTCAGATCGTCGGCGAACTCTTCGAGCGGCGTCCGAAGCGACTTCCGCAGGTCGGCCCCGCGGTTCTGCATCGACTTGAACAGCTCGTCGGACTTGCGCTTTGCCTCGGTCATCGCGTCGGCCACGGCGTTGGCCCCCTCCGCGGCGGCGGTCTCACCGGCGGCGATTTCTTCCTTGGCCTTTTTGGCCGCTTGGGCAATCTCGTCTTGGGCATCGGCGACTGTTCCGGCCGCCGCCTCCATTTCCGCCATCTCCTTGTCGAGCTGGTCAAACACCGCGTCGACGGCGAGCCACGCAGTGACCACGGCCCCGCCAGCAACGAGCAGGCCGACGATCGACTTGCCGGAGCTGAGGGCCTGGAGAATCGTCTGGGCCTTCACCACTGCCAGGATGGACGCGCGGACCTGGTTGAAGAGCACAACCACCTTGCGGCCGGCAAAGATCAGGACGCTGGCCGCAGTGGCCCACGCAAACATCTTGGCCACGGTTGTTACGAACTCGCCGTTCATCGCGCGAACCGGAGCGGTGATCGAGCCGATGACGTTCACGACGCTGGTGAGGGCGGCGGCAAACGTCGGCAGTGCCCGGCCGGCCAGCGCGCCAAATTGCACCGCCAGGTCGGCCAGCTTGTCGCCGGCCTGGTCGATCATCGCCAGCTGCGCGGGCGTGAAGGATGCGCCCAGCTCTTTGAGCCGGGCGGTTGCAGAGGCGAACAGTGCCCTCCCCTGGCCCAGTGTGGTCAGGACGCCGGCCCAGCTCTTCCCGAAAATTTCGGCCGCGGCCTTTGCGATTTTGGAGGAGTCGCCCAACCCGGCCAGCGCGCCACCAATGGCGAACAGCCGCTCCACGGGTGACATTGCCGCGAGCCCTTGGACCGACAGTCCGATGCCTTCGATGGCCTCGCGCTGCGCCTTGCCGCCGGCGACGGCCTCGCCCATGAAGCGGTTGGTTCGGGCCAGCGCGGCGAACAGTTCCTCTTGCGAGCTGCCGGCCTGCTGGCCGGCATAGGTCAGCGCGTTCAGGTTGTTGACGTTCTCGCCCAGAACGGCCGCCTGCTCACCGAGGGCGTCGAGTGCCGCGCCACGTTCGACCAGCGAATTAAAGACCTGCCGGGCCGCGTTGAAGCTCAGGTAGGCCGCGGCCGCGCCGACGAGGGTCCGGCGCAAAGAGGCAATCTCCGACCCGAAGCCCTTCAGCCCTTTCGAGGCCTTGCCGGTCTGGGCTCCCAGCACGATGTCGAGATTGGCAATGACGGCCACGGGTCAGGTTCCGGCGGGTTTTGTTTTCTTCGGCCGCCGTGGCTTTGACTTCTTGGGGGCCGGCAGCCGCGGCGGTGGCTGCTGGGGTGGCGAGGGAGCGGTCGCGCGGGCGGCCAGTTGGGCGGCGATTTCAGCCGCCCCGGGAAACCGGAACAGCGCGTCGCCGTCCTCTTCGTCCTCCGCGTTCGACTTGACTTGCGGCATGTAGGCATCGACGTCGGTCGAGACCCCGTGGCTGGCGGCCTGCATGACCGCGAGCTGGGCCAACATCAGCTGCAGGACACGGTGACCGAACGGCCGGTCGCGAAAGTGGGCCTCCCAGTCGGCAAGCTGTTGCCCGGTCAAGCGCGGCAACAAAAAGTCCGGGTGCGGGAAGCGGCCCCCTCCCAACGCAAGGCACAGCTCGAAGGCGAACCGCGCGGGGGGCAAAGCTACTTTTTTTCGAGGACCTCCCGGTCGGCCTTGCTCAAGCCGTTGAGCCGCATGGCCGCGTCGACCAGCGGCTCCAGCAGGGAGGCCGGCAGCCCGAGCAGCTCGGCGTCCTCGGCGTCCTGCCAGACCGCCTCGCCGGCCTGGTCATAGACCGTCGACCGGAGCAGCGCGGCGCGGAAGCCGGCCGGGTTGTCGCCCGGCTTGCCGTCCGGGCTGGCGAGGATCAGCGCCCGCTCAAAGTCGCTGCGCTCCTGGCCGTTCATCAGGCGGACAAACAGCGGCTGGTCGAAGCCGGGCAAGTCCACCTGCTGACGGGCGGAGAGCATTTTGCGGCCGTGGGCGGCCAGCTTTTCGCGGAGGGTTTTGGCCATGCGTAGGGGGGAAGTGAAGAGGGCGAAAAAGAACCGCTTACGCTTCGAGCGTCGGCGCGGTGCCGCTGTAGGTCCATGCCTCGGTGGGCAGGAACTCGAAGTCGCGGCTGATGAACTTGTCGCGGTCGATCTGCTGGGGGGAGAGCTTGGTCAGCTTCCCGGCCGCGAACAGATAGACCGGCGTCGAGTAGGGGAGCTTGATGGCGAAGTTGAAAGGCGTGTCATTCTTGATGCACGTTTCGAGGGCGTTCTCGATCGTCGCCTCGTTGGCGGTCCATCGCATCGTGCCGACGATCGGGGTCCGCTTGAGGTCGCCGGTGTCCTGCTCCAGCGTGGTATCACCGAGGCACGGCTCGCCGTCCTGGATGGCCCGCTCGTAGCCGGGCGGCGTGACGACGGTGACGCAGGGCACTACGCGGTATTGATCGTCGTCGTCGGTGTCGACGTAGCCCTGGGTGCCCTTGCCTTTGGTTCCGGCCATAGTTCGCGGTTAGAAAAAAGTGGGAAGTGGGAAAGTCGGAAGCGGGTTTGCAGCTGGGCGAATGGTAGCCGGGGCGGGCGTCCCGGGCCGGTGAGCGGTTTACAACGGGGGCCCTTGGCGTCGGGGGCGGCGGGGCGGGTTAGCCGCTGCTGATCTCTTCGACGTGGAGGCTTTGCTGGTTGTGGACGTAGACCAGGCACTCTTGCCCGCCGCGGAGCTCGTTGACGGGCGCGCCGGGGACTGGCTCGCCGTCAGTGCCACGGCAGGAGACGGCGACGACGGCGGTCTCTCGAGAGTCGAGGTTCTTAACGGAAATGCGGATGGTCACGGTCGGCCTCGGGGAAAGGTGGGGAAGGGAAAGCGCGGGTCAGCAGTGGAACACGACGGCGAGGGTGCCAATGTGCAGATCGTCGCTGGAGTCGGCCTCGGGGTTGCGGGGCGTATAGCTGTCGTCGTGATCCTCGACCGTGGCGAACTGGGCCAGGCCGTTCCAGGCCGCGGCGAACTTGTCGGCCGCCCGGATCGCGGCCTTGACGGCGGCAGTCCACTGCCGGGCGTCGGCAATGTCTGCGGCGACAATCTCAACGTCGAAGCGGACCTGGTCGACCTCGTCGCACAGATCGTCCGTGGTGGACTCGCCGGCCTGGCCGAGCCAGACAAAGTCCTCCTCCACGTTCTGGGGAATGACCTCGCCGACGAACACTTCCGCCGCCGGAAACGCCGCGGTGATCGCGCCGCCGATGAAGGTGATCAGGCTTTCGGTCAGGTCGGGCATGGTCAGTTGACAAGCGTCAGGACGGCGAACTTCACGTCGGCGTGGTCCGCCTCGTAGAACCATTGGGTATCGGGCAGGGCGGCGTCGTCAGTTTGCTCCCAGCCGTCGCGGACGAGGCTAAACATGGCCATCGCCCCGGCCGCCAGGGCTCGCGTAGCGTTGCCGGTGCGGGCTTTCGAGGCGTCGGCCGAGCTGGTCACCACAATGTTCCGAGTGCTCGCGCCGGAGTTCCAGGCGATCAGGATCGTGCGGCCTGTGGCGGGTGACTTGTTTTTGTCGGTGACGTTGGCCGCGGTGAACGACAACAGTGTGCCGGTCTGGCTCCAGTTAATAGCGGAGCCGGTGATGTCCTGGGCGGCGATGGTGGCGCGGGCCATTGTGCGGGTTCAAACGGGAGGGGGTGGAGTTACTTTTTCGGCATTGCCGCGACGGCCGCGGCGAGCTCGGTTTTGGCGACGGCCTGAAAGGTCGAGGCGGCCTGGGCGCGGCCGCTATCCGCAGCCCGCTTCATGTAGTGCTGGCCCTTGACCTCGGCCCGCTTGTCGCCGGCCCGGGCCTTGAGCGCCCGGATCTCGGCCTTCACGCGGCGGCGGAGAAACCACTGGCTGGTCTGATTGAGCCGGCCGCGACGTTTCAGCGACTGGGCCGCCTTGACCCCGGCCGACCGTTTGCCGCGTTTGTAGCCGTACTCAAGGAAAGCGCCGTAGTAACCATCGCCGCCGAAGTCGCCCGTCTCGTTTCCCGTCGTGACGCGGATGCCGATCTTGTTCCGCGACCGCGCGATGGAGCGGACCTTGATCGACTTCTTCAGCCGGCCGGTGCGCGAGGGCGCATTGGCCCGGGCCTGCTTGGCAACGGGCTTGGCGGCGGCGCGAGCAGCCTTGTTGAAGACCTTCCGGCCGGCCGCGCCCGTGAGCTGGGCGAGGTTGCGATCGAGGGCCTTGTCGCCGGTGAGGATGATCGTGGCCAAAGTACGGTCAAGAAAACGCGGGGAAGAGCTGCCGCCGGCGACGTGGAAGTACTCGCGCGTCACCGGCGGCGTGGATCGATCGACAGGTCAGGCCTTCGGCTTCGGCGTCGGCTTGCGCTTCGGCTTGGGGGCGGAGGCCTCGGCGGCCGGCACTGCGGGGGCTGGATCCGCCGGCGTCGCGGGCGGCGTCGTCGCCGGCGTGGCTGCAGCGGCGTCACCGGTGACGGATTCGGCCGAGGCCTTCGCGGCCTTGCCCTTGGACTTCTTGCCGGCCTTCGTCGCGGCAGGGGCGGGGGCGGGTTTGCCGCCCGGGAGGTAGGCCGAGCCGGACTCGATCATCCGCGCGGCCTCGTTGGCCGTGACTTCGACGACGGAACCGGCGGGCTGGCTGACCATGTTCTCGCCGATCTGACAGACGCGGCTGGTCGAAAGTTGAACTTGGGGCATGGTGGACAGTTGGAAAAAAGGGTGGGGAGGAAAATCAGTTGACGCCGGAGCAGGCGATGAACAGGTCAAAGCCGTCCTGGTTCGGTTCCCAGATCGCTCCAATTTCGTAGGTGGCTCCACGGTGGGTCACGCGGTCGGCCGTCGTCGGCGTCCAGCGGCGGGGCTTGAGGACCCGGAGCAGGAGCGACGTGGCTTCGAAGCGTTGCCGGGCTGCGCTCAGCTCGCGGCCTGGGCTTTGGATGACCTCGGCCCAGACGGCGTGCAAGGTTTCCCAGGGGCCGGTGCGCTGTCCCCGGGTGCCGTTCCCCGCCGCCTGGCGGAGGAAGGTCACGCGGTGGCTGCGCGGTCCGGCGGTGCCTGGCATGGGTCAACGGGCCTCGGGTTCCGGCTTGCGTGACCGGCCGGCGGTGGCACGGGTGGAGGCCGCGGCCTCGGACGTCGCCTGGTCGACCGGCTCGGCATAGCCGGCCTCGACCCACTTGCGGCACCATTCGGCGGACCGCTCGACGATGTCGCCGGCCTTGTACTCGCGGAGTCCACCGTCGTTCAGGACGGCGTCACGTTTCAGACGAACTTTTGGCATGGGTGGGAACAGGGGCGAAGGGGTGAAGTGGACGGGGTCAGCGGCCGGCGTCGACGACGGCGAGGATCGAGCTGGATAGCAGCTGCTGGCAGTGGAACGGGCCAACGGCCTTGACCGGCCAGCCCCAAGGAGCCTCGTCGGTCCAGTCACCGACCTCGAACACGACGCCGGCCAGCTCGCCGGCTTCGTTCAGGACCGCGCCGCCGCTGTTGCCGGCCCGGCCTTTTGCGTCGATAACCAGCTCCGCGCCGAGGCACGTAGTCGCCTTGACCGTGGCCAGCCCGTGATCGCGGTGCCGATCGCGCCGCGTGTCGATCGTGACCCGCTCGCCGGCCGTTGCCTCCGCGGCGATCTTCAGCGGCTGGACGCCGGGCGGGGTCCAGACCAGGAGCGTTGCCAAGTCGCTGTCCGGATCGCGGAGCAGGACGGTGCAACCTTTGGCCTCGCGGCCATCGGTGAAGTGAAGCTCGAAGCTGTCGACCGGCGGGCCGGTGTAGCCGTCAACCGTGGCATCGGCAAAAACGTCAACCACGTGGCAGGCGGTCAGCGCGATGGCGCGTTGCCCCTGATCTCCGGGTAGCGTTTCCAGGACGTGGACAATGACGGCCGTTCCGACGGACTGGCCGCCGCAACAGGAAACGCTGACGACGGGCGACGCCGCCGCCGGCGTGGGGCTCCGCTGGGCCGGGGCGGACGTGGTCAGGAGGGCGAGGCAGAGCAGGCAAAGCAGCCGGGTCATGTTTCGACTCCGTAGGGAATAAATTGTTCCGCCCCCGCGAGCTGCTCCAGAAGGGCCTCGGCAGCAAAGGGGAGGTTGATCGAGCTGCCCTCGGTGGAGACAGCCTCGCGGTTGCGGAACCAGTGAGCGACAAGAAACAGAATCAGTTGCGTGGCGATCCGGCCGACGGCCGCGGGCGACGCGGCACCGGCCGTGTAGTTGACCTGGACGGCGTTCGGGTGGCTGGGCTTGGGAGTGGGCCACGTCGCGCCGTCCGCGAGCTGGAGCCTTTGGGGCCGCTCGCCGAGGGACAGGACGTAGAAGTCCTCGTCGAGCGTCTGCTCGTCGCCGGCACCGTCGATGTAGGTGATTGACTCGACCGCGCTGACCGGGCCGCGGGGCAGCCAGATCAACCGCTCGCGCGGGAAGCGCGGCAGCAAGAGCCGGAGCTCCTGCTCGCACAGCGACATATCGGCTCGGGACTCGACCGTCGCCGTGGCGGCGTCGATCAGGGCGGCAATGTCCAGATCGTGATAAGTCTCGTCGAGCTCGACGCGGCACTGGGCCTTCGCCTGGTCCAGCGAAACCGGCCGGTCGGCCGGGGGCGTGGTGACGATGAGGCCGTAGTGCCGCATGGCGAGCGGAAGGCGGGAGGGTGAAAAATTGGGGGCAGGGCCGTCGGCTTATGAGGCCCGAATCCCTGCCCCCTCTTCGGAGCTTTCGACTAGCTCGCGGCCATCGTGATCCGTTTGATCGGAGCCACGCCGGCGTTGAGGATGTTGCTGTCGAACCGGAGGAAGCAGACGAAGCCGACCTGGTCGGCGTCGCCGTAGCGCTCCACCAGCTTGACGAACCGGAGTCCGCGGACCATCCGCACCTTGAAAGCGGACAGCTTGCCGAACAGGACAACCTTCGCCGAGGCGGCCAGCGAGCTGGCCATGCCCTGGTTGAGGAAAACCCGGTAGCCGTTGAGCGTGTCGGGCCGGTTGTCGCGGAGACCGCTGGACCAGAGGTAGCGGTTCTCGCTGTCCTTCAGGAGGCGGATCGCCTTGATGATCGAGTCGTGCATCATGTAGCCCGACCCCTGGAGCCGGTAGGACGGATCCACCGTGTGCTCCAGGCTGATCAGCTCGTCGGCCGTGATGGCGTTCGTCGCCGCGGCGGTGACGCCGGCGGCAGACGCGGTCACGATGCCAGTCGGCGCAGTCGTGCCGACGCCAGTCGTGCCCTGAGCGTTCACCAGGCGACCGACCCGCTCGCCGAGCATGGCGGGCAGGCGGACAATGAAGCCGGCCCCGTCGTCGGTCACCAGCTCGAAAGGAACCAGGACGATATTCGATGTGCCCTTGAACGAGCCCAGCGACATCGCGGCGGTCACCGGGTCGGTGTTCGTGGCCGCGGCCGTGTTGATCGCGAGCATGGCCCCGGCGTTGCCGGTGTCATTCGCGGTCGGCCAGTCGAGGGTCGCCCCGGTGTCCGTGGTGATGATCTCGCAGGCCTGCAGGACCCCCGAGAAGTCCAGCATCGCGGCTTCAAACTCGGGAATAAAGGCCCGCGCGATCATGTCGCCGCCGGAAGTCGCGGAGACGGTCAGCGCCCGTTTTTCAACCGGCACGTTGCAGCGCTGGTTGTCGTGAACCGAGTTCCGCGCCCGTTGCATCCGGCCGAGGTCCTCGGTGCCAGACAGACTGAGCGGCAGGCTTTTGCGCGGGTTGAGCTTGTACTGCTCGCAGAGTTGCTTCTCGCGCTTGGACAGGCGGCCGCCGACCTGGGCGCGGCCCCAGGCGTTGAACAGGTCCTTCGCCGCGGATTCGAGATCGCCGCTGTTGCGGCCGTGGTCAGCGCGGTTGATGTCGCCGCGGGGATTGTCACGGGCCTCGCGGTCGCGCTGCTCCTGCAGCTCCTTCATGCGGGCGCGGACTTCAGCGCCACTCTTCAGGCTGTCGATCGTGGCCGTGGCTTCGTCGTAATCCTTGTTGCAGGCGTCCCAGGCGGCGCGATCTTCGGGGGCGGAGAACCCGCCAGTCTCGGGGAGCTTTTTGCGGAGCTCCTCCAGTTTCGAGTAGGCGGCGTTGCGGTCAGAGGTCAGCTGTTCAAGCGTCTTGGACATGGTTCAAGGTCTGGCGAGTGGTGGAGGAAGTGCCGGACGCGAAGGAGGAAAAACCAACACGGCGGCGGAAGACGGCAGGCAAGTCGGGTCCCGGTTGACCTGGTGGAGGGCCAGGCCGCGCGATGGCGCGCGTCAGAAGGTGCCGACGGTGGGGAGTCCGACGCCGTGTTGGAACGGGCCAGGACGCGAATCGGGGCAATAGTAGCGGCAAAAAACGGGCGGCGGCCCCGGGCGTTTACAATCGCGCGGCCGGGGCGACTCCGCAGGGATGCGGTGCGCGGGCGGGTGCCTGGAAGTGGCCGCCTCTCGCTCCCGGTGTTTTGCCTATTCGCCGCGGCGTTTGCGGCGGGGGGAGAATGCCCCTTGGGCCGGGGTCCACAGCTCGCCGCTGGCCAGCGTGATCGACGCTTCGAACTGGTAGGTTCCGGCGACGCGCAGGCCGGCCTCCAGCATTTCGGCCGCGGTCAGCGCGACCTTGCAGAGCTGGTCCTCGTCGCCGACGTTTTCAAACTCCAGATCGAGCTCGATCAGGTTGTCCTCCTGGCCGTCGATCCAGACCAGGAACTGACCCTCGGCGTCGGTCAGGTCGACCGCCGGCTGGACCGCCCAGGACAGAGCCCCGCGCGGCGAGTCGTCGGTGTAATCGTCGCCAATGAAGATCCCCAGCGTGTCGGTCGCCGTCGTGTCCTGCTGGCCGTTGAGCGGCTCGGCCGCCGGGTCAATCTGGGCGATCGCGGCAAGGATCAGGTTTTGCTTTGCCAGTGTGCCTAGCGCGGTCAGGTCCGTTGTGACCGTGTAGGTTCCGGAGGCCAGCAGATTGTCGATCTTCGCCAGCCGCGGGGCAGTCAGCTTGCCGTCGGCCGAAGCGGCGGAAGCGGCGGCCGCGGCCGCGCTGGCGTTGTCCGGCTCGGTGTTGCGGATGTAGCTGCCGCTGCCGTGATCGGTAATGATCCGCGCCGCAATCGCAGCCTCTATGAGGGCGACCAGCGTAGCCACCGGCACGTCTGCCCCGGCGTCGAACAGCTGCTGGACGCGGAGCTGCATCGCCGCCAGCAGCGCCTGCCCGTCGCTTTCGTTCAGCATGGCGGCTTCGACGGCCGTCGTCAGCGTGGTGATGACCCCAGCAGCGATTTCGCCAACGTGCGAATCCAGACGGCCGGATTGCAAGTTGTTAGGCGTCGTGCCGTTCCAGCCGGTGACGTTGACCGCGTGGCGGGCCAGGTCGATTGTCCAGAAGATTCCTCCGGATCGAATACCCGCCCCGCTGAACCGGACGGTCAGGATCTTTGCCCCCGCCACAGCAAAACGGCCGTTGGCAAGCTGGAGTTGATAGTTGTACCCGTTGAACTGCTTGAACCGGCACTTGTTTGTCGAGGGGGCGGCATAGGTGCCCAGCGCAGCGATGTCTTCAATGTTCCCCGCCGTTTGCAGGTATTGAGTGACGGTCGCTTCGTTGTCCGTCCACGTGTCGATGATCAGGCCGGCAGTGTCTTTGGTGAGGATGTCGATGTCCAGAACGCCGTCGAGGATGACGCTCGTGCTGCTGTGGTCTACGGTGAACAGATTCATGCAGCCCTCCCTGGAAACCAGTTGACCGGGCCTTGGATTGCGTCATTGCGGCCGAGCCACGCCACGTCGCGCGTCGTCAGCGGCTCACCAAAGAATCTGGCAGTGCCGATGGAGCCGCGAAAGCAGTCGCCGGCTGAGTCAGACCGCCGCCCAATTTGGAGGGCGTTGGTATTTAGTGACGTGATCGACGTGCCGGTCACGGTCCCGGCCAGCGTTCCATTGACCCACGCCCGCAGGTTATCGCTCCCGTTGAATCCAGCGACGATGTGGTTCCAGGCATTCAGATTGACGTTCGCCCCTGTCATCGTGTGAGTGGTGCCGTGGTAACAAGCGAGTCGGTACGTTCCGGATGCGTTGTCGATCCACCAGTAGTTGCCAGTGGCAGCTTGGGACAGGAAACAACCGTCGTCGAAGGCTCCGACAGTGGTTGGCTTAATCCACATCGAAAAGAAGAATGGTTTCGTCAGTCCATGGGAGGCAAGGTGAACTCCCCGGTCGCTGGCAAAAATCATGCCGCGATTTCCGCCGTGGCCAGTGTCGCTGGTCCAATGGCTACCAGTCGTCCCGTTCTCCATCGTGAACGCGCCGGTCGGTCCAAAGTTGGTAACGGCAGCCGAACCGCTGGCGGCGTTCGGATCGAAGGTCGGGCAGAAGATTGCGGTTTCGCCGCCGATGCCGAGGAAGCTCATCGTGACGCGACCTCCGCGGCGGGGCCGGTGGAGGGAGCGGGGAGCTGGGCCAGCGTGTAGGGTCGCGAGACGCCGGCGATCAGCTGGCGGTTGTTGTGCTGGGTCAGCGTGGCGGCGTGGCTGATATGGTTGGCGTGGTCACCGACGAAGAGGCAATCGGAGAAGGCCAACGCGGCGGGCGTGGCACAGTGCACAAACCGGGCCTCGCCCCGGGCGTGCGAGGCGTCCAGGACACAGCGGCGGAAGGCGGCCGAAAAACTCCCGGCCCGGCCGGCCCGGAGCAGGAGGTTGAATTGAAAGGCCGCTCCGTCGGCCGCCAGGTGGAAGCGGCTATCACGGACCAGCAAGTTACGCACCGTCACGTCGCGCGGCGGCGACTCGCGGTCCTGACCGGCGAACAGGCCGAAGGCGAAGCAGTCGTCGAAACTGGAATACTCGACGACGCACGAATCAAAGACCGTTTGCCGGCCATCGGTCGAAGGATCGCTGAGGCTGCTCGCGGCGACGCCGGCGGCGTGGCCGTTGCGGCCGTGGACGTTGGTCCAGCGGAAGCGGCGGTGCCCCGGGCCGCTGCCCGCGCCGCTGGTCTGGATCGGCAGCGCGGTTCGGACGTTGACCATGCCGCACAGGTCGGAGGGCTGGTCGCTGTCGTTGTTCAGGACCATCGCCATCACGTCGCGGCCGTCGTTGGCCGCCATGCCCGAGCTGCTGAAGATCGTCGAGTCGCGGACGATGCAGCGGCGTTTGACGCCACGGTAAGGCTGCTCGCCCCAGTTAGCCTCGAAGGACCAGACCGCGACGTGGCCCGGCCAGCCGCCCTGGCAATCGAGGTCCACGTCACCAGCCAGCTGGATGTCCTCGCCGGCGAAGTAGAACATCCGCGCGCAGGTCGGCCCGCGCCGCCAGACCAGCGGGTTTCGCGGGTCGCTTTCGACCCGCACCCCGGACGGGAGCACGATCGTTTTCTCGACGACGTGCTCGCCGCTGAGAATCAGACGTTGGCCGGGGGTCAGTTTCATACTTTGAAGCGGGGCGGAGGAAGTTGGGCGGCGGCCCGAACTTGCTGGCTCAAGACAGCGGCGTCGTGCCAGGAAAAGGCGAGGTCGGGATTGGAGGCAAAGCGGCCGAGGGTGCGGAGCGTTTCGGTCCGGGCGGCGTCAGTGAAAAGGAAAATCCAGGTTTCGCCGCCCTTGTCCAGGCGCAGCGCGTTGAAGCTGAAGTCGGTCGCCACGGGAGGCCTCAAAGCGGGTCAGCCGCGGGCGTGATTGAGCTGCCGCCAGCGGAAGTCGATCTCGAGCCGTTCGCGTTCGGCGATCGCCGCGGCGGAGATCTGCCGCTGGGCCGTGAGGCGGGACCGCAGCTCGGCCGAGTCGGAGGGCGCAACGCGCATGCCGGCCGTGGCGGACGGGTACCACGGACTGGTCACCGGGCCGACCTCGATCAGCTGGCATTCGGTCAGCTCGCGAATCGTGCGGCCGTCCGGCTCCTCGCGCCAGACTTCCTCGGTCGGGATCCACATGAAGGAGGCCCCGGTCACGTCGCCGCGCTGGACTTTGGCCAGGACCGACTGCCACTGCGGATCGTCGGGGTTTTCGGTCACCTCGTAGATCAGGCCGACGGCGTCGACCGACAGCTTGAGCGTGCCGGCGGAGACGCGGCCGAGGACGTAGTTGGCGTCGTGATTGAACATCGAGCAGACCGCGCCGTCGGTCAGCGACTTGTCAAAGGCCCCCGGCATGACCCGCTCGAAGGTCTGGCCCCAGAGGTTGATCTCCGTCCCCGGATCGCTCGCGTTGTAGAACACGGCCCCGTAGCCGCCGATCTTGCGCGGTTGCGGTGTCGTGTCCCCCTCGGCCCGCTTTTGCTGATCGAGCAGCCGGGTTTTGGATCGGGCCTGGACTGTGTCGCGGCGTTCGGCGAGGGCGGCGTTCATGGGCAGTACTGCGGAGGGAAGAGGGGAAGAAGCAAAGGTCAGTCGGACAGCAGGGCCTCGACGGCCGCCGCGGTCACCGGGAGCGGGAGCGCTTTGGCCGCGGCGGCGAACCGCTCGGCAACGCCGCCGGCGAAGTCCACCGGGGGCAGGCCGATCGCGGCCCGGGCCGTGCAGGTCGGGGCGAACATCGACCGGCCGACCTCGACGTGCGAGGCGAGGCCGGAGGTCAGGAACGATTCCCAGGCGGGAGCATTTTTGCACTGCCGGGCCGCCGCGGTTCGAAGCCGGTTTACAAGCCGGACGGTTGCGTCGGCCTCCATGGCGTCGATCGCCGACCGGACGCCGGCCGTGTCCATGGACGGCGCGTCGCGGCGGGCCGGGTTGACCATCCACTCGCGATAGCAGGGCGGCCGTGGCCGTTGCCGGTCATTCTCCGGCGGGTCCGCCGGCGGCGTGGGTGGATCCGTGGGTGGATCGTCGGCCGGGTCGGACGGATCGCCGTCGCCCCCCTGCCCCGCCGGCCGCATGTTGACCGGCACGAGGAACTTGTCGAGCTCGGGGCCGCCGCTGGGCAGGTTCAGCCAGCGGCGGTACTCGTTTCGCCTCAGTGAGCCGTTCATGATCGCGGTGTTGGCGATCGCGGAGAGCGTCGTGAGGTCAGCCCAGGTCAACGCGCCGACGTTGTAATCAAAGAAGTGGCACCGCGCGGCGCGACACTCGGGCGTGCGTAGTTTGCGGTCGCAGCCCTGCTTGATCGCCACCAGCCACGGCGAGAGGCAGGAATCGTAATAGCTCCGGTTCTCCTGCTCCAGGCTGCTGTAGCTGGAACGGGTCATGTCGCCCAGCTTGTGGGGCGGGCAGTTGAACAGCCGCGCGACCTCGCGCACGTCCTCCTGCGAGGCCTCCAGCAGCTGGGCGTCCTTCCAGCTCGACTGGGCCGCGTGGAACTTGGCGCTGTCCTTCAGGACGACGGTTTGAAAGGCCGCGTCCGCCGATTCGTATTTTTCGCGGAAGCTCCCCTCGACCTTGTCCTGGATCGGCTTGGGCATTCCCGCTGGCAGTTCCAGGATGCCGCCGATCCGTCCGCCGCGATCGTAGAACTTGCTTTGCAGGTTCTGGCGGGCCAGCGCCCGGCCAATCACGTCGCGGGCATAGTCGCACAGCTCCAGCCCCGCCTCGCCGTCGAAGCTGACCCCGCGGACGTGGAGGATCTCCCACGGGTCGAACAGCTGCAGCTTGCCGTCGATCTCGGAGACATACCAGCGCTTGCCCTTGATGACCTCCGGCCCGGTCCGGTCGGGGAGCAGCGGGAGCAGCTGCAACGGCCGACCGCTGGGAGAGCGGACAATTACGGCATACGCGTTGCGCCAGACGAGCAGGTGGGCCACAAAGTCCTGCCAGAATTCGAAGGCGGTCTGGGACTCGTTGGGGGTATCGCGGACCAGCGCGTAGGCCGGGTGCGTCGGGTCGGGTTCCCGGTCCCGGCCGTCGCGGACGAAGACTTCAAGCGGGAGTTTGGCAATGTCGCCCGAGATCAGGTTGACGGCCTGCCAGAACGGGGCCAGCCGCATGGCGGTTTGCGGCGAGACCCCCGCGCCCGAGGCTGACCGGAACACGTCCGACCAGATGTCGTCGGCGTCATTGAGCGAGACGGCCGGGTTCTCGATCGAGCCGCCGGCCCGCGTGGCCACCGTCGTCGCCGGCGGCGTGGCGATCTGTTGTCCCGGCGCGAATTCGAAGGCGGAGCGTTCGGGCGGTGTAGCGTACATCGTTGCGCGGGCGGTGGTGGAAGCGGCGGGGAAGGCGGAAGCGGTCAGAAGGACTGGACGTCATAGTCGTCGGCGTTTGGCCACTGTGGCCCGCGGCCTTTCCAGGCGCGGGCGAAGGCCATCACGAGGGCGGTCATGCCGTCAATCTTTTTCATGCTGTGGGGCAAAGGCTTCACGGGTCTTTTATTCCCGTTGGCGTCGACGCAGACGGTGCAGTGGCGAGACTGCCAAGTGACCAGCCGGTTGTTCGGGTGTCCGAACTGCCCGGCAACGATCCGTCGCTCCAGCTCGGAGGTCGGCTCGGCGAAGTGCGGAACGGTCGGCGGAAAGGCCGCTCGCTGGATACCGTCCTGCAGCTCCAGCTGCTGGGTGAACTCCTCGGCCTTCCACGGGTCAAAGGCCAGCTCGATCAGCTCGAACTGGTCGCGGATTTGCAGAATGCGGCGGCGGATGAAACCGAAGTCGGTCACGTCGCCCGGGGTGACCTCCAGCCAGCCCCGCTCGATCCACTCGTCCACCGGCAATCGGCCGCGCCACTTGTCCACCGTGGCCTGTGGCCACCAGTGCCAGAACAGCGACCAGTAGTGGTTTTCCAGCGGGTCGATGTCCGGGTCCAGATCGTCCGGAAACACCAGCGCCAGCGCGGACAGGTCCGACACGGTGGCCAGGTCGAGGCCCGCGTAGCAGGTCCGGCCGGCGAGGTCCTCAGGGCCGTATTCCTCGCCGCACTTGTTCCACGCGTGGGGCGGCAGCCAGACGGTTTCGCTGGAGAGCCAGCGGTTGAGCCGGTAGCGCCGCCAGCCGGCGAGGGCCGAGGGTGAAACCTTGGCGGCGTTGTATTCCTCGCGCACCGTCGAGACGGTCAGGGCGTGCCCCAGTGACGGGTTGGCCTTTCGCCAGGTGGACTCTTTGGACTCGTCGTCGCCCTCGTCGGCCGCATAGATCAGGGGGAGGAAGTGCGGGTCCTCGATGTCGCCGGCGATGACCCCTTTCGCGTAGCAGTGCTGCTCGTAGCAGACCGACTCCGTGTCCGTTCCGGCCGTCGTGATCGAGAGCAGGATCGGCTCGGCCCGGCTGGCAAACGCATACTTGAGCGCGTCCCACAGGTCGCGGCCTTTCCAGACGTGCAGCTCGTCGTTGATGATGCAGCTGGCGTTGAGGCCTTCGTTCACGCCGGCGAGACCAGGCAGCGCCCGATAGACGCTGTTGCTGGCCGCGTGCGAGATCGTCGCCGAGGACTTGTGATAATCGAGCAGGTCCTTCAGCCGCGGGCTGGCCTCCACCATTTTGATGGCGTGGTTGTGGACCACGCCGGCCTGCCCCTTCGTCGTTGCCGCGCTGAAAACGCTCGCCCCGTCCTCCTGGTCACCGACCAGCATGTAGAGGCCGATGTAGGCCCCGGTCGGCGACTTGCCGTTTTTCTTGGCGACCTCGCAGTAGACGTGCTTGAACCGACGAACCCAGCGCTTGTGGTCAGGCGACCAGCGCACCCAGCCGAAGAGCGGCCCGAAGAGATCGTGATACTGCCAGTCCATCCACTCGAACGGCAGCCCCTTGAACGGGGCCTCCCAGAGCCGGAGAAACCGCCGGCCGAATTCCCGCGCCCGCTCCATCCGGGCAATGTCAAAGCGCATCCCGGCCAGCAGGGCGCGTTCGTCGCGCTCGGTGCGGATCCACTCGGCCCAGCCTTCACGGCGGGCCGCGGCCTTCAGCGCGGGAAGTTTCGGAAGTTTCGGCATTGGAGCCGGGAGAGGAGAAAGAAACTCAGCGAGCCGAGCGGCCGACCGCGTCAGTGGCGACGTGGGCGGCAGCCGTTCGTGCATTCGCGGTTGCGGCGAGCCTTTCACAGGCGACGGCGTGATACTCGCGGACCGATTCACAGCCGGTGTACGTGAGGCCCAGCTCGACGCAGGCCACTCCGACGGGACCGCTGCCGGCGAACGGATCGAGCACGTGGCTCCCAGGCGGTGCCAGGCGGAGCAGCTCCTTGAGCAGCGCCACGGGCTTGGGCGTCATGTGATAGCGCGGCCCGCTGTTCGGGATCGAAAACACGCCGTCGAGGTAGACAGTTTGCGGACGGGACAACTTGCCGGGCTTGACCGCCCAGAGGATCAGCTCGGACTGGTTCCGGAAGCCGTTGGGCATCGGACGCGACCGCCGGCCTTTGTCCCACGGCACAACAGACCGTAGGAACCAGCGCGCGGCACCGGCCGCCGTCAGCAGTCCGTTCATCGACCGCCAGTCGCAGAACAGCAACAGCGAACCGCCCGGCGCAGTGACGCGGAAGAGCTCGCGCAGGACCTGATTCATCAGGGCCGCCCAAGCCTCGGGCAGCATCGAGTCGCCGTCGATCTCGGGGTACTTTTTCAGGGCGTCGGAGGACTGATACTTGGCGCTCGACGGCTGCAACCGGGCGGCCATCGAGTTGCCCCCGCTGCCGTAGGGCGGATCGGAGAGAACCAGCGAGATCGAGCCGTCAGGAATCCCCGGCAGCACGTCGCGGCAGTCGGACAACCAGTTGGTCCATCCGTCACCCTTGACGCTGATCGCGCGCGACGGTCGGCAATGAACGCAAGCCATCAGCCTCGCGCCTCCAGCTCGCAACCATCGCCGCGCGGAGCGGCGTGGTAGCCTGGGGGGGGGGGGCGCGTCTAGGAAATTTGCGCGGACTCTTGCCGGCGGCGGGGAGCTACTTTTTGCCAAGCTCGGCCTCAAGAGGGTTAACCGGATCGCCGGACGGCGCGGTGTTGCCGCCGCGGCCGGCGAGGCCGACGCGGTCGAGCGGAGTCAGGCCGAACCGCTTGGAGAGCTCCATGATCGCCCCGGCCGCCTGGGCCTTGAGCTGGACCTCCGGCCGCGCGTACTGGTAGCCCTTGTCGGTCTCCGCCGTCGCGCCGTGCTGTTCGATGTCAGCGAGGGCTTCGAGGTAGTCGTCAACGGACTGCGCGAGCATCGCCAGCGGCATCAGGTCCGACGCGGTCAACAGCCCACGCTCGACGAGGTCGGAGGCGAACCGTCGCCAGTGTTCCTTGCCTCGCTTCGACAGGTGATCAGGTGGAGCCGGAACGGTTTTGAGCGCCTTCGAGGGAGCGTCGGCGACGGCTGGGCGTCGGCCGGCGTTGCCGGTCAGGGCGGTCTGGCGTTCGGATTTTGGTTTGGGTCCGCGTCGGCCCATGGGCGAGGGTCAGGGGTGAAGGTCAGTTGATGACGAGTGCGGTGCGCGTCGGGGCGGCGGCCTGGAGCTTTTCGGCGGCGGCGGCACCAGCGACGCGGATCAGCTCATCCTTCCATTTCACGGTGCCAGGCCGATCCTCCAGGCTGGCGGTGTGCTTGCCCTTCTTGCAGCTCCGGGCCTTGCCGCCTTCGGCCTCGACCCAGGCCACGATCAGCGCGGCCGTCTGTTTCGTTTCGCGCTCGATGGCGTCGGCCTGACGCTGGAACTCGCGGCGCTTTTCCTCCCGGGCGAGGTACTCGTCGAGGACGGCGATCGTGATTTTCATGGCAAGGGTGAAGGGGTGAAGAAGCGGAATAATGGCGGACAGGTCAGGCTGAGCGCCGCGAGAGCGGCGAGACGTAAGGCTGTGGACCGCACGGCCGCGGCGGCTGGTGGAGGATCGGCCGGGGTTTTTTGATTGAGCGCCGGCAGCAAGGGCAGTAGTAGTAGGTGAAGCTCGGCAGGGTCGATCCAGCGCGGCACAGAACCGGAAGGCTTTGCCCTCGCCGAACCGTGATGCAGTCCGGACAGCGCGGGCGCTTGCGCGGGTCCTGCCGGCCGCGAAGGTTCGGGTTCGGTCGGATCATGCAGCCCCGAAAAAGTGGCCGAATGGGTCGACGGGTCAGACGCGGGCCGGCAAGTATTGCCGGAGTGAAATCAGAATCAGGAACGTGGACGCCGCGACGGCAAGGCCGATCAGCCAAACTGCGCCGGCGAGTGCCTTGCGGATCGGAGCCTGGCCGCGGACCGAGGCCGCGCGGACTTCGCCCGTCAGCCGGCTTTCCTGGTCGCCGAGCAGCCGGCGAAGAAACGGCCCGCCGGTTGGTTCCGGCTCCGATCGGAGCGACCAGTTGCGGACGCCGACGGGAATCGGTTGGGCGTCGTCGGGGCCTGACCCCTTGGGCGGGGCGGCGGGCTGCATCAGGTCCAGGCGGATGGCGTCCATTGGCAACGCAATCGGGTCATTGGCAACCGGGCAAAGTCGATCGAGCGGGACCGCGCCCTCGGGCAGGTCCCAGCCGTCGCTGACTTCGCCAGCGCGGATCGCCCGCACGCGGTCGCTGTCCATGGCCAGGCCGACCCACTTGCCCCGCTCCTGGATCGCCCAGGCGGTGCGGCCGACGCAGTACCATGCGCCGCTGTCGGCGTCCTGCATGTAGACGCCGCTGCCCGAGTCGCCCGGGATCGATTCTGGTTCATACCAGATCAGGCCGTCTTCCGCCTTCAGCACATTGCCACAGCGGGCGCGCGGGGACTGGCCGGACTGGCAGCCGACGGTGAAGACCTTGTCGCCGGCGACGATCCGTTCGGCGAAGCCCTTCGGCGCGGTGGGAACCACAGAGAGCGGCCCGCCGAGGTCAGACTTTTTGATTCGCAGCACGGCGATGTCTTTCGACTTGCCGTCCTGAAACCAGCTCTGCGCCGTGACCGTCGGCCGGCTGGCGACGAGGTCGCCACCGATCCAGATGTCAAGCACATTGGCCGTGCCGCGGCGGTTGGCGACGTGGTGATTCGTTTCGACCTCGTACTCGGTTTCGGTCTCGTCGACGACGGAGCCGGATCCAGAGCCGGAGCGGTTGCGGACGCGGAGCGCGTTGTCGAACACGTGTTGCGGCAGGCCATCGAGAACGGCGGCCGAGGGTTCATCCATGACGGGCGGTTCGCCCGGCGCGGGTGGCTCGTTTTCAACCACGGCCCCGGGGTCAACCGTAGGCGGCAGGTCAGGCCGGCAGCCGTGGCGGCCGGCTAGGAAGAGGGCAACGCCGACGATGCCGGCGAGGATCAGCAGGCGGGAAGTCGGGACGGTTTCGAAGGGTCGCATGGAAGAAGTAAACAGGAGGGGAAGGAGAGCGCAGAGACGGAGAGTTGCAAGGGCGCGGGGGTTAGGTCAACAAGGAGACGGTGAGGAGCACAACCAGCACAACGTCGATGGCCAGTGAGGTAAAGAACAACCAGCCGCGTCGACAGTAGAAACAGCCGCACTCCCAGCTCTCGTCAGGCTGGTCCTGCTCGGGCAGATCGAGGTCGCCTTTGATTTCGAACTGAACTTTCATCGGGACACCAACCGGGGGTGACGGGCGAAGGGAACGACGGGCCGGAGGTCAGCCCGGTCAGCGGAACCAGCGCGGCAACATCGTTCGCCGCGGCATCGGCCGAAGGACGGAGTAGCCGCGGACCGCTGGCATTGCCGGCGTGAACCAGTAGCGCGTGACGACGACGGAGCGGCTGGGGGGTTGGGGCACGAATCGCCAGCCGAACGACGCGCCCGGGGCCGGCGTGGGGCCTTGTGGGGGGCCGAGCGGGGCGACGCCAGGCGGTGGGCATGGCTGGCCCGGCGGGCAGGTGCTATCAGGGGCCGCGGCAAGGCCCTCGTCGGCCGGCAGCTGGTCGAGCGGGAACAGGTCGACCGGCGAGACGGCATCGGTCCGCGGCATCGGGCAGACGCCGCCGGGGCAGTCGGTCTGGAGGCCCGAGACGAGGAGGACCGGGTGACACAGCAAAAGCAGAAGGGCGAGAAGCGCGGAGCGTCGCATTGGCGAGCCTTTCCAAAAGGGGCATCGGGGGCGCGTGAAAGCGTCAGGCCCAACAATACAGGCCCCCGGCCGGCCGGCGACCTCCGGCGTTTACAACCGCGCCGGGGCCGGAGGTCGCGATCGCCCCCAGTCATCGCCGGCGTCGCCACCTCGAGGTACCGCGGCGTCGACCAGCGTCAGGCCCGGCGTGAGGATCCCGGCCACTGACCCGGGCGCACCCGCCGCGGATGACGGGGAGGACCTCCCGCCTCGACGGCCTCGGCCGAACACGCCGGCGGTGACGCCGCCCCGAGTTGCCACGCAGCTTTTAGCGAAGCGACGTTTGGCGACGGTTTTCTTAAGTTGGCCGCCCCTCGGTCAGATTTCCCGAACGGGTAGCAGGTTTGCCAGATTGGCAGCCACCAGCTGCCCCGAGATCGACGATCGCCCGTCGGTTCGATCCGTGACACCCACCTGATCGCGGTCGCCAGCCGCCTGCCCGGGACTCCACGCCACCGGTGACGGGTGCCTATACTGGCGTCATGCCCATCACCAGAAATGAGCCGAAGGCCGCGTGCTTCAACAAAAAGGCGAAGCTCCCTTACCGCCTGCGGATCAATGACTTCGAGCTGGCGATGCGGGATGTCTATGATTTTTTCTTCGACGTGAACCAGTCGCAGCTGCGAAAAAACCTTGGCCGGCTGGACGAGACGGTGCGGCCGGCAATCATGTCGGGGCTGATCTCTGACATGCTGAGCGCCAGCCTGGCAAGTCACTCGCGGGCGCTGACGATCAACCGCTTCTTCAACGGGCACCCTGATCTGGTGGTGAAGGGCAAATACGCCAACGATTCCGCAATGGCCGGCATTCACGGGGTCGAGGTGAAGAGTACCCGCAAGAAAGGCGGCGCGGTGGACACTCACGGCGGCCGCGATCAATGGTTCTGCGTCTTCGTGTACAAGCTCGACGTGAAAACCGAGCCGGCGGTCAACCGCAAGGCGATGACCTTCACCGAAGTCTACCTGGGTCAGGTCAAGCAGACGGACTTCCGAAAAAACGAGCGCGGGGAGCGAGGAACCCGGACCGCGACACTAGCCGCCGCCGCAATGGGCCGGCTTCGCAAGAGCTGGATCTACTTGGACACCTGATCCAGCTGCAAGTCGCGCAGTTTTGAAAAAGCGCCCTTCCCGACCTTGACGTAGTGCCGGTCGACCTCGACGCCGACGCACTCGTATCCGACCGCAGCGCAGGCCGCAAGCGTCGAGCAGGAGCCGGCGAAACAATCGAGTACCGTTCCGACCTTGAGCGGCAAAACGGCCCGCACGATCTGGCGCAGAAACGCCTGGGGCTTGAGGCTCGGGTGCCGCGCGATCGCCTTCTCCGCAGGTTGCGTTGGAGCGGACTTGATAACGTCACCGAAGGGCCTGTCGGCAGACGGCCGGCGAAAGCCGCCGGTCTCCCACTGGCGGAGATTGTCCTGCACGCGCCCCATGATCGGCTTACGGAAGACCAGCCACGGCTCCCACATCGAACGCGGCATAACCGTAACCCCCTTGAACTTTTTGTGCGCGTTCTTTGGCCTGTCGCCGCCCCTCATCGTCGTCACCAGCCGAATGATCGACCCGCGAATCTCAAATCCTTTTCCGACCAGGGCCGCGACAACGCGGTGCGACAACAGCGGCTGGGACGCCACGATGACGTTTGCGCCGGGAACCAGTGCCGGCAGGAGCAGCCCCGCCCACCGGCTGAAAAAGGTCTCCAGAGCGTCCAGGTCATGATCGTCCAGCACGGTGAACCGCGGCACGGGGGATCGGGTGTATCCCCCAACGGACGGCGGAATTCGCCAGACGCCCCCGTTGCCGTTGCGCATTTTCGCCTGCTGTGGCGCTGAGTACTCGACCAGGCCGTAGGGGGGGTCGGTCACCACGGCGTGATACGACTCCCGCGCCTGCGACGCCAGCCAGTCGAAGCAATCCGCGTGAAAGAGGCGGGCCTTGGTCGCGAGTTTGATGGCCGGAAACGTCTTCTTCTTCGCCGCGGGCGGGGCGACCGTGCCGTTAACCCGCAGACCGTAGAGGCCGCGGCCCGGCCGGGAGAACACGGTCGGTGTGTTGGCCAGCAGGTAGGACCTGACGGAAGACGACGAACAACCGAGCTTCGCCGTAACGGCCCGCTCGATCTCGCCAGCCCGGGCCTCGCCATGCGCTCCGGCCAGATACTCAACAATGGCGTCCCGGACCTGGCCCGGGCGGCACCGTGATTTGGTCATCCTTTGCCTCCAACGCGCTAGCCTAGACGTCCAGACGTCATTTAGCAAGTGACGGAAATTGCCCAGTCACTCGTAGTGCGAGAAGCGGTAGGCCTGCTCTTCGCCGCGGGCCTCGGGGTGACGGAGGCGGAGGTAGACGGCGCGGTCGAACTGCGGCCGGGTAGGAGCAGGTGGGCGAAACTGGAGGTCGAGCACGTCGAGGAGCTGCCCCCGCGTCACCGGGAGGAGCAGGTAGTGCTGCAGCCGGTCGATAGCCCACTCCTGGCCATCGTTCGGGCCGCCCAGAAACCGGACGCGGAACCTGCCGGCACGATTGGTCACCTGGAGCCATCCACGTCGCCGACGGCGTCACCAAATGCGCGAACCGCTTCGGAGGCCGCGGTGGTTACGCGGGCGTGCCATTGCGCCCACGGCTCAGTAACGGCCCGCTCGGGCTGGCCCGTGTCCCCGATTTTGAAAAAGACTTTGAGGAACAGTCGGCAGCCGGGGCACTTGACGTGACCCTCCGGAGTGCCGGCGAGGTAGAAGGCAATCGGGGGACTGATGGAAAACTCCTTGCCGCAGCCAGCGCAACTGGCGGGCACGTATCCGGCGGGGGCGGCAGTCGTCATTTGGTCAGCTCCGGAGGGTTGCGGCGGAGAACTTCGAGCATGTAGTCACGTTCCCAGGCGGGCATCGCGGCGAGCATCGAGAGCCAGCGCTGGGCCTTGCGACGGGCGGAGAGGCGGGCGCGGTGACCTGGGCCGGCGGCGAGGCTGGGGACGGCGACGGCCGCGCGGAGCTGGTCAGCGGCGACGGGGCGGTACCGCGGAGCCAGCTGGAAATTTGTCCAGAGGTACTCGACGCGCGGGCCGCCGCGGGTGCGGGCCGTTTTGGTGGCGACGTTCCAGCCGGCCAGCGCGTGCTGGTAGCGGCGGGTGTAGTAACCGCTGATCGCCACGTGGCAGTCGAGCTCGCGGAGGATCGAGAGCAGCCGGGCATGTTCCGCCCCGGTCAGCTCGTGCGCGTAGACGGTCCGCTTCACGCGCCGGGCCGGCTCGTAGGGCGGGTCGCAGTAGATGAACCAGTCGCGGTGGGCACTGGCAGCGTTGTGTTCCAGCCAGTCGATGCCGCAGCCCTGGCTGGCGTGCCAGGATCCCTTCCATTGGCCAGCAAAAAAGGTGGGGCCGAAAATCGGCGCGGCGCTGTCCCGGTCGATGAGGTGTGAGAGGTAAACCGGGGGCTTGGCACGATACAGTGCCGCCGATCCGGCGAACGGCTCGCAGTAGACGTTGTGCTCGGGCATGTTGGCCAGCAGCCACTGGACCAGCCCGCCGCCGTTCTTTCCGCCGGGGTAGTTCATGCGATCCGCGAATTGGCGTAGGCCTAGCGACCGGCGTCGGTGACGACGTAGGCCAGCTGGGCCGGATCGTGCTCGATCCAGTGTTGGGCAAGCAGACGATCCTGCGTCGCATAGTGGACGGCGTGACGGAGGCCACCGCGGCGTACCCACCAGTCGAACACGCCGTCAAGTTCAAGCGTCCAGCCGTCGCACAGGCGGGCCATTGCGCTATGCTGGGCGAGGGTCATTCGGACTTTCGGGCCGCGCGGCGGCTGGTGCGTTGTGGTCATTGGTCAGACGTAGAAAAACAGGCGGTAGAGAATCCAGGCGAGCGTCTCGCAAGCCTGAAACAGTCCCAGGGCCAGCAGCGTCAGGATGGCAGCCTTGCCCCAGATCGGGACGTCTTCTTCGAGAGAGTGACCGTGACAACAACGGCACTTCGGGTCTGGACAGGGAATCATGGTCAGGACTCCAGGGGAGGGCTCGGCGGCGGCCAGGGGTCAAAGCAGCGCTCCGGGCGATTGCGGTCCGGTGCAGACGGGTCAAAGGGCGGCGGCGGGGGCGGGATACCCTCGGCCGCGTTGGCCTTGATCGCGCGTCCGGCCGTGAGTTTGTCGGCGATCATTGCCTGTTCGATGGCCTCGGCGGCTGGCGTGATCTGGTCCTGCCTCGCGTCGCACCGGCGGCAGACGCGGCGTTGCAAACGGCGCGCGTAGAGCGCCGTCGTCATTGGCCCGCGAAAACCGTTCACGTGATCGCGGACCCGCTGCTCGATGTGGTCAATCGACTCATCCTCGATAACCAGCCAGTCGTGCCAGCCCAAGCGGCAGCGGAGCGCGATGCGCGGACGGCACTCGTCGGCGACGGGCATCATGGGCGGGGCTCCGAAGGCGGAGTCAGACCGACGGGGCGAATGGCCTCGATCGCTTCACGAAGCCCTGCCATCGTGCCCAGCTCGTCGCCCGGGTGGAACTCCACGAAGCGGTCCACCACTCGGGCCAGCTTCTCCGGGATTTGGATCCCCGGCCGGACAAGGGCGATGATGGGCTTGTTGAGCATCACGGCGATGCCCAGCTCGACGGCGAACTTCGCGTCGACGTTCTTCGGGTCACACAGGATCGAGGTGACCACGGCGCAATTTTCCATCATGGGCACCAGCTGCTCGCGGATCCGCTTCGCCCAGGCGACAAACTCCGGATCGTTCTCGTAGCCGCTCATGGTTTCCTCCGGGCCTTCGTCGGCGCGTTGACGGTGGCGGGGTCAAACAGGCGGAAGCTGCACTGGCGAGCGTTGATCGCGTCGCGGACGGCCTGCTCGGTGTCGAACTGGATCATCAGACAGCGCGGGTAGACCTGGCCCCCGACCGTGGTCAGGTGCCCGGCGTCGATCAGGTTGCCGGGTGGCTTCGCCGCGGCCTTGCGACGGGGGGCCGATTTGCTTTTTGGTTTGGGCATGATCAGCCTCGCGAGCCGAGGTCGGAACAGACGCGATGGATCGCGAGGAGGGCCGCGGCCAGGTCTTCCTGCGTCGCCGGCGGGCTGTCGAGGCCGGGCGTTGCGGCGACCCTTGCGCCGAACAGTGCGAGGGCCAGCGGCCCGGCGACGATGCCGGCTGCGGCAATGCCTCGCGCGATCAGGCCGACGAGCCGGTCGCAGGCCTCGCGCTGCTCGGGCGGCAAGCTGTTGATCGCGAACTGAATCTGCTGAACCTCGTCCAGCTCGTGGGCTTTCATGGTTTTTTCTTTCGCTTGGTGGCGGGGCGGAGGTCAGTGACTTCGAGGGAGATCTCGTCGTCGACGCGGACGACGGGCTGGAGGGACGGCTCGTAGTTGCCGAGGTGGATCAGGTTCGGTTTCCACTGGCCAGAGGTGATCTTTTCGGCCAGCTGGTGGAGCTCGCACTCGTCCCGCGCGAAAACGGTCCAGGTCACTTTGAGCGGGACATCGATCCGGAACTGCGGGGCGGGCACGCGGTTGGTCATTACTTGCCCTCGGGCAGGGTGGCGAGCAGGACGGCGATCGCCTCTTCGAAGCGGGCGCGGGCGCATGCCACCACCGCGCGGCCGGCCGCGGACTTCTGGAGCCGCTCAAGGTCAGCCCGATCGGATCCGCCAACCAGCCTTTCGAGCGCCGCGCGGAACCGGGCGTTGTCGGCCTCGATCGCCCGCATCGGATGCTTCGGGCAGGTCGCGACGTGGGTGCGGAGCAGGCTGTGGGCCATCGTCGAAACACAGGGGGCCGTCGCGTAGGTGCAAAACGGGCAGCTGACAATGACGAGGCGGCCTGGTGAGAGCGCCGGATCGGTCGGGGCGGCGGCGTCGAAGGCGGTTCGGCGGTTCACGGTGAAGGGCCTCGGGTTGCGGAAACGGAAACGCCGGCCTCGTCGAGCAGGTCCTGCGCGAGGGTCACGACGGCGAGGCTGTCGTCGGGGAGCCTGGCGAGGAGGCCGCCGTTGCGCGAGCGGGCCTCGGCGATCAGCTCGGCCCGACGTGGCGGCGGGAGCGCGGACCAGGCGGCGTCGCGGGCGGCGTGAACGGCAGCCGCGGCCTGATCGGCCCGGGCCTTTTCCGCGGCCTCGGCTCGAGCCACGTCGCGGGCGGCGCTGAGAGCAGCTGGGTCCACGGGCCTGACGGTGACCACGCCATCGGCGGGCCAATTGCCGGTCCGGAGGAATTCGGCCAGCGCCGCGCGGGGGCTGCGAAAAAGGTGTTGGTTGTGGTCCATCGTCCGGACGGCCGCGGCGACCTCGGGCACGGTTCGGCCGAGGTCAAAGGCCTCCTGGCCGATTTTTTCCCAGTAGTCGAGTTTGGCCGCGCGGAGCAGCCGCTGGATCGTCCAGCGGCGGAGCGACTCCTCGTCGGTGGATCCCGACGCCGGCCGTGGCGGGGGGCGATCGCGGACTGGGGCAGGCCGACCTCCGGCCTTCGCTGGCGGTGGGTGGGCCGGAGGTCTTTCCCGATCCGGTCCAGCAACTTCCGCCGCCGCCCTCGCGCGCCCAAGAGGCGGCGGTTCACTTGCGCTTCTGAACGGTTCGGAGGACACCCTGTCCTCACAACCGGACACCCTGTCCTCACAACCAGCGGCCGTTGTGAGGACAGGGTGTCCTGACAACGGCCCGCGCGGCGCGGCGAAAATTGGAGCATCGCTGACGGCCTGCTGGCGCTGGACCATGAGCGCCAGCTCCGTCCAGACGATGGCGTACAGGTTGCTCATCCGGCCCCGGTCGGCGACGGCCAGAATCCCCACGCCCTGGAGACGGGCCACGGCGCGCCGGACGGCCCGCGCGCTGTAGCCGGTTCGGGCGGCGATCAGATCTTCTCCCGGCCAGCTCGTCGGGCTGAACCTTGCGCAGCCGTCGATGACTTTCAGGACGGCCTTGCAGACCGCCTCGCTGGCCTGGCAGCGGGCCGGAGTGCCCCGCGGCGGTCGGCCGAACCGGACCCGGTCCAGCATCGCGAGCTTTTCCGCGCGGGGAAAATCAATTTGCCGTTGCGTGTCCATTCCGTGGACGGAGGCCTTGCGGCCTGCCGCTGAAAAAACGCGGGTCAGGAAGCCTGGGCGGCGTGACTGGCGACGGCCAGCGGCGCTGGCGGGGCGAGGTACGCGCCGCGCGGCAAGGTGCGGACCGCGTCGTCGCGCAGGATCTTGACCCGCTCGTCGGCCTCGATCGCGACCTTGACCTTGCCGCGGTTGATCTCCTTGATGACGACGCGGCACGGGCCGCTGATCTCAACCGACGATCCGACGCGGCGGTCGATAAACAGGCGCGTCATGCGCTGGGCGGGCGGTGGAACGATCGGAACGGCGGCGGGCATCATGGCGGGCCTCGGGGGACGGAGGGAAAACGGAATCACGAATGAACGGGTCAGGCGGGCTTGGGCCGCTCGGGGTCGAACAGGTCCAGCTGGGGACGGGGTGGCGTGGCCGCGCGTTGCTGGGCGGCCTCGCGCCAGCGGAACGCGGCCTCGGCCGTGTTGAGCATCGCGTCGATCTGCGCGACGGGATCGATCGCGTCGTCAATGTCGCCGGTCAGCTCGACGGTGGCGCAGACCATCGCGCTGTCCGGACTGCGGACCAGCGACTGGCTGGAAACGCTGACCTTTGCATGGCGGATGAACATCGGTCAGTCCGGGGTGGGGTGGACGGGGAACAACGTCGGCTGGCGCTTGATGGCCGCGGCGAGTGCGGCCGGCTCCAGTCGCTGGTCAAATTCCTTCTCGGCCTTTCGCGCGGCGGCCAGCTCGCCGTCGCCGCGCCGCTGGAAGTAGAGCTTTTGCGCGATCCGCAACACGGCCCAGGCCTGGGCCAGCTCCACCACGTCGGCGGCGAACATGTGCCGCCGCGCGAGGATCGCCCGACAGGTCCCGTCGCAGGCGAACTCCTGGGCCTTGGCTTCGGTGAGGGCCGGCGTGGTCCGCAGCCGGAAGTAAACCCGCTGGGCCTCGCGCCCGACGCGGAGTTGGTTGCGGAGCTCGTTGAGGTGATCAGGTGCGCCCATTGACAGGCCTCCATTCTTTGGTGCGCATATCGAACCGCTGGAGCTTCGTTTTCAGGATCTTCAGCCGGTCAACATTGGCCCAGGTCACCGGAATCTGATCGATGCAAGCCGCGACGATTTCAAGGCAGTTGGCAATCGCCGCGTCTTTCGCGTTGTGGGCGTGCTGTAACGTGGTGGGCCGTTGAAACGACGGGATGCAGCCCTTGGGAACGCGGGCGATGAACCCGGAGTTGTTACCCTTGGCGTCCTGGCCTTCGTATAAAACGGCCCAGGCAGTCGCCGTTTCTTCCCAGACGATCCGGTGCGCGGCCGGGTACTCAACCACAACGCCAGTTTCGGTCACAACGAAGGCGCTCATCGTCTGTTGCCCTTCGTGACGTGGATCAGCAGCAGCCACCGACGAGCGGGATCAGGACCGCCAGACAAAACGCCAGCGGGCCAACGTCGGCGACGGCGTGGAGGAATTCCTGCATGGTCAGCCTGCGGAGTGGATGAGAAGATCGCGGCGTCTGGGCCGGCAGCTGGGATCGAGCCGCGTCAAAGTGCTGCTTGCCAGGCGGAGCTGGCCGGTATCGGTTTCGCCCTTGAGGACCTCGATCTCGACGAGCGTCGGCAGGGCCATCAGCTCGGAGCGATCGAGCCACTGGACCGGGCCGCCGCTGAACGGCCGGACCAGAATCTGCCGGCCACGGATAACCGCGATCTTGCCGAACGGCTCCTCGGGTTCATGGTCGCCCCCGCTGCTCGCGACGGAGTCGCCGACGCGGAGCAGGTGATTGTCGAACGGCGTGTCAGGGTGAACTTGATCGAGCATCGGTCACCGGTTGGGGTTGAGGGGGAAAACTACGAGTTGGGACAGTCAGCACGTCGCCGCCATTCGACGCCGCCGCGCGCGACGGACTCGCGGCCGGGGAGTGGATTTGCCTGGCAGTGCTGCTCGGGCATCATGCAGCGCTCCGATCCGCCCAAGCCAAAACAGCCAGGGCAACGGACGCCGTCGCCGTCTTCGCCGTCGCCGTCGCATTGACGGCAGGCGCGGCGGTAACAAGCGCAGCCGCACCGGGCGCAATAGCTGACCCAAACGCGCAGCCGGCGATTGCGGGGCGGGCGCTCGGCAATGATCGACGTAACCTGATCGTGGCTCATGGCCGGGCCTCCGCCGCCGGCGGCGGAGCAGCGGGCGCGTCGGCGAGGTAGCGCGTCAGGCCGACAAGGCAGAAAAACACGCCGCGCAGAATCGGGTCCGGTGCCGCGGCGAGGACTTCGACCATGAAGGGCTTGGGGTCCTGGCCACGCGCGAGCAGTGCGGAGAGGATCGGGAACAGCTTGGCGCTCGCGTCGGCCATCGGCCGGCGATACTTGTCCGGGCAGGAAAACTGGGCGACGTGAAACGCGGCCGCGAAGTAGCCCTCGGGATTGCGCGTATCCATCGCCGCTTGCAGCAGCTCCGTGGCCCGCTGCAGGACCTCGGGAGGGATGGGGAACTGGTTGGGGTCATTCAACGCGACCATCAGCCCACCGCCTTTCGCGTCCACCGCGTGTCCTGCGAGCCGCACTTCTTGCAGCAGACTTCGGGCGCGATGTTGTCGGCGTGAATGGCCACGTTGCCGCAGTCGTGACAGCGCCGCTCGTGGGGGCCGTTGGTGGAATTCGCGGCACAGCCATGGGCCACGCGAACCATCAGGCGAACCGAGTTGCCTTCGGGCGACCAGGTCGCCGCCAGGATTGACGCCAGCGCGGTGTATTCCAGCTGGTCCAGGTTGTCGACGGCGTCGAACAGGTGGCACAAGTGTCGAACTGCCATCCGGCCGTTGGGCGACGACTTCAACGTATCGACGTGGCGCTGGGCCGCGTCGAGCCGCGCGCGCTTGTTATCGGCGGCGACGCGATCGGTCAGCGGCACCGGCGGGGCTTTCACGGGCATAGCGGAAACTCCTGGGCGGTAAAAACAAAACCGGCCCGCCTGGACAGCGCCGTGCCGGAGATGCACGACGACGCCAGACGGGCCGGGGACTCGGAGAGGTACGGTTGGGCCGCGGTCAGGTGAAGAGCCGCAGCTGACGCGCGGCGGGCGGCGCGGCCATGCAGGGCGGGAGCCGGGTCGCGAGCTCGTGAAGCGTCTCGGTGACCATGCCGACCTGCTGGATGTAGTGCTTCCAGGTGACGGTCCGCGCCGCGCGGCCCTGGATGACTTCGCCCATCCCCGGCCGGATCGATTCGCACCAGGTGGAGTGAGAGCTGCGGAGGTGTTTCAGCAGCAGCCCGTCGACGCCGGCGAAGTGGGTCAGGCCCGCCGCGGTGACCAGCCGCTGCCAGTGGTGACGGAGGACCTTGTTCGCCCGCGGCATCGGCAGAACCGGGCCGAGCGTCGGGGCCTGACCGTCCGGCCACAACGATTGCAGGTGGGCGCGGACAGGAACGGTCAGGGCCAGCGTGAGCGGCTCGGGCTTGGTCTCCTCCTGTTTTTGCGGGGTGTAGGAGAGCCAGCCGGCCGCGTTCTCCACCCGGCAGCCCTTGACCGGGATCGCGGGCGTCCAGGTGATCTCCGACCAGTCGAGCGCGGACTTGTCGGCCGAGTACGAGAGCAGCTCCTGCGTCCGGAAACCGTAGGTCGCAAACAGCACGATCGCGCAGCGCCACCAGGCCGAGGGCTCCACGTCGGCCAGACCCGGGGCGACGCGCCCCGGCGTTGATCGACGGCCGGGCAATGGCCAGACGGCGTGATCGCAGGCTTCGTAGAGGGCGGTCCAGGCGGCCGCGTCGAGGTCGAGCTTGTAGGACCGGGCCACGTGCGGCCGGTGTTTGACCCGCGGAAGCCGCAGGTCGCCGTCGGTCCCCTCGCGGACAATGCCCTGCAGACAGACCAGCCACTTGCGGGCCGTCCGCTCGCAGACCTTCTTGACGCCGCGGCACCAGTCCATCCACTCGCGAAACAGCCGGCCGGGAACGGGCAGCGGCGGCTCGGCCGAAGCGAAGGTCATTAAACCCCCGGCCAAGGAGGCCGGGGGTTTTTCGATTGGCCGGTCGGTCCAGAACTCCCGCCAGCAGTCCATCGCCCGGCCGTACTGGAGCAGCCGGTCCTTGGGCACCAGTCCCGCGGTGACCTGACGTTGCAGGTCGGCGCGAACGCCGCCCTCCCACAGGTCGGTGATCGTTGGCGCGAGCGGCGGGGCGTGGCGCGACGGCTCGAAGGAGCCGACGGCCGCGCGGGCAGATTGTTGGCGGTAAGGCATGGCGGCGACGCTGGGAAGTTGTCGCCGGTATTTTTCCGCCGCCGGGGTCGCCGTCGCCCCCTGCTGTAAAGGCAAGCCCACAACCCGGAATCGTGGGCGGTCCGATGACTGACTCATGCTGCAGGACTCCACCGGCGGGGGCCTGCTCCGGCGTCCTCGCCCGCCCCCGCGGCGTTTGGCCGTCCGTGAGTGTCGCGGCGACCCGCCGCGGCATTAAGCGGCTTGGCACGTCGCCGCCGCTGGTTGGTCCGGCCAGGTGAACCTCCGGGTTAGCGCCCCCGGCCGGTCGGCCCAGCCTAGTTCCACTGCTTGGCGATTCCATCGCGGTCCCTCCGTTGCCCCCCGGCCCGCGCCTCGACGATGGAGACGCGGGCCGGCGGGACGCCGATCCTTGCGGTATGGCTCGCGGAGACGCGCGGCATCAGCGCACGGAAAAACCGTGCGGGGTTGTCTTGGTCTTCTGCATGGCAGCGGCCAGCAGGCTCGGCCCAGGTGGGGCCGTGAGAGCTGGTCGGATAGTTTGCGGAGGTGCTAATCTCCGCGAGCTGGGGGCAATCTAAGCCCAGAGTTTTGCCCGTGTCAACTACGGAAGCGGGGGTCCGCCAGGATTTTTTGCTACTTCCTGCAGGGGCTGGAGCGCCCGCTCGATGTCCCGCTGGAAGGCGTAAAGCCGAAGTTCAAGCACGCCGTACAGGATCAGGACGAACACGAATTCGAGCACGAAAATCCAGGCGATCATGCGGAACGAGCCGGCAATTGACCGCACTTCCCGCAGTGCCTGAGCGTCACGGGCGGCGGCCCATCGGTGCACGACCTCGACGACTTGCGGTGCGGCCCGAGGCGCGGCCACGTCGGTTGACGCCGGCGGAAGTTCCGGACGGGCGACCCGCGCGGGCTGGGGCATGACGACGCTCCCAAACAAGAAAATGCCCCGCCCGGTTAGCAGCCGGGCGGGGTCTTCGGATCGGTTCAACGTCGCTGGACCTATCCGACCATTGGTCGCATCCAGCGGGTCTCGACGGTCCTTATTCGCCAACACCCTGCAGGACCGGCGGGGGCTTGCTCGAAAAACCCCCGGCGTGACAGGCCGGTGCTCTAACCAATTGAGCTACGACCCCTGCAAGGTGGAAAATCAGGGTACCTGCTGGTTTTCACCATTGCAAGGCGGCCCATTTTCCGTTGATCGAAGGACTCTGGCGGCCTTGCCGGCCTGTCCAGCCAGTCCGGCCGCTCCTGTCCGAACTGGAGTGTCCGGAGGCAACGACACCCGTTCGCCAGTACTGGTTCATTTGAACCGGACAAGGAACCGGACAATACTGCCCGCAAACCAGGCTTCGAAGTTGCGATCCCCCGGTCGAAAGGTTTAGGCGAGGCCAGATTGCCGCTGTCTCGTATTCGCACTCAGCCTTAGGCTGGCCTGTCAAAACGACGAATTCTTGTGAGCCTGAGGCGCTAGCCGAGAACGCTGATTCAGCCACCAACTCACACCCAAGGGAATCGGCTAGC